>DATFEN010000022.1:0-12763 GCA_035251085.1 Vicinamibacteria bacterium | reverse complement strand
GGGCGGGCCGCGGCCATCAGGCCGCGGCCAGGCGCGCCGCCAGGGCGCGGACCTCCCCGAGGCCGAAGGGGTCGGCGAACAGGAACGGCAGCGAGACCAGGGGCTCCTTCAGCGAGCGCTTCAGCCGGGCTTCGTAGAAGCTCGTGAGCTTCCGACGCCGGATGTGCCGTCGTGCGGCGACCAGGGCATCGCTCAGCTCCACTTCGCGCGCCAGCCGACCCGCGGCCGCGTCCCTGGTGAGGCGGAGCACCTGGGCCTCCTCCTCGTTGGTGAAGCGGCGTTCGTGGGCGGCGTTCAGGACCACGCCGGCGCAGTCGAGGCCGACCTCACGTGTGGCCATCGCGTGGAACCAGGCGGCCTCGACCACGGCCATCTCCTCCGGGATCGCCACCACAACGAGCGTCGACCGCCTCGCGTCGCGCAGCAGCGCCAGGATGCGGCGCGCGTTGGCGCCGACCGGGCCGATCGGGATGGCGGCGGAGGCCGCGACAGGAACCTTGAGGAAGGAGAGGCCGTGGCCCGTGGCGGGCGCGTCCACGACGACGAGGTCCCACGTCGGACGGCGCGAGAACCGCTCGCGCTCGTCCTCGAGCACCATCACCTTGCCGAGCACCATCAGCTCCTTGAGGGCGGGCGCCGTGGCGAAGAAGCGGGCGTAGATCGGGCTCTTCAGGATCCGCCGCACGAACAACCCGACGCGCACGGTCCGACGGACGTACTCGTCCATCACGTCGCGCGGAACGAGGTTGACGGTGAACAGGTTCGGAAGCACCTCGGTGGGGGTCGGGCCCGAGGCCCGCGCGCCGAGGTAGCGCGCGGCCCCGAGGGGCGCGTCGACCTCGACCATCAACACCCGCTTGCCGCGCTCGGCTGCGAGCAGCGCGAGCGCCGCGCCCACCACGCTCTTGCCGACGCCGCCCTTGCCCGAGAAGATCACGAGCCGGCGCTCGAGGAGGCGCTCCGCCAACACGCGCGGAGCCTAGCACGGATGAAATAAGATACGCGCCGCATGAACAGCGCGCCGGAGCCGGCGGGCGCGGCTGGAAGACCGCGCGTGGTCGTCGTCATGCCCGCCTACAACGCCGAGAAGACGCTGGAGGAGACGTTTCGCGCGATCCCGGAGGGCTACTACGACGAGATCGTCGTGGTGGACGACCACAGCCGGGACGACACGACCCGCCTGGCTCGCAGCCTGAACCTCAAGGCGATCCGTCATCCCCACAACGTCGGGTACGGCGGCAACCAGAAGACCTGCTACATGGAGGCGCTCCGCGACGGCGCGCAGATCGTGGTGATGCTCCACCCCGACGGGCAATACGATCCCCGCATCATCCCGGACATGGTGAAGCCGATCCAGGAGGGCCGCGCCGACATGGTGCTCGGCTCGCGGATGCTGACGCCCGGCGGCGCGAAAGCGGGCGGCATGCCGCTCTGGAAGCGCGTCGCGAACTGGTTCCTGACCACCGTCGAGAACGCGGTGATGCGCCGGCGCTTCACGGAATGCCACACCGGCTATCGCGCGTACAGCCGGCGCTTCCTCGAGACCGTCCCCTTCCTGCGCAACTCGAACGGCTTCGTCTTCGACACCGAGGTGATCTTCCAGGCCGTCCACTTCGAGCTGCCCGTGGTGGAGGTGCCGGTCACGACGCGCTACTTCGAGGATGCGTCCTCGGTCGGGTTCGGGACGGGCGTCGTGTACGGCCTCGGCACGCTCTGGACCGCAGCGCGTTTCCTGCTTCATCGCTGGGGCGTCGTGGGCTGCGGAAGATTCCGGCGCTAGGCGAAGAGCTCAATCCTCGAAGGGCAATCGCCCCTGCTGCGGCCCTCGCGGCCGCTCCGGCTCGGGCGGCAGCATCGCGCGCAGCGTCTCGATGCGGTCGGCCTCACCCGCCGGCTTGTCGGTTCGCCAGCGCAGGATCCGGGGGAAGCGCATGGCGATGCCGGAGCGGTGGCGGGTGGATCGGGCGATCGCCTCGAAGCCCAGCTCGAACACCTGGCTCGGCTCGACGCTGCGCGTCGGCCCGTGACGCTCGATGGTATGGGCGCGGATCCAGCGGTCGAGCTCGCGGATCTCCTGGTCGGTGAGGCCGGAGTAGGCGCGCGCCACCGGCACCAGGATGTCGCCGTCCCAGACCGAGAACGTGTAGTCGGTGAACAGGCTGGCGCGCTTGCCGTGGCCCGGGTGCGCCTGGGTCATCACCACGTCGACCGTGAACGGCTCGATCTTCCACTTCCACCAGTCCCCGCGCTTGCGGCCGGCGCCATAGGGCGAGGGCAGCCGCTTCAGCATCAGGCCCTCGACCCCCTTGGCGCGCGAGGCGTCGCGCGCGGCCTTCAGCTCCGCCCACGACGTGGCTGCCACGCGCTCGGAAAGGCGCACGGCACCCGACACGCTCGCCAGCAGGGTCTCCAGCCTCTGCCGGCGCTCCGCCAGCGGCCGGTCGCGCACGTCTACTCCCTGCTCCTCGAGCAGGTCGTAGGCCACGAACACGATCGGCGCCTCGCGCTGCATCCTCGGCGTCACGGCGAGGCGGCCGATGCGTCGCTGCAGCACTGAGAAGGGAAGCGCGCCGTCGCGCCAAGCGAGGATCTCGCCGTCCAGCACGGTTCCGTCTGGAAGCGCGGCCAGGCTCCTCACGACCTCGGGGAAGCGCGGCGTGACCAGCTCCTCGCCGCGCGACCAGAGATGCGTCTCGCCGCCGCGGCGAAGCGCTTGCGCGCGGATGCCGTCCCACTTCCACTCGACCAGCCACTCGGACGGATCTCCCAGGGTCTCGACGGGGTCTTCGAGCGGGGCCGCCAGGAAGAACGGATAGGGCTGGAGCGGAGAGCCGGCTGCCCCGGACAGGAAGCCGGTGAAGGTCGCGGCGGAGGGCTCCCAGTCGCCCATCGCCCGATGCGCCATGACGCTCGGGGGAACGCCGGCGACGCGGGCGAGCGCGCGGAGCACGAGCGTGGCCGCCGCACCCACGCGGAATTCGCCCGTGACCAGCTTGTTGAAGACGAGGCGCTCGCGCGCGCCCAGCGAGTCCCAGGCCGCGAGAAGCGCCGCGCGCTGCTCCTCGGGCTCCGCAGACCGCAGCGGAAGGATGCGCTCGGTGACCCAGGTCTCGAGGGGCGAGTCCGCGCCTTCGCTGGCCGGCTGTGCCAGCAGCAGCGCGGCGACCTCAGCGAAGTCGCCGACCGCGGCGTAGCAGTGCTCGAGCAGCCAGCCCGGAAGGCGACTGACGTCTCGCACCAGCTCCCACAGCACGCGCGACGGCAGCAAGCGCTTGAGGCGCCGGCCGGTCAGGAAATACAACGCCCAGGCAGCGTCGCCCGGGGGTGCAGCCGAGAAGTACGCGGCCAGCGCGTCGACTTTGACGTTGGTCGATGTCGTGCGGTCGAGGGCCTCGTAGAGTGCTGCGAAACGCTTCACGCGTCGGCCTCGCCCTCGAACGACGTGGCGAGCGCCTCGGCTTCGAAGCCGCTCTCGCGCAGGAAGCGGGCCAGCTCCTCCGCGTAGCCATGTGTGACGACGACGCGACGCGCGCCGGTCTCGTCGATCGTCTGGAGCAGCGCTGGCCAGTCGGCGTGGTCCGACAGAGCGAAGCCCCGGTCGAAGCCCTGGCGCCGCCGCGGCCCCCTCACGCGCATCCAGCCCGAGGCCAGGCCCGTCTCGGCCGCGGCGAAGCGGCGCATCCAGGGCGTCGCGCGCGCGGAGGGCGGAGCCAGGATCAGCGCGCCTGCGAGATCGCTCTTCTTGGGCGCCTCGGCGAGCGGCTCGGTCGGCAGCATCGCAACGCCCGCATCCCGGTAGAGGCGTACGATGGACTCGACCGCGCCGTGGGTGAGGACCGGCCGGTCCGTGAGGAACCCGAGCTCGGCCAGGACCCGCTGCGCCTTGCCGAGCGCGTACGCGAACAGGAGCGAGGGCCGCTCCGGGTTGGACCGCCACCAGTCGTGGATCTCGGCGACGACCGAGGCGGGCTCGCTCCAGCGATAGATGGGCAGCGCGAAGGTCGCCTCGGTGACGAAGACGTCGCAGCGCAGCGGCTCGAAGGGCTCGCAGGTCGGATCGGGTGCGCGCTTGTAGTCTCCAGAGACGACCCAGACGCGGCCGTCCTGCTCGATGCGCACCTGCGACGAGCCGAGGACGTGGCCGGCCGGGTGCAGCGAGACGATCGTGGCTCCGAGCGCCAGGCGCTCGCCATAACGCACGCCCCGCACGGAGACCTCGGGACCGAGACGGTGGCGGAGGAGGGGAGCGCAGGCCTCGGCGCAGACGTACCGCGAGGCGCCCGGCCGTGCATGGTCCCGGTGGGCGTGAGTGACGAGCGCCAGTTCCGAGGGTCCCCACGGGTCCACGTGGAAGCCGCCCGAGGGACAGTGGAGGCCGGCGGCCGTGATCGCGACGAGATCGTCGGGTCGCACCCCCTCGCAATTCTAGCGGGTCGGGCCTCAGTGCTTCTGGACGAGATGCACAGATCCGGAGGAGTCCAGGAACTTGAGATTCAGGCGTCGCGCCTGGTTGGGGCCGAGGGAGCTGCCCACGACCTGGGCCCGCGCCTTGAACGGACCGCCGACCTCGCGCACCACGATGATGTCGCCGACGGCGAACGCGTGGCTGGAGAGCACGCGCGCGCCGCCGACGCTCAGGTTCTCCGTGACCGTGCGCTCGTCGTCGAGGAGCGCACCCCACTCGTCGACCAGGAACAGCTCCACGTCGACGGAGGCGTCGTAGCGCTCGTGATGCCGCTTGCCGTCCGGATCGACGGGAAGCTCCGGCTCTGGGATCGGTCGCTTCCCCGGTTGCTTGTCGGCCTTCAGATCGCTGGGCAGCAGGTAGCGCGCCGAGGGGTTTCGGTCGTAGCCGCGAGGGGGCTCCTTGCCGAAGAACATCACTCCGATGCGGCACCCGTCGTCGTCGACCAGGATGTTTCGGACGATCGCGAAGATGGTGTAGCTGTCCGCGTCGCGAGCGAACTGCCGGAGCGTCTTGGGAACGGGCGCCTCGAGCTGCACCACCTGGCCCTTCCGCAGCGGCAGGTGGCTGCGGAACGCCATGCCGCCCGCGGAGACGTCCTGCATCAAGGCTTCCTCCTCCAGCGGGGCGCCTTTGGGCGAGTAGGTGCGTACCTGGACGGGGAGCAGAAGGGTGACGCGCTCCTCCCTGCGCGGGATCGCGTAGGCGTCGGCGTCGGTCACAGGAGGGTCCCCCTGCCGAAAATTCACGTTGGATATGGATGTTTAAGAGACCGTCAATTAACCCCTATCGTTACAGTACCTGTCAAGGACAACTTTCAAACACGCGTAGGATTGGATCCGATGAACTCCGATCCCCGCCACCACCAGCCCAGCTTCTGTATTGTCGACTTCGAGCCCGCGTATCGTCGCACGAGCCGGGCAGAGATCAAGGACAAAGTTGAGGCGGCGCTCAAGGAGCTCGAGGACTGCCGCGCCTGCCCGCGCAACTGCGGGTGCAACCGGCTCCAGAACGAGACGCGGGCTTGTCACACCGGTCGCCATGCTGTCGTCGCCAGCGCCTTCCCGCACTTCGGCGAGGAGGACTGTCTGCGCGGCTGGCGGGGCTCCGGGACCATCTTCTTCAGCCTGTGCAATTTGCGCTGCGTGTTCTGCCAGAACTGGGAGGTATCGCAGCGCCGCGCGGGGCAGGAGCTGGACGCCTGCGGCATCGCGCGCCTCATGCTCGACCTCCAGGAGCAGGGCTGTCACAACATCAACTTCGTCACGCCGGAGCACGTCGCGCCGCAGCTCGTCGAGGCGATCGCCGAGGCGATCCCGATGGGGCTGCGCCTGCCGATCGTTTACAACACGAGCGCCTACGACGGGCTCGCCTCGCTGCGCCTGATGGACGGGCTGGTGGACGTCTACATGCCCGATTTCAAGTTCTGGCGGCCCGAGACGTCGCTACGCCTCGCGCTCGCGAAGGACTATGCGGAGCGCGCGCGCGCTGCGATCCACGAGATGCACCGGCAGGTTGGTCCGCTCTGCTTCGGACCCGATGGCCTCGCCCGTCGCGGCGTCCTCGTTCGCCATCTGGTCATGCCGGGGCACGAGGATGAGGCCGCGGCCATCTTCGACTGGCTCGCACGCGAGATCTCGCCCGACACCTACGTCAACGTGATGGGGCAGTATCGGCCCGAGTACCGCGTGGGCGAGATCGCGCGCGACGGCCGGCCGGGCTATGCCGAGATCGGGCGCAGGCCGCACCCGAGCGAAATGGAGGCGGCCTTCGAGGTCGCGCGGCGAGCCGGGCTGTGGCGCTTCGATGAGCGCCGCTCCAGCGGGCGGAACGCGCTTCTGGGGTGAGGCCAGCGGGAGCCGCTGGCCTCGGGCGCATACGACGCGCTCCACGAGCCGATCGGTGTGTTCCGATCTCGCGGGGGGCTCAGTGTCGGCCGTCGGCGGCCGTCCACCGCTCGATGTCCTCCTGGGTCATGTTCGTCTCCGGACCCAGGCGCACGTCGCCGAGCCCCCACGTCTCCACGTCCACGAAGTAGTGGGCGCGGGAGAGGAGCGTGCCGCGACACAGGCCGTCCTCGACGACGGGCTCGCGGCGCTGCCGCTCCAGTCGGGCGACGAGATCCCTCATCACCTCCGCGGGTATCCGCTGGCCCGCGCGAGGGTAGACGAAGCCGAAGAGCACGAGGTGGGCGAGGAGCACAGGCCAGTTTCGGTCGAACCTGGCGAGAAGCCGCGTCCACGACAATCGTCCCAGCCGCGCGCGCAACAGGTGCAGGACGTCGGCGCCGTCGAAGCGCCGCCGCTCCATGATGAAAGCCTTCGACCAGATCATCTCCTCGACGGGGGAGATGTCCACACGAACGCCGAGGACCATCCCCGACGCCGCGTGAGAGAGCCACGTGGAGTCCACGGCGGCGACGCCGTTGCCGGAGTTGAAGATGAGGTCGACGACGTTGCGTCCTCGGCGGGCCTTCGCGAGCCAGTGCGGGAAGGTCAACTCGCGACGGCAGCTGATCGCGGACAGGCCGTCCAGCGCAGCGCTCAGATGGCGGCGCTCGAGAAACAGGTCGAGATCCTGGGTCTCGCGCATGACCCCGGTGTAATGCGCGAGGGCGTAGGCGCCTCCGACCATGAACGGAACGCGCCCATGCTTCAAGGACAAAAGAACTTCGCGATAGAACCTTTCCGTCTCGGCCGGCCGTCGCCGTATCTTGGTCATGGCGGAAGGGAAGAAGCCGCTCCCTGGGCGCTGCATCGCATGGACCATCCAGCAAGGCGTGTGCCACGACCGGCAATTCCGCCGCTCACGCCGGTCCGCTTTTCGGTCGTGGAGCGCCGGTTCACGACCGGCCGCCGCCCGGCGGCGTCTCAGCTACGTGTAACCCATGGACCCGCGGTTTGTAGATTTGCCCTCGCGGGACGCGGGCCTCTTCTAGAGCCCGGTGGCCGATCCCGACACGTCGATCACGCGAGCTTGCGGAAGCAGACCTGCGTGTAGCGGTCCAGCGCGCAGCTGCGCGCGCGATGGATCGCCTGGAAATCGAGCGCCGTGAAGACCTCGACCAGCTCACGCTCGCTGGTGCCCGCTCGACCTGAATCGATGAGCGCCAGCCCTCCGCCCCGGAGTACCCTCGCCACCTCCTGCGCCAGGAGGGCGGTGTCCCGGACGGCGAAATGGCAGCCCACCGCGCCGCTGGAGTTGACGAGGTCGACGCTCGCGTCCGGGATCTCTTCTCCGAGGCTGTCGCGGAAGGTATCGAGCACGGACTGCATCCCGAACTCGACGACGGCGGGGTTGCCATTCCGCGTCGTGTAGGTACGCGCCCGCGCGGTGACGACGAAACGCGGGCTGTTCTCGAGACCGAGCAGGCGCGAGCCCGGCGCGAGATAGTAGGCCAGGACCTCGGTGGACTGCCCAGTGCCGCAGCAGAGGTCGAGGGCGCGGAGCGGGCGCGCGGGAGCCCGACCATCGAGGTTGCGCGGGATCGTCCTCCAGTTGGACCAGGCCTGGCGGGCGTTCAGACCTTCGAACTCCCACACCTCCATCGCCCGGTAGGCGTGACGCACTTCGTCCTGGGCGCGTGACCTGAAGCGCACCCGCCGGTAGCAACGAAGTCGCAACTCGTGGCACGCCTGGCGCACTACGGTCGCGAGCAGGCCCTTGAAGGAGGCGTGGTTCCGGCGCGCAAAGCCCGGCTGGCGGAGCGGCAGAACGTTCGAGCACGCGAGGAAAGCGGGGCTGTTACCGTTCACGCCGGGCCAACCCTGCAAGAAGCGTCGCAGGCGGATTTGGCAGTGAGCATGGCATGTGGCTTGCTCATTCGGGTCTCGGGGAATTGTGCGACCTGGCTCGATGGTAACGGGTTCCATCTCTCCGACGCGCGGGGCCGCAGCCGGCGAACTGAGTCGACTCGCGTTCCAGCCGCTCGCCCGGTGGCTGGTCGAGAGGTTTCGGCGATTCGTCGGCGCGGTGCCGCTGCGGATCGAGCTCTGGAACGGAATCGCCTGCGAGCTCTCCGACGAGCCTCCCTGCGCCACGGTCGCCGTGCGGAACCTCGGGGCGCTCCTGCGCATGGCCCTGAGTCCGGCCCGCTCGTTCGGTGAAGCGTACGCCGCCGGAGACATCGAGGTGCGGGGCAGCCTGGCCGAAGGCCTCGTGCGCATCTTCGAGCGCTGGCCCCAGTCCCCGCCGCAGCCGCTTCGGCGCCTGCGAGCCGCGGGCCACGTGCTGCGCCGCGCGCGCCGCAGGGCCCAGCACCACTACGACCTCGGCAACGACTTCTACAGGCTGTGGCTGGACGAGCGCATGGTCTACACCTGCGCGTACTTCGCGTCTCCCGATCTGGGCCTCGAGGAGGCTCAGCTCGCGAAGCTGGACTACGTATGCCGCAAGCTCCGGCTGCGCCCGGGGGAGCGGGTCCTCGAGGCCGGCTGCGGATGGGGAGCGCTGGCGCGGCGCATGGCGGCACGCTACGGCGTCCACGTCACTGCGTGCAACGTCTCGCACGAGCAGGTCCGCTACGCGCGCGAGCAGGCGGCCCTGGAGGGGCTCTCGGAACGGGTGCAGTTCCTGGAGGACGACTTCCGGAACGTGCGTGGCCGCTTCGACGCGTTCGTCTCGGTCGGCATGCTGGAGCACGTAGGCCGTCGGAACTACGGCGAGCTGGGCCGTGTCATCCACGAGCGCCTGGATCCGACGCACGGCCGCGGATTGCTGCATTTCATCGGACGCAACCGTCCGCTCGCGCTCAACTCCTGGGTGAAGCGGCGCATCTTTCCAGGCGCCTATCCGCCGACGCCCGGCGAGGTGCTGACGGCTGTGCTGGAGCCGTGGGACTTCTCGGTGCTCGACCTCGAGAACCTGCGCCTCCATTACGTGCGCACGCTCCAGCACTGGCGCTCGCGCTTCGAGAGGAACGTGGAGCGCGTCGCCGCGATGTTCGACCCCGCCTTCGTGCGCTCCTGGAGGCTCTACCTGGCGGGCTCGGAGGCGGCCTTCGCCGCGGGCTGGCTGCAGCTGTTCCAGGTCGGCTTCGCGCGCGGCCGGGACAACGAGCTGCCCTGGACGCGAGCGGGACTCTATCGCGAGGCCACGCATGCGGAGCTTTGACGCTGTCGTGGTGGGCGGCGGCCCCGCGGGCTCCACCTGCGCCTGGGCTCTCGGCCGTGCGGGCCTGGAGGTGCTCGTGATCGATCGGGCGCGCTTCCCGCGTGACAAGCCCTGCGCCGGGTGGCTGACGCCCCAGGCTGTGGCCGCCGTCGAGCTCGACTGCGCCGACTATTCCGAGAGCCGCGTCTTGCAGCGCGTCACCGGTGTGAGGACCTCGCACCTCCAAGGGCCCGAGCTGGAGGCCCGCTACCAGGAGGTCGTGAGCTACGGCGTACGGCGCTGCGAGTTCGACCACTACCTGCTCCGGCGCTCCGGCGCGGCCGTCCGCGCCGCGGCGGTGACGAACGTGCGTCGCGTCGCGGGCGGCTTCGTTCTCGACGACGGGATCCTGACGCCGCTGCTCGTCGGGGCCGGCGGCCACTTCTGCCCGGTCGCGCGCTGGCTCGGCGCGGGACGAGGAGAGGTGGTTGTGGTCGCGCAGGAGCTGGAGCAGCGCCTGGACGACGCTCAGCGCGGCGCTTGCCGCGTCGCCCCCGAGGTGCCCGAGCTGTTCTTCTGTCGCGACTTCCTCGGTTACGGATGGGCGTTCCGAAAGGGAGACTACCTCAACGTCGGCTTCGGCCGGAGGGAAGGGCGAGGCTTCCGCGCCCAGCTGCGCAGCTTCCTGGATCGCCTGGTCGCGCGCGGCCGCGTCCCGGCGGACCTGTCGTCGCGCTGGCCCGGCCACGCCTACCTGCTTTACGAAGACTCGCGCCGGCGCCTCGTGGACGACGGCGTGCTGCTCGTGGGAGACGCGGCAGGCCTGGCGTACCCGCAGAGCGGCGAGGGCATCGGCCCCGCGATCGAGTCCGGTCTGCTCGCAGCGCAGACGATCCTCGCCGCGCGCGACGACTACGCCCGGGAAAGGCTGGAACCCTACCGCCACAGCATCACGGCACGCTTCGGCGCGCGGCGTCTGTTCGATCCGTTCCGTCTGGTGCCAGGCGCGGTGCGGAGCTGGGTCGGCGCAAAGCTGCTCGAGTCGCCGCTCTGGAGCCGGCGGCTCGTGGTCGAGCGCTGGTTCCTGCACCGTCGGCTGCCGACGCTCCTGGCCGGCGGCTTGCCGGCTGAGGCGACGGCCTGACCGGGAGGCACCAGGGCCATGATTCGGAGCGGCCCGACGAGCGTCCGATGCAGTGGTTCTTCAGCCTCGGCCAGGCTTTCTAGGACGATCCCCAAGCGCAGCGTAGTGCCTTGCCGGCACGTTTTCTGCACCGAAATCGAGCGCAAGGAGGAGATGACGATGCAGGAAAGGCTGGAAAGGGAAGCATCGAAGGAGGACCTTCGGGATGAAGCGCGCGACATCGGCAGTGAACAGCTGCGCGAGGCGCGCCGGCGGATCGCCCGCGCCTACGACAAGACCCGCGGCGCCGCCTCCCGGTGGTACGACGATGCGCTCGGCTACGGCCGCGAGAACCCGGCCGCGAGCATGATCCTCGCCTTCGGAGCCGGCGTGGGACTGGGCGCGCTGCTGTTCAAGGATCGCACGCCGACGTATCGGCGGCGCGTGATGCCAGCGCTCGCGACCGCGCTCACGGATGTCTTGCGCGACGTGTTCGACGCTCGCCGCTGAGCGTTGAAGGGGCCCGCGCGCGGCCGGAGCTCCCGAGAGCGGGAGCCCCGGCCGGACCTCTTCGTACTCAAGGAGCAACCCGCATGCCATCTAGGCTGAAAGCTCTGAACTCCAGGCCGTCGCCACGCGGACGCGCCGGCCGGGGCGAGCCGTGGCAGATTGCGCCGCAGCGGAGCCAATGACGCTGTCCTCGAGCCAGCGCGCGACGTGACGCAGACAGCGCACGTTGATCCAATGGCCGGTCAGGTAGGAATGCCACTCGATGCGATAGCCCTTCTCCACAAGCGCGAGCATCGAGTCCCGCCCCATCGAATACGGGACCACGCGGTCGAGCAGCCCATGAGCGAGGAAGAACGGCGGACTCTGCGGCCCGCTGGGGGGCAGTGTTCCGAGGGACGGTAGTGCGGACGAGATGGCCACGACGCCGGCCAAGACCTCGCCGAGGCGCATGCCCAGGTGAAGCGCGAGCGAGCCGCCCTGCGAGAATCCGGCCAGGACGATCCGACTGCGCCGGAGGCGCCCATTCCGCTCCGAACCAATCAAATCGGTCAGCCTACGCGCGGCCGCCTCCAGCCCCGCCTCGTCGATGCGGCTGCGATCCGAAGCCAGCACGTCGTACCAGGCGAGCGCGGAGCGTCCGAGCAGCGTGACGGGACGCCAGGGGGCCCTGGGAAACATCCAGCGCACGCTCTTCAGTGGGAAGTCGTTCTCGAGCGGCGCGATGATGCGCTCGACCTCGGCAGTCGAGATCGCGACCCCATGCAGGGCTACCATCAACACATCGTCGGCGCGGTGCAGGCCGTCCATCACGGAACCTGGCCAGTGCAAGGAGCGGACCAGCTCCTGCAAACCCAACTCGGTAAAGATGATTGCCCGAGCATGGCCGCGCACGGCGGCCTCAACGCCGTGAATCGTCAGCGGCCGGGGCGTTTCTCTCGGGCCAGCGCGGGCTGACGAGCTCCATCCGACACACCGCGCCGCCCTGGGACAGCGATCCTTCGAACTTCACGAAGGCCGGCGCCGTGCCGCCCATGATCCAGACGAACACGTCCTCCGGCTCCTTGCCGATCAGCGGTGCGATGATTCCCGTCAGCCCTCCGAGCTCCGGCTTCACGCGATAGCGTGTCGCGCGATGGGCCGTCCCGCCGAGCACGAAGCGTTCCACTCCTGCCGGCGTCATCACGAGCTTGATCAGGCGGGGCTTCGGAGTGAACGCGACCATGTGAGCCACCAGCTCGCCGGCCGCGGACGGGAAGTTCTTCAGCAGCGTGAGCACGAGGCCGTTCGCCAGGTCCGCGGGAAGTTTCTCCATGCGCTCGCTCTGCTCCTGCGGCTCCTCGTCGCCCTTCTTTGAGCGCACCGTGGCGCGCCGACCCTTGACGTCGAGACGTCCTTCCAGCTGGACCGGGAAGCTCGGACCCTTCTGCACGATCGTGTAGGAGAGCACGCGGAACACGCGCTCCTGTGTGAAGACGACGCTCTCGTCCTGCAGCGAGCCGTCCTTGAAGCGGAAGACCAGACGGCTCTCCACCTGGCCGGCGCGCGGGGTCGTCTGCAGCAGCGCACCGTCGGCG
>DATFEN010000004.1:0-15974 GCA_035251085.1 Vicinamibacteria bacterium | reverse complement strand
GTCGGGCCCGAAGCACCTGCAGCTCAAGCTGACGCGGGCGAAGCTCGAGCAGCTCGTCGAAGACCTGATCGAGCGCTCGATGGGCCCCGTGCGGCAGTGCCTCAAGGACGCCGGCCTCGAGCCCGCCAGGATCGACGAGGTGGTGCTGGTCGGCGGCTCGACGCGCATCCCGCGCGTGCAGCAGCTCGTCCGCGAGTACTTCGGCAAGGAGCCTCACAAGGGCGTCAACCCCGACGAGGTCGTGGCGGTGGGCGCCGCGATCCAGGCGGGCGTTCTCTCGGGCGACGTGAAGGACCTGCTGCTGTTGGACGTGACGCCGCTCAGCCTGGGCATCGAGACCCTCGGCGGGGTGATGACGAAGCTGATCGAGCGCAACACCACGATCCCGACCAAGAAGACCGAGGTGTTCTCCACCGCCTCCGACAACCAGCCGGGCGTCGAGGTCCACGTCCTCCAGGGCGAGCGCCCCATGGCGCAGGACAACCGGACGCTCGGGAAGTTCCAGCTCTCGGGGATCCCGCCGGCTCCGCGCGGCGTGCCGCAGATCGAGGTGACCTTCGACATCGACGCCAACGGCATCGTCAACGTCTCGGCCAAGGATCGGGCGACCGGTCGCTCCCAGGCCATCACGATCACGGCCTCCTCCGGCCTCGCCAAGGACGAGGTCGAGAAGATGGTGCGGGAGGCGCAGTCCCATGCCGAGGACGACAAGAAGCGCCAGGAGGAGATCGAGGCGAGGAACCGCCTGGACAGCCTGGTCTATTCCACGGAGAAGACGCTGCGCGAGAACCGCGACAAGCTCTCGGAGCCGGACGCAAAGCCCGTGGAGGCGGCCATCGAGGCCGCCAAGCAGGCGCTCGCGGAGGGCAGCCGCGACAAGCTCGACGCCGCTGCGCAGGAGCTGACGCGCGTGTCGCACCGGCTGGCCGAGGTGCTCTACCAGCAGGCCGCGGCCTCGGGCGACGCCGCAGCACCGAGCCCGGAGAAGGACAAGGGCGGCGATGGCGGAGACGGCGGGGACGTGGTTGACGCCGAGGTCGTGGACAAGAAATAGCCGCCGGCACCGCAGCACAGCTTTATCCGAAGGCAGAGTCGGCGTGGGACGGAGCTTGGTCAATGCAATGACGGACTTCTACGAGCTTCTGGGCGTGAGGCGCAGCGCAGGTGTCGCCGAGCTGAGGCGCGCCTATCGGAAGCTCGCTCGGCTGCTGCATCCGGACCTGAACCCGGGAGATGCGGAGGCGGCCGAGCGCTATCGCCTGGTGACCGAGGCATTCGAGGTGCTGCGCGATGCACAGCGGCGCGCAGCCTACGACCGGGGCGACCGTCGGGCGAAGGCGCCACCGCCGGTGGCGCCGGTCGGCTTCGAGGGCTTCGATTTCTCGGCCCATGGTGCCGCCGGCGCCCCCTTCCGCGAGCTGTTCGAGGCGGTGCTACGCCCCCCTTCCTCCGAGAGCGCCCGAGGCGAGGACCTCGAAGCGAGAGCCCGGATCAGCTTCGACGAGGTGCTGCGCGGAGCCGAGCGCCGCATCCAGCTGGTGCGCCACGACCGCTGTCCGGCCTGCCAGGGAGCCGGTGACGTGGCCTCCGCCCCGTTCCCATGTCCTGCGTGCCACGGCTCGGGCCGGATCCGCGCCCGCCGCGGACACATGATCTTCTCGCGCGCCTGCGCCGACTGCGCCGGACAGGGCCAGCTCAGCCGGCGCCGCTGTGGCCGCTGCGAGGGCGAAGGCCGCCTGATGCGCAGCGAATCGCTGGACGTTCGGATCCCGCCGGGCGTGGAGGAGGGCGCGCGCCTGCGGCTCGCCGAGTCCGGAAACGCCGGGCGTCGCGGTGGAGCTTTCGGCGATCTCCAGCTGGTCGTCGAGGTGGAGCCGCATCCGTTCTACCGCCGGGACGGAGAGGATCTGCACTGCACGGTGCCGGTGACGATGGTCGAGGCGGCGCTCGGGGCCCACGTCGACGCACCGACCCTCGAAGGGACGGTTGCGATCGAGGTTCCGGCCGGCACTCAGACGGGCCAGCGCTTCCGGCTGCGCAAGCGCGGAGTGCCTCGGCCCGACGGCGGCCGCGGCGATCTCTGGGTCGAGCTGCGCGTGGTGATACCCGCGGTGACGGATGCCCGCGCGCGCGGACTCCTCGAGGAAGTCGCACGGCTGCATCCCGATGACCCGCGCAAGGATCTCGTGTCGAGCGCGTCGCGCGGCGGTGCGCAGGGGAGGGGCTGATGCCGCGAGGCGGAAGGGCGAGGGCGGAGGCCGGCGAGCGCAAGTCGCCCCAGGGCGGCAAGCACTACATGATCAGCGTGGTCGCGAAGAGCTACGACATCCACCCCCAGACGCTCCGGCTGTATGAGCGCGAGGGCCTCCTGAAGCCGTCGCGGACCGACGGCAACACGCGCCTCTATTCGGAGGACGACCTGCGCCAGCTCGAAGTGATCCTGTCCTTGACCCGTGATCTGGGCGTGAACCTCGCCGGTGTGGAGATCGTCCTGAACATGCGGCGCAAGATGGAACAGATGCAGGCCGAGATGTCGGAGTTCGTGGGCTGGGTGAAGGACGAGCTCGAGCGCGCCAACCGCGAGGGCTGGCAGGAGCGCTTCGAGCAGGCGCTCGTCAAACTTCCACCCGCGCCGATAGTGCACGCGAAGCACCAGCTATAATCGCCGTTCCGGCACTTCGATGCCCTCCGGCAAGTTCCCATCGCCTCGCGACCGTTCGTACACCGGCGACAGCCTGAGCGCCTACATCCGGGAGATCGCAAACTTCAAGCCGCTCTCGGCGGATCGCGAGAAGGAGCTGGGCCGGCTCATCCGCGCCGGCGACCAGGCCGCGCTGAACCGCCTGGTCGAAGCGAACCTCCGCTTCGTGGTCTCGTACGCCAAGCGCTACCGCGGCATGGGGCTGAGCTTCATCGACCTGATCCACGAGGGCAATCTCGGCCTGATCGAGGCGGGCAAGCGCTTCGACCCCGAGCGCAACGTGAAGTTCATCTCGTATGCGGTGTGGTGGATCCGCCAGGCGATCTTCAACGCGCTCTCGGAGCATGCCCGTGTCTTCCGGCTGCCGCCGAAGATGTCGGGGCAGGTGTCGCGCGTGGAGAAGACCCGCGACAAGCTGGCGGCCGAGCTGCTGCGCCCGCCGACCACGGAGGAGCTCGCCAAGGAGACCGAGCTCTCGGAGGCGGAGGTGGAGCAGCTGCTGCGCGTCGCCGGCGAGGACCTGTCGCTCTCCACGGCGGTGGGCGAGGACGGCTCCCTCGAGCTGGGCGATACCCTGGAGCAGGATACGATCCCCGGCGTGGAAGGGGAGCTGATCAAGGCGTCGTTCGAGGAGCAGATGCGCCGCATCCTCGCCGAGCTCGACGAGAAGGAGCACGACGTGATCAGCATGCGCTTCGGCCTCGACGGCGAGGAGCCGCGCACGCTGCAGGAGATCGGAGAGACGCTCGGCCTGTCCCGCGAGCGCATCCGCCAGATCGAGAGCAAGGCCAAGGAGAAGCTCCGGCGCAACCAGAAGGCGCAGGGGCTGCGGGGGTTCTTGAATTGACGGCTGCGACCTGCGAGATCTGTGGCGGGATCGGTTTCACGATCGTGAGCAAGGGCGGCCGGGAGTTCGCCCAGCCCTGCGCGTGCCGGCGCCCCTCGGGAGCGAGCGGAGAGGCGCTACTCGCCCTCTGCCGCATCCCGCCGCGCTACGAGCACTGCCTGCTCCAGGACTTCGTTCCGGGGACACCATCGCAGCGGGCGGCGAAGGAGCGCGCGGAGCGCTACGTGGCCGGTTACCCGTTCCTCGGCGCGGACGAGGGGCTGGGTCTTCTGCTGACCGGTGGCAACGGCGTAGGGAAGACCCACCTCGCGGTCGCGATCCTCCGGGAGCTGGCCCAGCGCACGGGCGCCCGCGGCGAGTTCTGGGACTTCCACGAGCTGATCCGGGAGATCAAGAGCTCGTACGACAGCGAGACGAAGATGACCGAGCTCCAGGTCCTCTCGCCGGTGGTCGAGGCTGACGTGCTGGTGCTGGACGACCTCGGCGCCTGGAAGATGACCGACTGGATGAACGACACGCTCTTCTACATCCTCAATAGCCGCTACACGACGCGGCGCCCCACCATCGTCACCACGAACTACCAGGACGCCGACCTCGAGAGGATCCGCACGGCGGACCCGCTGGTGCGACGCGAGTTCCTGGTCGAACGCATCGGCCAGCGCCTGCGCTCGCGCCTGATGGAGATGTGCGTGGTGCTCCCAATCGAGGGGCCCGACTGGCGGCGCGTGCGCCAACAGGGTCACACCCAGATCGTTTGAGCGACGACGCCGGCGAGCCCCTCGGGCTCTACGTCCACGTGCCTTTCTGCGAGGTGAAGTGCAGCTACTGCCACTTCGCCATCGACCCGGGCGCGGCCCCCGATTCGCGTCAGGAGCGCTACGTCGCGGCGCTCCTGCGCGAGATCGACGCGGCCCCCGCGGACTGCGCCGACTCCATCTACTTCGGCGGCGGCACGCCCTCGTTGCTGCGCCGTGACCTGCTCCAGAGCGTTCTTCGCGCGCTGCGCGCGCGCTTCGCCGTGGCGCCTGGCGCCGAGGTCACCCTGGAAGCCAACCCGCTCGACCTGGACGCGGCCGGGTACTCCGCCGTCGCTGCGCTGGGCATCAACCGCCTGAGCCTAGGAATCCAGTCCTTCGACGATGCGGTGCTGCGCGAGATGGGGCGGCTCCACGGTGCCGACGGCGCCCGCCAGGCCTTTGCCTGGGCGCGAGCGGCGGGCTTCGTGAGCGTATCGATCGACTTGATACTGGGCTGGCCGGGCGAGTCGGAAGAGCGCTGGCGCCGGAACCTCGATGCGGTCGATGGGCTCGATCCCGACCATGTGAGCCTCTACGTCCTCGAAGTCGAGGGGAAGACTCTTCTGTCGCACCGCGAGCGTCAGGGACGCCTTCGGCTCCCCGACGAGGACCTCGTCGCCGACCTCTACGCGGAGACGGCGGGGCGGCTCGATGCCCTCGGCCTGCGGCGCTACGAGATCTCCAACTTCGCGCGCGCCGGCCACGCCTCGCGCCACAACGCGAAGTACTGGGACGACGCGCCGTTCCTGGGCTTCGGGCTCTCGGCCCACAGCTACCTCGACGGCCGCCGTTTCTGGAACGCCGCCGGCTTCGGGGCCTATTGCCTCGCCATGGAGGAGCGGGGGTCGGCGCGAGCGGGGGAGCGCACGCTCTCCGCACAGGAGCGGGTCCAGGAGGCGCTCTTCACGAAGCTGCGCCGGCGCGAGGGTGTGGACCTGGCCGCGTTCCGATGCCGGTACGGTGTGGATCCCATGGAGGAGTTCGGCCGGAAGCTCATGGACGCCTTCGACGCCCGACTGCTCGAGGTGGAAGCGGGCCGCCTGCGGCTGACCGACAGCGGCGTCCTCCTGTCGAACGAGGTGTTTCGGGCGCTCGTCTAGCTCAGCTGCTGGGAGCCTTCTTCGTCCCTCGACGTTTCCCCTGCGACGGCATCCGCCGGCGCAGGCGCTTGCCCCTGACGGCGGTCGCGCGCTCATCCCCGAGCCGCTGCTCGAATGACTCCGCCAGCAGTTGACGCACCTGCGGATGTGACGCGACCAGGACCTCCACGAGGGCCTTGTCGGCCACCAGCAGCTTGCAGTGCGTGGCCGCGGTCACCGTGGCGGTGCGGCGCGTCCCGGTGAGCGCCGCGATCTCCCCGAAGAAGTCGCCCGCCTCGAGAGCCCGGACCTTCACGTTGCGCCCAGCCTTGTCCTTGACGAAGACGAGCACCGAGCCGCTCTCGATCAAGTGCAGGCTGTGCGCCTGCTCGCCCTCGGTGATCACGATCTCGCCGGGCTCGCAGGAGAGCGGGCGAAGCTCGGCCATCAGCGCCGCCGTCACCTCGGGCGACAGCGCACTCAGCAGCCGGCTCTCCGCCACCTGCGCACGTGGGGGAGGGGCTTTCGAGTCGGCGTCCGGAGCGCTGCCGTCCAAGACTGGGCTCGTATCTGCCGAGTCCAGGAAGCTGTCGAGCGGGATCTCCACCTCGTCGTCATCGTCGCCGGGCGCGGCGATCCTGGCGCGGTGATCATCCTCCCCTCGGTCGGGGACGGGCGCGGGAGGCTCGGCTGCCGGTACCGCGGCAGCAACTGGGCTGGGGACTGGCTCCGCGTCTCCAGTAGGGGCCGGGGACACGGGGGGCTCGCCGCCTGGGTGGTCCTCCACCGCCTCGGCCGAGGCGGCTGGGCGGGGGCGCTCCGACACCCTCTGTATCTGGTCCAGCGCGTCCAGCCGCTCCTCGACGTCGGGTCGCCCGCGTTCCAGATCTTGAGCGCGCTTCAGCACCACGCGCGCCTGGCCCATGAAACCCTGCCGCACGAGATCGTCGGCGAGCGGGAGCAACACCTCCACCGCCCCGGACGCCTGGCCCGACAGGATCAGCGTCTCGGAGAGCTCCAGCCGAAGCCGGCGGTCGCCCGGCTTCTTCTGCAGCCCGGCGCGCAGCAGCTCGAGTGCCCGTGCATACTGGCGCCGCGCGATCAGCTCTCGGATGTTGTGGCTCTCGGCCTTCCGCTCGCCCCTCCGGAACCAGCTCATCGCCACAATTGTCGGGCAACTCCCTTCAGCAGGGGCGCGGGTGTCTCCGGTTCGCCACGAAATGGGAGATGAGGGTGGCGACGGACATCGGCTCCTGCCTCGCCACTGGGAAGCTCAGCCGCAGCTCCTCCGCATCGACGCGAATCCTGAGGCCCGCGCGGGAAGCGCCGCCGTTGCCCTCTCCCGGGGCGATGGTGAGACCGCGGATCTCGCGGAACGGGATGCTGCGGCTGCGGCCCCTGCCGATGACCACGAGGCCGCGCTCCGTGATGAAGAAGGATCCCTCGATCCAGCCATCGCCTGCGTCGAGCCGCGAGCGGCCTCCCCAGAGCAATCGGGGCGCCACGCAGGCGACGAACACGCGGCCCTCGCCTGCCAGCTCCGGAAAGCGGCGCGCCAGCGAGCCACTGGGCGGATCCCAGCCCAGCCGCCTTAGACCTAACTCGAAATCGTGACTGGCCAGTGCAGCCCGAGCGAGCAGGGGGAAGCCGCACCCATGACAGGCTGCGTCGCCGACCTTGTTGCGGAGCTGGCACCTCCCGCACGCAGCGTAGAGGAGCAGGCCACAGGCGCAGCGATGCGAAGCTCCTCTCTGCGCGCCCTCGCCGCACGCCGGGCAGCTCTCGACCACGCCTGCGGACGTTGCAGCAGGCACGTCCTCGCTCCGGCCCGAGGCCTGGCAGCGGGCGCAGGGCTGCTGCGCCTTCAGGAACCTGCCGCAGCGGGAGCAGCGGCCGGAACGGCCCCTCCGCGCGGCCGCCGAGCAGGTGAAGCTCAGGTAGTGTGACAGCTCGCCGCTGCGCGCGGTGTCGCTGGCCGCCTGCGCCACCTCGCCGAAATCGACGCGCGTGCTGCGCAGGCTGAAGCCCACGAGCAGCGCGAGGTCGGCTATGGAGCAGGTCACGCGCGGGCAGCCCTGGCTGTGCCGATGGATGCCCTCGAGAGCGGTCTCGGTGAACACCTCGCGCTGCTGTCCCGCGAGCCGCATGCGGTGCCGCACCAGCTCCCCGGTGTTGCGCTGATCGAGATTGCGCAGGAAGAAGCGTACGGGGAGACGCTGCCAGAACTCCGGCATCTGGCGGACCGCGGCCTCCAGAGGTCGCTGGCCGGCGAGCACGAAAGAGACCAGGAAGCCGTCCGAGACGCAGAAGTTCAGCAGGATGCGCAACTCCTGCAGCAGATCCGGCCGGTGAGCCAGCATCTGCCCCTCGTCCACGATGACGAGGGCCCGGGCGCCCGCACGGTGCAGCTCGGTGAGGGTCACGCGCAGAGCGTTGAGGTTGTCGACCTTCTCCTTGCGCACCCGGGTCACGCCGAGTTGGCGCGCGATCTCCGCGATCATCTGGTTGACCGTCAGGGTCGGGTGGTCGATGAAGGCGGTCCTGAGGCCGCGCGGATGCTCGGGCTCGAGCTCGGCGACCAGGCGTCGCAGCAGCGAGGTCTTACCATCGCCCGCGTTCTCCGAGATCAGCAGCACTCCGCCCTTTTCGGAGAGCACTCCATACTTGAGACGCAGCAGGGCCTCGCTGTGGTGGGGCCCCAGATACAACATCTCGGGGTCGGGGGAGAGCGAGAAAGGGGCCTTTCTGAGGCCCCAATAGGAGAGGTACTCAGCCAGCATCCGCGCTTTCTCCGAGGAGGTGGGATGTTAGCATACGCCGGCACGCGAGCCGCCCGCCCTTGAGCACTGATCGTACGCGACGGAATCGTCCGGAGGGCAGGCGATTCGCTCGCTATACGTTGCGCGACGTGAGCGGCAGGATGGTGTTCGCCTCCCACGTCGAGATCCTCAACCTGAGCCTCGGCGGAATGGCCATCACGGCCGACCGGCGTCTCAACATCGGCACCGAGTACTCCGTGACGCTCAAGCGCGGGCAGCGCACGGTCGGCGTGTCCGGGGTTGTGGCGTGGTCGGCGTTGAGCGGCTTCCGGAAGGTGGCCGGTGGCGAGTCGGTCGGCGAGTACTCGGCGGGGATCCGCTTCACCGACGTCGTGTCCGAAAAGGCGGGCAGCCTCATCGAGCTGATCGGGGACGACCGCGTCCCCGAGGAGAAGCGCCTCGACAGCGTCCGTTTCAAGATCGAATCCGCCGCCGCCGTTCTGGATCGGCCCGAGACCTACAAAGTGAAGCTGATCAGCCTCTCGGGGATGCTGATCGAGGCCGGCTGGGCATTGGCCACGGAGTCCGTCCACACGATGCAGATCCAGATCGAATCGGACCAGCCCCCCATCTCCTTCCAGGGGCGCGTCGCGTCCTGCCGAGCCGTTCAGGAAGGTGGCCACGAGCGTTACGAGATCGGGATCGAGTTCGTCGAGATCCCCGTCTTGGAGCGCTCCCGGCTCGAGGCGTTCGTGGCTGCCGCCGCGGCCAGCGAGTCGGGTCCGGAGGACTGATCCGGTTCTCGGTGTCCCTGGGCCGTCTTGCAGGTTTGGAGCTTCTACGTCAGCCCGCTCGACACGAACCCCAGCATCTTGCCGGCCAGCAGGGCCGTGGTGCCCGTGAAGCGGCAGCCCGCCTCGGTCATGCCCGGAGCATTCTCGCGCGCCCAGCGCACCTCGACGCCGAGCGCGACGTGCGTGGAGGCGTCCTGGCTGTGCAGGATCACGCGCAGCACGTCGCCCGCCTGCACCAGCATCGGCACCTCGATGCGGCATCCGCTTCCGCTGACGTCGACGAACTGGCCCATGACATGGGCCTTCGTGTGTTTGTCGACGGCCTCGATCTTCATGATGAGGGGCCGGCGGATGCGGCGCCGGCGTTCCGTGCGGTCGGTGACGCCTTCCCATCCGGAGAGGCGCTTGGAGGTCTCGACCAGCTCGTCGGCGTTCGCGGGCTTCACCAGATAGGCAGCGACGCCCTTGGTGATCGCCTCCGTGAAGCTCTCGACGTCGCCCTCGTAAGCCAGGACCAGGAACGGCACGCCCTTCAAGGCCGGGTGAGCATGGAGCCGCCGCAGCGAGGCGAGGCGCGCCTCGCGGCTCGATGCGTCGTCGAGCACCACGAGCCGGGGGGGGAGCAGATCGCCGGTCACGAGAACGTCGGCTTCCGAAGCCGCCGCGACCTCGAGGCCGCCGCCGAGCAGCGTGGTCTCGATCCACGCACGGTCCGGGTTGTCGGGACCGACGACCAGCGCGTAGCTCAACGCACCTTCAGTCCAGTGCCGAAGCTCCTCTTGGGCCCAGGGTCAGGAGATAAGCGCGCACGGCCTCGATCTGCTCCTTCTGGTCCCCGCCCAGGACCTCGGGATAGGCGTTCTCCTGTGGGTCGGAGGGAAAGTTGGCGGGCATGCGCGTGCCCGGCATGATGCGCCCCGGGTCGGCGAGCCACTGCGATAGCCACTCCGCGCGCAGCCGCTCGGGAACCTTCGCCAGGTCCGGCGCCATGTTCGCGGGTTCCTGGTTCGGCAGTTTGCCCGCCACCACGTGGCATTTCACGCACTGCCAGCGGCCGAACAGGTCGCGCCCCACCTCCACCATCGCCGGCTGGACGCGTGGCTTGGGCTCGTACGGGTAGGCCACGCGATCCTGCGCCGCGAAGTACTGCGTGATGGTGTTGATCTGCTCCTCGCTGAGCTCGAAGCTGGGCATGCGCAGCTCCAGCCAGGGGCGGATCTTGTTGGAGGGGTCCGCCAGGAAGCCGTGGAGCCACGCGGTGTGGACACGGGCGCCCTCCCCGACCTTCGACTTGGCGTTCCAGAGCATGGGGGGGGAGAGCGCCTGCGCCTGCAGCGTGTCGCCACCCGCCTTCTCGAGCTGGTCCTCGACCACCGCGCGGATCGTGCCCCCCTGCTCGCCGACCTGGTGGCAGCCCTGGCAGTTGAAATCACGCACCAGCCGCCGGCCGCGTTCCACGAGCTTGTCCTCGGCCGAGAGCTGCTTCTGGGCCGCGAGGGGGATCTGCTCCTTGGTGAAGGAGAGCACGGCGGTGACGATCGCGTCTGCCTCCTCGGGCGTGAAGTGGAACTTGGGCATCCGCAGCAGCTCGTCGGGCTTCTTTTCCTTGTCGACGTCGAAGATGCGTGGCTCCATCAGCTTCTGGTGGAGCCAGGCGGGCAGCGTGTGTGGGATCCTTTCGTGCTGGAAGCCGAAGTCGAGGCGCTCGACCAGCTTCGATCCCTGCTCGGTGAGCTCGGTGCCGATGGGCGTCGCCTTCTCGAAGCCGGGGATCGCGTGGCAACCGAAGCAGCCTCCGCGGAAGAGTGTGCGCTCACCGAGGAACAGCGTGCGCTGCCGGTCGTCCATGGCGGCGAGCTTCTCGTCGACCTGCTTGATCGAATACTGCGCGAGCAGGTACTCCCGCACCATCACGTCGCGCCGCGCGCCTTCGAGGGCGGGACGTGGCCGAGCCATGAAATCGTCGTTCTTCAAGCTCATCAGGTAGGCCGTGATGTCGGCGGCCTCCTGCTCGGTGAGCCGGAGGTTGGGCATCCGTGTCTCGGGCCACACGCCCTTGGGGTACCGAATCCACGCGTAGACCCACCCCGCGCGGAGCTTGGTCCCGCTGCCGTCCAGGTTCGGTCCGTGCGTGCGGAAGGCGGCCATTGGCAGGCCGTCGACGCCGCGCCGATCGTCCCCCACGCGGTGGCAGGCGAGGCAGCCGACGCTCTCGAAGAGCTGCCGGCCGTTGTCGCGATCGCCCGGGGGCGGACTCGGAAAGGCGATTCGAGCCGAACGGTCCATCAGGTAGGCCACGGCAGCATTGGCCTCGGCGTCGTCGCGAGCGTCCAGCTCGGGCGTGCGCTTGTCCGGCGTCCGCACGCCCCACTGCTGGGGCATGCGTGTCGGCCGGAAGGCGCGCGGCTCCTTGATCCAGCGGTAGATCCAGTCCTCGCTGGTCTTCGACGCGATCTTCGAGAGGTCCGGGCCGACCTTGCGCAGGTTCTCCCAGCCCCTGATCTTGTGGCAGCCGACGCAGCCGTAGCGCTCGACCAGCACGAGTCCGGCGTTCAGCTTGCTCGCTCGGGGCACCTCGACCACACCCTGGTGGCACTTCAGGCACTGCGCCTCGGTGGTGCCCTTGGCGAGCATCGGCTGGTCCCACAGATGCCAGCGCTCGTATTCCTTGGTGCCGCTGTACTTGCCCCAGGCGTGCTCCTGCTCCTTGGTGACAGGCGTGTGGACCGCGTTGACGAAGCTCGTCGCCCGGCCCCGCCCCTGGTGGCAGACCGTGCACCCGATCTTCTCGATCGGGTGCGGGCCGCGCAGGTAGACGTCGATGTCGGGATGAGAGGTGAACGGCTGCGGCGCGTTCTCGAAGCCCTTCTTGTCGATGCCCAGGTGGCAGGTGGTGCAGCGGTCGACCTTGGGCGTGGGGCTGAAGATCACGTCGTCGTAAAGGTTCGCCGGCATGATCTGCTGGACCTTGAGCGAGGGGTTCGCCATGTCCAGCACCGGCAGGTTGCGCACCTGGAAGACGAAGCCCTCCTGGATCTTCTGAAGCTTGTCGTTCAGGCGCGAGTACTCGGCGAAGGCCTCCTTCTGGGCTTTCTCCGCCTCCAGGTAGGTCTTCTCCAGCTCGGCCAGGGTCGCGTTGGCCGCGGCTTCGCGCGCCGTGACCTCCTCGAGCTTCACGCGCAGGTCGGCCCACTTCCTCTCGAGGTCGTCAAACTGCTTCTTGTGCCGCGTCGCCGAGGCGAGGCCTTTGTGGGCGGCCTCTTCGTACTCGTAGCGCTTGACGTCGATGTCGGCCTTGGTGAAGCGGAAGTCCTGGTCGACCGCGTACCAATCGTTGTGGGCCTTCGCCGCTTCCGCACGCGCCTTGTCGATCTCGGCCCGGCGGGCGGCCATCTCCTGCTGGCCCTTCGCGAGCTGCTCCTCGATCGCCTTGCGCCTGCTCGCGTCGACCTTGCCGAGCGCCTCGTCGCGCTGCTTCTGCGTCTGCTGCACCTCGAGACGGTTGAAGGCGATCTGGTGCTTCTTCCACTCGCGGTCGTAGTCGTCCCAGACCATCGCCGAGAACGCCACCAGCATGGCGATGGAGGTCAGGGCGAAGAGTAGGTTGAGATTTTGGGTCCTCTCGGCCATCTGGGGGTCGCGACCGGGCTCGGGCTTCGCCATGGGTTCTCGCTAGATGTTGAAGAAGATCTCCGGCATCGCGACGATGTACTTCAGGTTGAAGAGCCAACGCAGCACCATCTTGATGGGCAGCGCGATCTGAAGGAGCAGGAGCATCACGAACACGCCGTAGCGCCAGGGGCCGAGCCTCTCGTGGTACTTCTTCAACCAGGTCTTCGCCAGCAGCCCCGGCAGCACGACCAGGTAGAAGAGGCAAGCCAGGATGCCCGGGAACTCGCGGACGATCATGTTCGTCGGCAGCCCCAGGCTCGTCCACTTGACCCAGATGTACTCGGACAGGTTCACGTTGTTCAGCGCCAGCAGCTTGTGGAGGTCCCAGTATTCGTACGGGCCGAAGAAGTTCCAGTTGGGGCCGCGCAGGAACGTGCCGAGAATGACGAGCAGCACCCACTGGATCAGGAACCCGAACAGGAAGATCGTGATCTCGACCTTGCGTTCCTTGAAGGTGAAGTAGCCGTTCCCCTTCGGGTTCATGTCGATGTACGGAATCGCCATGAGTCCCACGATGATCAGGCTCGGAAAAACGACGCCGGCGAGCCACGGGTCGTAGTAGACGAGCATCTCCTGCAGCCCCAGGAAGTACCAGGGCGCTTTGCTGGGGTTCGGAGTGCGTGCGGGGTTGGCCGGCTCCTCGATCGGCGCGTGGAAGGCCATGCCCCAGGCCACCAGCACGATCATGCCGATGACCATGCAGATGAGCTCGGTGTAGACGAGGTCGGGCCACACCCAGGTCTTCTCGCCCTCGCCGTTCGAGACCTCGTTGGGCGGCTCGCCCCGCGCGATGCGGTCGTCGTTCTGGTGGGCCTGGTGCATCGCCAGCCATACGAAGAAGCCCACCAGGAACAGCATCGCGACGATCGGGATGTTGTCGGGCTTCTTCACGATCAAGGCGAAGTCGGGATCCAGCATCGAGACGGCCAGGAACACGACGCCGACCAGCCCCAGCCACAGCGCTACCCTGGGCCTCCAGAAGAAGCGCCACTTCATCGACGCGAAGAATAGGATCGATGCCAGGCTGATGAAGATCGCAGGGCTGGTGAAGAAGTTGACGACGTCCTTGAGGAACTCGACCGCTGCCATGGGCGCTGGTCCCTTACATCGGGCCGGAGATGCCGCCGTCCTTGCGCACGCGCCAGAAGTGGACGGCCATCAGGATGCCCGCGATCAGCGGTATGCCGACGCAGTGGAGCACGTAGAAGCGCAGCAGCGCGCCCTCGCCGACGAAACGGCCGCCGAGCAGCGCGAAGCGCGCGTCGGAGCCCGCGTGGACCATCTTCACGTCTCCCAAGGCCAGCAGCTGGGCGCCGGGCCCTTCGTGGCCGAGAAGCGGCGTCGCTCGAGCCATGTTGGAGCCGACGGTGATCGCCCAGATCGCGAGCTGGTCCCAGGGCAGCAGGTAGCCGGTGAAGGACAGCAGCAGGGTCAGCACCAGCAGGATCACGCCAACGTTCCAGTTGAACTCACGGGGCGGCTTGTAGGAGCCGGTCATGAAGACTCGGAACATGTGCAGCCACACCGTGATCACCATGGCGTGGGCGCCCCAGCGGTGGATCTCGCGCATGATGCCGAGGGGCACCTGCTCGGCGAGGTCGATGATGTCCATGTAGGCGTAGGCGACCGTGGGCCGGTAGTAGAACATCAGCAGCAGGCCGGTGAAGGTCTCGACCAGGAACAGGAAGAAGGTCAGCCCGCCCATGCACCAGGTGAACTTCAGCCGCACGCCGCTCTTGCGGATCTTCACCGGGTGCAGGTGCAGGAACACGTTGCTCATCACCGCGAGGGCCCGGTTGCGGCTGTTGCTGGGCATTCCGTGGCGGAAGATCGAGCGCCAGATCTGGGTGTCGGTGAGGTAGTCCCAGGTGCGGCTCAGGAACGTCTCTGAGGGCTTGGTTGCCATAGGATCCTTGGCGTCAGGCTTCCGCGAGGCGGATTCCTAGACCTTCAGGAAGGCCTCCGGGTTGGTCCACTCGCCCTTCTCCTGCTGGAACTTCAGGGACTTGTCGACGAGGATCTGTCCGTCGTCGGCCAGCACGATGCGGGCGCGCTCCAGGGGCCGCGGCGCCGGCCCCTCGAAGTTGATTCCCGTCCTGTAGAACCCGCTGCCGTGGCAGGGGCACTTGAACTTGTTCTCCGTGGTCAGCCAGTTCGGCGAGCAGCCCAGGTGGGTGCAGACCGCGATCAACGCGAAGAAGCCGTCGGCCTCGCGCACGATCCACACGCCGAAGGCGTCCTTGAACCGAACGTCCACTTCGCCGACGTTGAACTCGGCGGGGAAGCCGGCCTTGAAGGCCTGCGGCGGCTCGAACAGGACGTTCGGGAACAGGAAGCGGCCGGTGGCGACGAGGCTCGCCGCGCAAGCCGCCGAGAAGGCCGCCCACCCCACCGGCAGCGACCACATGAACGCGCGACGCGAGAGATCGGGCTTTGGAGCTGCCGGCGCAACAGCCGGAGTCGCCGGCGCAGTCGCCGCTGGTGCCGCTGCGGGGGCAGCAGCCTTGGGCGCCGGGGCGGGTGCCGCCGCCGGCGTTCCTGGTACGGGTGGCTGCGCGCTGTCCTTCTCGTCGGCCATCGAGGACCTCGCCCGGAGTCTAGCGTTCCGCGTCGCTTGTCACGGAGCGCGCCGATTCTACTTGCGACCCCCGGGCTGTCAAGCCGAGGCTAGCGCGCCTGAAACACCTTGGCCACGATCTTCCAGCCGTCGGCGAAGCGGTAGAGCGACAGGTAGTCGGTGAAGACGTGCTTGCCGTCCCGGTGGAGCTCGACGCGCACGACCGCGGTGTTGCCGGTCACGTCCACGAGGGGGTAATCGGCCTTGATCTGCGATCTGGGGGAGGCCTCCGCGGCGCGCTTCTCGAGCCTCGCGATCCACTCGTCCCGGGTTACGTAGGACAAGGCGCCGTCACGCAGCGTGTACATGCGGAAGTCCGGGTGGAAGCCCCGGCGCATCGCGTCCGCGCTGAACGAGGCATGAACGCCCTGGACGTAGGCGGCCTCGACGACCGCCCGCGCGTCTTGGGCTTCGTCGGCGGAACCAAGCGTCGGCGTCACTGCGGCGATGACGGCGATGAGGCACAGGCGCATGCGAGACCTCCTTGCGCCCCCGGGGCCGAGTCTACGACGACGGCGATGCAGACGCGAGGGCACGTGCCGCGGCGTCGCGAACCCTGAGGCTCGGATCGCCGTCGCGCAGCGCTTCGAGGGCCGGCCGCAGGCCCGGATCGCGCGTGGCGGCGGCGGCGGCGACGGCCTGCACCAGCACATCGTCGGCCTGCTCGCTGCTGACGCCTACGCCCGAGGCCTGAAGCGCACGGCGGTC
>DATFEN010000309.1:0-7704 GCA_035251085.1 Vicinamibacteria bacterium | reverse complement strand
CGACCGTGCGGGCGACCTCGTCCCGCAACACCTGGCCGAAGCGCTGGCGCAGGCGATGGACCGCCACGCGCGCCCCCGATTCGCTCGTTCCCAACTCCCGCGCCAGCTCGGCATATCGGGACTCGGACCCGTACGCGCCCAGGAAAGGCTTGAGCTTGTCGAAGCGCTCTCGGCCCGCGGACCCCTCTGCCTCTCGCAGCCGAGCTAGGCACCTGGCCAGCATCGCTGCGGCCCACTGGCGCTCGAAGAGCGTCTCGGGGGTGACGCGGTCCACGGGCTCGGCGCGGTAGCGCTCCTCTGCGGCATCCGCGTCCAACGAGAACGGCACCCGGCCACCGCCGCGCTTCTGGGCCCGTTCCCGATCCCACTCGTTGGCGAGAAAGTGTTGCACCGAGGCACAGAGAAACGTCCGAAACCGGCCCGCCTCGGGACGGAAGTCCTTCACGTAGGCCTTCTCGAGGAAGCGGCTGAAGTAGCCCTGAGTGAGGTCCTCGGCGTCCGTCGCCGAGTGGCCCTTGCGGCGGATGAGCGCATACACGGCCGGCCAGTAGCTTTCGCACAGCGTGGCCAGTGCCTGCCGTGCGTCCGAAGAGCCACCGACCGTGGCCTTCAGGATCACGCTCCAGCTCGTCGTGTCGAAGCGCAACCTGCCCTCCCGGACCTTCGGGGCGAGGAAAGCGAGTTTGCCGCGATTATAGTCCTCGGCGCTGCGCCTTCTCAGTCGGTCGCTCCGGGCGCCTCCCCTGCTGCCTTACTGCACCCGCTCGAGCAGCAGGTTGTCGCACGCCCGGCGGCCTGTCTTGGCGAGGTCATACCAGCGACCCTCGATGCGGACGCGGACCACGTCGGCCGTGAAATCGGTGTTGGTGCCGCACACCTCGCAAGAGGAGAGCAGCCATGAGCCCACCCCGTAGATGTCGGCCGGCACCTGGAGCTCCTCGAACTGCCGGATCTTGGCCGGCGTGAAGCCGCCGGTCACCGCGATGTGCACCTCGCGGCAGTACTCCTCAGCGATACGGCGATCCTCGCCGGAGAGGTTCCAGCTCTTCCACTCCCGGTCGATGGCCTCGCGCATCAGGAACACCAGGCGCGGGTTCACGCCGCAGTCGAGGCGCTTGTCGCCGAGGGGCGGGACCGAGACGTCGCGCATGTTCCCGCTGGTGTCGGGGCGCACGCCGAAGAGCTTGTACTTGCGCGCCTCCTCGGGCTTGTCGGCTTTCACGAGCTCGAGGTAGCGCCGGAACATGGTGCGGATCACCTGGAGCGACGTGCCCACGCAGTCGTTGCGGAAGTCCACGAGCGCGATGCGCGGGATGTCCGCGGGACGCGTGGCCGCGAACGCCATGGTCGCTTCGGCGGTATCGCCGAGGAAGCAGGCGATCGCCGCGTGGGCGACGGTCCCGCCGCCGGCTCCGCCCCACCAATCGCCCTGGGCGTCCGTGGAGATGTAGGCCTTGAGGCTCTTGCCGAAGTTCTGGTTGAAGAGCTGGACCGCCACCTGATAGGCATACCCATCGGCCGCCTGCACCTCGTGGGCGTCGAAGCGGGCCGGGAAGAAGAGCACCTGCCTGCCGCGCGCCGCCTTGAGGACCTCGTACACGTTGGTGGCGATGCGGCTGCCGCGAGTCAGGGCGCCCAGGGTGGGCGTCTCGAGGATCGCGAAGTCGCGGTAGCGGCCGCGCACTCTCATCACTGGCGTCACGTTCGACGGATCGCCCTCGTAGGCCGCCTCGGCGCCGTCCTGGACCGCCCAAACCTCCATCGCGTCGAAGCTGTTCACGAAGCGGCCGGCGTCGTCAAAATGGCCGGTGCACTCGCGCAGGATCGCGATCGCCTTGTCCACGCCGACGACCACGCAGGACGGTTCCCGGCGTGGGAACCACTGCATCTCGACCTCCACGGAGCCGATGTCGACGTTCCCCAGGTCGAGGTCGAGGTCCGAGAGGTCGGGGGCGCTGCCGCCGAACCTGTAGCCGTGGGCGGCCAGCTCGGCCAACGTCCGCGCGATGTTGATGAAGTACTTGTCGGAGTACCAGCCCTGGCGCATCCGCTCGACGTCCAGCTTGAAGACGGCAGGCTTCAAGCGCTGACGGTCGAAGATGCTCATGGGCGGATTATATGTTTTACTAATTCTTCTCCCCGGCCATGGCCGCCCAATCGACGCCGTTCCCGGACAGCGAAGCGCAGCGCCGCGCGTCTCTGCTCAAGTCCTGGAGCCGTTTCGGCTTCCTCGGCCTCGGCTTTCTCACGCTGTTCGCCCTGTGGAACCATCCCCAGACACGCCGCGCCCCGGCGCTCCTCCTCGGAGTCGCCTACTTCGCGTTCACGGTCGCGGCGAGCGCGTACTCGCGCCGACATCCGAGGCAGCGGACCGTCAAGGTCATCCACGACGTCGTGGACGCGCTGACGATCGGCCTCGGCTGCTTCGTGACGGGCCGCCTCGAGAGCCCAGGCTGGCTCCTCTTCTATCCGCACGTCGTCGCCAACGCGGTCCGCGGGGGCCTGGCCTACGGCGTGGTGATGGCCGGCCTGGACGCGGTCCTGCTCGCCGTCCTCGCGCTGCTCTCGCCCGTCGAGCGCCTGCTGGCCTTCCACTCCCTGGCGCTGCTCGCCTGCGCGTTCACGGCCGGGACGACGGCTTCGCATCTGCGCGACGTACGCGCGCGCCTGGCTACGGCTCTCGACGAGCTGCGCCGGCGCAGCTCGGATCAGGAGCGGTCCCTCCTGGAGCTGCGCGCGTCCGAGGACCGCTACCGCCGGCTCCTGGAGCGGCTGCAGGACGGCGTGCTGATCATCCAGGAGGGCCGCATCGTCTACGTCAACGAAGGCCTGGCGACCCTGACGGGCGAGACGCGGGAGGCGCTCCTCGGCAGGCCCTTCACCGAGCTCTCGCCCGCCGAGGACCGCCGAGAGCTACAGGACCGCTACGAGCGCTGGGAGGCGAGCCAAGGCGTCTCCGGGCTTGTCGACACGCGAGTGCGAACCGCGCAGGGCGCGACGCTGATGGTCAGCGTGCGCACGGGCTCCGTGGAGTTCGAGGGCCGGCGCTCGGTGATCGCCACCGTCCGGGATGTGACCCGGCAGCGACAGATGGAGCAGGAGGTCAAGGCCCATGCCGGCCGCCTGGCGGCGATCAACGAGATCGCCAACGCGGTCAACCTGTCGCTCACCATCGAGGACATCTTCGGAGTGGCCGCCGACGAGGTGCGCCACCTCGTGCCCTTCGACCGCCTCACCATCGCGCTCCTCGACGAGGACCGGGCCGACGTCGAGATCGTGGCCGTCTCGCAGGGCGCGCAGCGCCAGATCGCTCCCTTCACCCGCGACGCCGTGGCCTGGGCGTTCCGGCGGCCTCGCGCCTGGCACCAGGGCGGCGAAGAGCCCGCGCCGCATTTCGTCCAAGGGCTCGTGGCCGAGGCCGGGATCTGCTCGGTGGCGACGTTGCCGCTCTTGTCCAAGGAGCGCGCCATCGGCTCGATGAACCTCGGCCGCTTCGAGGCGCGGCCCTTCACGCCTCTGGAGCTGGAGATCCTCGATCCCGTGGCGCGTCACGTCGCGATCGCGCTCGACAACGCCCGCCTGATCGAGGACGTGCGCCGCCGAAGCCAGGAGTTCGAGTCGCTGCTCGAGGTGGGCCGGGGCATCGTGGCGCGGCTGGACCTGGCCGAGCTGCTGCCCCTGGTGGTGCGCAGCGTCAACCGGATCATGGGCACGCACTTCTGCGTCCTGCTCCTGCGCCACGGCGACATGCTCCGGCTGGCCGCCCAGGAGGGGCTGGAGCCCGAGGTCGTGAAGGCGTTCCTCGCACTGCACGTGGGCGAGAGCCTGAGCGGGCTCGTGGCCAAGGAGGGTCGCGTCCTCGCGGTCGAGGAGATGGACCAGGACCCGCGCGCCAAGTTCGCCAGCATCACGACGCGCTACGGCTACCGCTCCTTCCTGTGCGTCCCGCTCAAGCACGGCAGCGAGGTCCTGGGCACGCTGGAGGTCGTCACCAAGGAGCCGCGCCGCTTCGGCCTGGAGGAGCAGGAGCTGATGGGCGCGTTCGCTGCGCAGGCAGCCGTGGCCATCGCCAACGCCCGGCTCTTCGACCAGGCTCGGCGCCACGTGACCGAGACCGAGGAGGCCAACCGGCGGCTCGAGGAGCTCGATCGCCTACGCCGGGAGTACCTCCGCAACGTCAGCCACGAGTTCCGATCGCCTCTGACCGTGATTCGTGGCTACGCGGACTACCTGCTGGAGGCCGCGCCGGAGACGGACAAGTCGCAGCGCGACGTGCTGAAGATCGTCCTCGAGAGCAGCGACCGCCTCATCGATCTCGTGGACACCCTGATCGAGGTGAGCCGCATCGAACAGGGGTTCACCCAGCAGACGCTGCGCGTGGAGCCCCTCGACCTCCGCGAGCTGGCCGAGGCGAGCCTGGAGACGCTGCGCCGCGCTGCCGAGAAGAAGGGCGTCGCGCTGCTCCTCGAGTTCCCGGGCCCGCTGCGCCTCGAGGGAGATCAGAGCCTGCTGCTTCAGGTCGTGCGCAAGCTCGTGGACAATGCCGTGAAGTACAGCGGAAACGGGGGATGCGTGACGATCCGGGGACGCGAGGAGGAGCGGGACCTGCTGCTGCAGGTGGCCGACACCGGCATCGGCATCGCCGCCGAGCACATCCCGCGCATCTTCGAGAAGTTCTATACCGCGGACGGCAGCCTGGCGCGCCGAGCCGGCGGTACGGGCGTGGGTCTCTACCTCGTGCGCGAGATCGTTCGCCTCCACCACGGCAGTGTCGAGGTCGAGAGCGCCCCGGGCCGGGGCAGCGTGTTCTCGGTGCGCGTGCCGAAGAGCTTCGCGGCAGCTGCTCCCGCGGTGGCGATCGCGTGAACACCCTGGTCGCCGCGCTGCTGCTGTTGAGCGCGCCGCAGGCCTCGGCCCAGGCCGGGACGCCCGTCGTTCCGAGCTCGAGCGCGGCCGCGCTTCTCGACGCGCTCGAAGCCGCCTGGAACCGCCAGGACGCGGCCGCCTACCTGGACCTGTGGGCGTTCTCCGATGCGGCTGCCCGGGACGAAGAGGACAGCTTCGCCCGCCTCGCCTTCGGCACGGGTGCAGGCCGCCTCGAGTTCGAACGGCCCGCACGGCCGCCCGAGGCGCGCCTCAAGCTCCTCTCCCGCTTCGTGGCCATCCAGGAGCCGCGAGGCCGCTTCGAGCAGCACGCGTTCCTGCTCGAGGCGAAGGCGGGGCATTGGGCGATCCGGAGCCGGGAGCCGGTGGGACGTATCGAAAGCCTCGTCCATTTGAGCCTCGATCCGGCCGGCTACCGGGCCGACGGCCTGACCTTCCGCTTCGAGGACTTCGAGCTGCGGATGGAGCGCGGCACCCTGTTTCTCGCCCCGGAGAACCTCGGGCCGACGGTGGCCGTGTTCGCCGGCGAGGGCACCGTGTTCTTCCGCCCCCAGCCCCAGACCGAGCGCGAGCAACTCCGCCAGTTCGTGGGACGCGACGAGCTGAAGGACGGAGTGCGGCTCGCCTTCGTCCGCATCCACCCGGCGGACCTGAGCCGAGCGCTGCAGCCGGTGCGACTGGAGCGCGACCCGAACGCCGCCTCGCGCTGGCCGGCGGCCAGCCGCTACTTCGAGGACCAGGCGCCGCGAGCCTTCGTGCTCGACGCCAGCGTCCCCGGCGCGCCGTGGTGGGTCTTGCCGGGTGTGGGAGATGCCCTCGTGAGCTTCGACCTGTCGCGCCGCGGCACGTTGACCTACGCAGTCAATGCCGGCCTGGCCGAGTCGATCAGCCTGTTCAACCGCTCGCGCCGCCTCCAGGTCTGCCTCTACCCCGGCAGCGGCGGCAGCCTCCGCTACAGCGAAGACGACGGGCGCGAGGTGGACGTTCTGCACCACGATCTCCGGGTCCGCTTCGACCCCACGACCGAGGGGATCCAGGGCGAGGACACCCTGACCCTGCAGCTGCTCGCCACGGCGGGCAGCATCCGGCTCAAGCTGGACGACGCGCTTCGCGTCGAGTCCGTGCGGTCCGCCGAAGGGGGGCGCCATCTGTTCTTCCGCGTCCGCCACCAGGACACCCTGATGGTCTCGCTCGGCTCGCTGGACCAGCCCGAGATCCGCCTCACGGTTCGCTTCGCCGGGCATCTGGCCCCCGCGCCCGTGGAGAACGAGCTGCAGACCGTGCCCATCCAGAGCCCCTTCATCGAAGAGGGGCCTCCGATCGAGCCGGTGCGGGTGTACTCGAACCGCCACGCCTGGTACCCGCAGGGCAACGCCGACGACTACGCCACGGCGCGCGTGCGCTTCGAAGTTCCGGCGGGCCTGTCCGCGGTGACGGGCGGCGAGCGCATCTCGAGCCGCGTGCAAGACGGGCGGAACCTCATCGAATACGTGCAGGCACAGCCCGGCAAGTACATCACGGCGGCCGTCGGCCGCCTCGTGCCGGTCGGCGAGCGCCGCGTCGGTCCCGTGACGCTGACCGGCTACGGGATCAGCCGCACGCGTGGAGAGGCGGAGCGCTCGCTGGAGCTTGCCGAGGGTATGCTGCGCTTCTTCACGGAGCGCTTCGGGCCATCCCCCTACGACCGCATCAACCTTGTCGTGATCGAGGGCAACACCCCCGGCGGACACAGCCCGCCCGGCATGCTGGTCTTGGCTCGACGGCCCGCGTTCGTTCGCCGGCCGCTGCGGGACGACCCCACGAACTTCTCCGACGTTCCCGGCTTCTTCCTGGCCCACGAGCTCGCGCATCAATGGTGGGGACAGGGCGTCGCCGGCCAGAACTACCGCGATCGCTGGCTGTCCGAAGGCTTCGCGCAGTATGCCGCCCTCGGCTGGACGCGCCAGGCCCACGGCGACGAGGAGTTCCAGGGAGTGCTCAAGCGGATGGGCCGATGGGCGATGAGCCAGTCGCGCTGGGGCCCCATCTCGCTCGGATACCGGCTCGGCCACATAAAGGGCGAGACGGCCCCGTTCCGTGCCCTCGTGTACGACAAGAGCGCCTACGTGCTCCACATGCTGCAGGGCCTCGTCGGAGAGGAAGCCTTTCTTCGAGCGCTGGCCGACTTTCAGAATCGCTTCCGCTATCGAAAGGCGGGCACCGAGGACTGGCGCGAGACGCTGGAGGCGACGTCTGGAAAGAAGCTGGACGCGTATTTCCAGCACTGGATCTACGGCACCACGATCCCGGCGTTGCGGTACGCCCATCGCCAGGAGAAGGCGGCTGAGGGCTATCGCACGGCAGTGGACGTCACGGGCCGCGACCTGCCGGGCCCGTTGCCGCTGGAGCTGGCCGTCTTCCACACGGGCGGGCGCGCGGCGCGCCAAGTCCTGCTGCCTGCGGAGGGCGGCTCCTTCTCGATCGACTCGCGGGAGCGCCCGCTCCGCGTCGAGATCAACGGCGACCGCCGCCTGCTGGCGGAGATCGACGGAAGCTGACTCTCAGCGCCAGCCGTTGCGGCGGCCCTCCTCCTCGAGGTCGCTGAGCTGCTGCTTGGACGTGGCCAGCTGCTTCTGAGCCTGCTCGAGCTGCGCAACTTGCTGCGTGCGGCTGGCCCCGTACAAGTTGCCCGAGAGGTCGTTCAAGGCTCGCTGAATCGTGTCGATCTGCCCCTGCGCCTTCGTGACCTCGCCCTGCGCCTGCTGAACGCGCTGACGCCACGCCTTCTCCTGATCGGCTCGGACGTCCTCGGCGGTCTTCTCCGTCGGAGCGCCCGCGGCG
>DATFEN010000299.1:0-3111 GCA_035251085.1 Vicinamibacteria bacterium | reverse complement strand
GCGTTCGATCCCATGGCCAAGCTCGCCAAGGACATCGCCGCGGGCGCGGTCCTCGTCGCCGCCCTGAACGCCGTGGCCGTCGGATATCTCGTCTTCTCGGGCGAGGTGGCCACGCGAAGCTCGCGCTTTCTCACTCGCCTTTCCGACGCGCCAGCGGAGCTCACGCTCGTGGCGTTCGCGGTCACCGTCATCGTCGTCGTCGCAGTCAAGGCGTACACCGGGCGCGGAACGCCACTCCGCGGCGGGCTTCCGTCAGGGCATGCCGCGGTCGCGTTCGCGGGCTGGATGGCGGTGACGCTGATCCTCGACAACTCCGCGCACCGCTTCCTGATCTCCTCCGTGACCTTCATCATGGCCTTGCTCGTGGCCCAGACCCGAGTCGAGACCGGTGTCCACTCGTCGTCCGAGGTGGCGAGCGGCGCCGTGCTCGGAGCGCTCGTCACGCTCCTCCTCTTCCAGGCCTTCGGATGAGCAACGCTCGCCCTCGGCTCGCGTTCGCCAGCGGAACGGCGAACGGAAACCATGTTTCCTCCCGCGAAGCCCCCTTCTCTCTGAGAACGTGGGGAACCCGGTTCCCCTATCTGAAGGGGGCCTCGAGCAGCGCCGCAGCCTCTTGGCGGGGAGCGGGCGCCTTGGGCATCGTGACCGTGGCTCGGTCTGACGTGGCCCTGCCCTATCTCGGCGCCCGCAGAAGCGGCGCAGGAGGTCTGATCGGGACTTCCGCGACGGCTCACTCCACACAGGACAGCGCTGGCTGTCAGGGGAACCGGGAGCACGCCGCAGACTCCTCCGAGCGGTTGGGCGGACCGAGCCTCAGCGAGCATCGCTCAGGCGGCCTCGAGTTCGAGCTCGCGCAGGACGTGGTAGGCGCGGCGGGCGATCTTGCGAGCGACGGTGAGCGAGGCGCGGTTGGCCCCGCAGCGCGCGACGACGCTCGCCCGCAGCTGGCGATCGGGGCTCGAACGGCGGTGGGCGTTCTTGGACGCCTGCACGAGCGCCCAGCGCAACTGGGGCGGGCCCTGCTTGGCGAGCTTCCCGCGCCGACGGGTCTCGCCCGACTCCTCGACGACCGGGTCGAGCCCGGACAGGCGAACAACCTGTCGCGCCCGGCGGAAGCGGCGGGCCTCCCCCAGCTCGGCCAAGAGGTGGCAGGCGAGGATCGGGCCGATCCCGTAGATCCCTGCCAGCGCCTGGCAGCGGCGATCGGCTCGCGCGAAGCGGCGAAGCTCTCGCTCGAGCGGCTCGAGCTCGGCCTCGACGGCTCCGATCAGGCGCAGCAGCAGGTCGACCTGGACACGGCTCGCGGCGGGCAGGGCGACCGCGGCTGCCCAGCGGCGACCCTGAACGGTCAAGAGCCGATCCCGCCGGCAGGCAAAGCCCTCCTGGGTGAGGAGCGCGTGCAGACGCTGCGCCCAGCGGGTGCGATCGTCGACGAGCGCCTTGCGAAGCCGGGTGCGGTCGCGCAGCTCCTGGATCTCGGCCGGAGGCAGCCAGGCCTCGGGCAGCATGTCCTTCGCCAGCAGGTGGCAGAGCCAGCGGGCGTCGAGGCGGTCGGTCTTCGCCCGGCGCTTGCCCCCTCGCAAGGCCTGCGCCTGGCCGGGGTCGGCGAGTCGCACGTCGTAGCCGAGAGCCTGCAGCTCGCGGCAGACCCAGCGCCAGCCGGTGGTCGCCTCAATCGCGACCAACGTCAGCTCCTCGTGGAAGCGCAGCGCCCACTGCTCGAGCGCATCCCGCGTCGCCGGAAACCGAGCGTCCTGCAGCTCGCCGCTTTCGCAATCGAGGACAGCGGCGTGCAGAACGTGCTTGTGGATGTCGATTGCGCCAACCATCATCTCGGTGGGGCCTCCCTTCTTGTTGGAAGTTGGGCCGCGACCGTATCGCGGTCCGTGGAGGCCCCCTTCATGACATCCACGCCCCTCCCCGCTCATGGCGCAACGGTCGTGCCATGAGCCCGCCGGTCTCGGACAGCGAGCTCCTCTCGGCTGCGGATGCGGCAGCTGCGCGCGCATACGCGCCGTACTCGAACTTTCGCGTCGGCTGTGCCGTTCTCGCACGTGACGGACGGGTGATCGAGGGTGTGAACGTCGAGAATGCGGCCTATCCGCTCGGGGTCTGCGCCGAGCGGACGGCTCTTTCCCGTGCTGTCGCGGAGGGATATCGGCCCGGGGACTTCGTCGTGGCCGCGATAACAGCGTCGCCGTGCGGCGGCTGCCGGCAGTGGCTGCACGAGATGGGCGTCGAGCGCGTCGTGTTCCGCAACGGCGGGCGTGTGGTGGCACTGACGCCGGACGAGTTGCTGCCCGAGTCGTTCGACGCGTCGAACCTGCAGTGACGCTGCGGACGAACCTGCGCACTTCCGGCGCTGATCCGTGTCCCATACGCACGCACTTGCTGGATACGATCGCAGTGGGTGGTGGGCCGGGGTGCCCCACGAGAGCGGCAGCATGAAGAGTGGGTTCGTGGCCGTGGCGGGGCGGCCCAACGTCGGCAAGTCGACCCTCGTCAACGCGCTTTGCGGCGAGAAGATCGCAATTACGTCCACAGTGCCGAATACGACTCGTCGTCGGCTCTTCGGTATCGCGAACGGCGTCGACCACCAACTCGCGCTGGTCGACCTTCCTGGCTTCCAGCGCCCGATCGATCCGCTCACCGAGCGAATGCAGCAGACGGTCGACTCCTCGTTCGACGACGCCGATGCCGTGCTCCTCGTCGTCGACGCTCGGGCGCGTATCGGTGCTGGCGACCGGTTCGTCGCGCGGCGCGTGTTCGCGCTGGAGAAGCCGGTCGTCATCGCGCTCAACAAGGTGGACCGGCTCAAGCCTGGTCACATCGCGTCCCAGATGAAGACGGCCTCGGCACTTGGCGACTTCCACGCATTGCATCCGGTGAGCGCGAAGACGAGGGACGGTATCGGAGAACTCCGGCGCGACCTCGTCTCGCTGTTGCCCGACGGCCCCAGCTATTTCGATCGCGAACAAGTGACCGACCTCGCGCTCGAGGAGCGAATCGCCGAGGTGATTCGCGAGAAGGCGCTTCACCTGACACGCGAAGAGGTTCCGCACGCCGTGATCGTCGAGGTGGAAGAGATCGACGAGAAGGCGGTACGCGCGC
>DATFEN010000285.1:0-12374 GCA_035251085.1 Vicinamibacteria bacterium | reverse complement strand
GACGTGGAGCATGTCGTAGGGGGAGACCTTCATCCGGAACATCGTCTCCGCGAGCTTCGCCCCCACCGGCCCGCCGGCCGTGGCGCCCACGGCGATGATCGCGAACAGCCGCTCGCCCGTCTCGCGCGAATAGAGGTCGTTCGCGTACGACCAGAACTGCGCGATGGTGGCGAGACTGAAGATGCCGACCCAGATGTAGAAGACGACGCCGAGGTAGGGGATGGCCAGCTTCGCGCCCACGAAGAACAGCTCGACGTTCAGGATGAAGAAGATCGTGACGCCGAGGACCAGCTTCTCGCGTCCGACGCGTGAGGAGAACAAGGAGTAGAGCGGGACGAAGCCCATCAAGACCAGGGCCTGACCTGCCGCCGCGTACGACTTGACCTCGGCGCCGCCCGTCGCCAGGATGAGCGGCTCGCGGACCGTCTTGAGGATGTAGTAGCCGACCAGCAGCAGGAACAGGTTCGTGAACAGGAGCAGGACCGTCGCCGACTCGCCGGGGCGTACCTCCGCGAACAGGCGCAGGAATCGCTCCAGCGGGGACGGTTGGCGGCTCTCCACGGCGGCGGTAGCCATCTCATTCCTCCCGTTCGATTCCGACCACGCTCGGCACGCCGCCCTCCTTGCGAATGTAGACGTCCACGGCCTTCCGCCATGCGGTTTCACCCCCGCGCGTGCGGATGCGGGCCATCAGGTAGCTGTGTCCCCCGGGCGGGAGCGCGAGACGAGGCTCGGCGCTCTCGCCCTTTGCTGCCTCCAGTGGATCCAGCCTGCCCGTGCGGTTCTCGAGCACGTGCCACTCGTACTCGTAGGCCTCGGCCCGGGCGAGCCCGGCACGCTCGCCGAGGTTCGCGAACACGAGTGCATCGCCTTCGATCCGGAGCTCGGCCAGCGGGTTCAGCTGCCGGAAGTAATACGCGACGATCTTGTCGCGGCGGCGGATCAGCGTGTCGGCGAGGTGTCGCTCGGCCTCCGCATCGCTGAACTCGCCAGTGCTCACGAGCGCCCGCACCGCCTCGTCGGAGAACAGCGAGACGAGGCGCGCGGCCCAGAACGCATCGGCCGGGCGCATGCGCTCGAACGCGGGGTTCGGGTATTCCGGGCGCCACGCATGGGGGTCGAAGAACTCGGCCTCGATGCGGCCCACCTCCGCGTACGTCGTGTACTTCACCTGGCGCCAGGGCCGCTCCCAGAGACCGAAGCTGAACGCGGTCTCGAGGATCGGCTTGAGCTCCAGGATGTACTCGTTGCCCGCACGCGGGTTCTGGGGCGCGATGCGCCGCTCGGCGTCGGAGCCGCTGCCCAGCGCCGAGGAGAAATCAATGAGGTAGTGCTTGACGTGGCCCTTGCCGTCCGCGCGCCTGAGGAACATGTCCTGAGAGTTCACGCTGCGCGAGTCGTCGTGGTTCAGCCACGCCGAGAACACGCGGTAGCCGCGAAGGTCGCGACGGTGCTCGTGGGGGAAGGCGTCGTTCGGGTCGTCGCCGCGCGTGCCCCAGTACTTGTGTGGACCCAGGGGCTCGCCGGAGAGCAGGCGGCTGGCGACGCAGCGCACGCGTCCGTCGGGCAGGTGGGGCACCCGAGCGAGGATGCTGTCGAGGTCGGCGGGCATCATCTTCCGTTTCTCGCCGCCGCGCACCGGCACCTTCGCGTCCGCCGCGATCACCAGCTGCTCGGGGCGGAAGTACGCGATGTGATTCTCCGGAACGAAGTAGCCGAAGGCGTGGAAGAACTTGGTCGCGATCACGTCGGCCGACGTCGAGAGTCGCGGGTAGGGGATCGGATCGAACTTGACGAAGTAAACGTCGTTCCGCTCGTCTTCGATGGTGAAGCCTGGAGTGATGCCCTGGGATTTTCCGGCCGTGATCGTCCAGCGCCCCGGCGCCGGTCCCGTCCCCTGGTCGGGCCCCCGTAACAACTCGTCGATGGACATCGCTCGCGCTCCGATGCGGTTCTCGAACCAGCTCGAGTCGGGCACCTCGCCCAGGGTGTTGACGTTGAGCGCGGGGGGCGCCGGGCCCGAGGGCCTATGCCAGAAGCTGTGTTCGACCACGTCCCACGCCGTGGCCAGCTCGACCACGCCGGGCTTCTCGATGGGCAGGTCGTCGCGGTCGACCCGCAGCGGGTCGTCGGGCAGGAACCGCTGGGCGTGCGTCGCCGGCGCGGAGGCGAGAACGAGCGCGGAGATCGGGAACAGGCGCACCCGATCAGAAGACCGGGTTGAAGCGTGCGAAAGCCTCCCAGCCCTCCCGGCCGCGCGCGACGTCGATCCGGAAGGCGGTGTTCAGGTGCGTCTTCAGGCGCAGCCCGATCCCGGCGTCGGCCTCGAGATCGGAGAAGAGCTCGGACACGTGCGGCGCCACGCGTCCCGCATCGGCGAACAGGGCCAGCTCGATGGCCGGCGAGGCCTCCCAGCGATACTCGGCTTGGAACAACACGACCTTGGTGTCGCGGAACCGGTAGCTCGGGAAGCCGCGCAGCGTGTGGCTCCCGCCGAGGGTCTCCTGAGCATAGAACGGAACGCGTCCCCCGCTGTCGGGATCGTCCGAGGAGAGGTAGCCGCGCAGGGCCAGCGTCCGCTGCACCGAGCCCAGCGGCACGAAGCCCCGTACATCCCCGGCGATGCGGGTGAAGCCGAACGCCTCGCTGCCCCGGTCGTCGAGGTGGGCGACTTGGAGCGCTGCCATGGCCCCCCTCTTGGGATTCGCGGGCTTGTCGCGACGGTCCCAGAAGGCCTGCCCGCTGACGAGCAGGAAATCGGGCTGCGCCTCGAGCCCCGGTGCCTGCGTGTCGGTGAACGCCTCCTGGGTCGTGGGGAAGCGCTCGTCCTCCCCGGGCCCCACGAAGGCCTGGACGTAGCCTCCCCTCGCGGTCAGCGAGAAGTGCGGCGAAAGCTGGACGCCGGCCACCAGTTCGTAGAAAGCCCTCTGGTCGAGAAAGGTGGTCTGGTCCTCGGCCTGCGAGTCCGGGCCCGTACCGTAAAACCGGGTCCGCGGGTAGTGTTGATAGCGCGCGGAACCGTAGAGGATCAGCGCCGGGTGATGCCCCGGCGCCACGTTGCCCAGCTCGTAGACCTCGACCCCCTGCGTCGATCGCAACGGGAAGCTCTTGCCCGAGTCGGGTAGCCGGCCGAACAGCACGTCGTAGAACTCGTAGCCGTAGATCGAGTAGAAGACGGAGCCATGCGCGTCGAGCCGCGTGCTGCCGATGTCGGGCTCCCAGAACCGCACACCCGCGGCGGTGCGCGAACCGTGGGCGATCGACTGGATCCTCGGATAGAGGCCGAGCAGGTTCAGGTCGAGAATGCTGGGCCGTTCCGCTTTCTCGAAGCCCAGTACCTGTTTCTCGACGAAACCCGCCTCGTAAGGCTCGAGCTTCGCGAAGCGGCGCTCACGTAGCTGACACCATTCATGGGCGCGCGTGCCGGGCGCTTCGTTCGGCCGCTCAGCCATCTCCTGGGCGGCGGCGGCACAGGCCGCGATCAGCGACGCGAGCGCGCCCGAGGCCAGCCTGGACATGTCGCGGCGGATCATAGCATCCGGGTTCGCAGGGGCTGCGCTTCGCATCGTCCGAAGCTGACACCGCTTTCGCGAGCAGCGTGCTCGTGGTCTACTGTTCGCAGGGGGGGTTGCCGATGACCTGGAGAGCGGGAGCGGCGATGATCGCCGTGTTGGCCGCGCCCGTAGCGCAAGCGGGCGCGGTCCACTCGGACGTTCCCTCGGCTCCCGACCCCAAGGCGCGCTGGGTCATCTACCTCCACGGCCGCATCGCCGAGATGCAGGGGCGGAATGCGGTCCACCCCGAGTTCGGCCCTTTTGCTTTCGACGCGATCGTCAAGGCGTTCGCGGACCGCGGCTTCGAGGTCATCGCAGAACTGCGGCCCGAGAACACGACCTTCGAGTACTCGAACCGCGTCGTGAGACAGGTTCGCCAGCTCGAACAGGCCGGCGTCCCGGCGAGCTCGATCACCGTGGTCGGCTTCTCCAAGGGTGGCTCGCTCGGCCGGAGGGCCGCCGCGGAGCTCGCCGATCCCGAGGTCGCTTATGCGATCCTGGCCGGCTGCCCGAAGAAGAGCGAGAACTTCGAGCCGTGGAGCGCGAGGATGGCGGGCCGAATGCTCTCGCTCTACGACCAGTCCGACGAGATGGTCGGCTCCTGCAAGCCTGGCTTCGAGAAGGCTCCCGCGGTCAAGGGCAGCGAGACGGTGCTGAGCGTCGGCAAGCGCCACGGCACCTTCTTCGAGCCGCGGCCCGAATGGGTGGATCCGGTCGTCGCCTTCGCAACGCGCTGAGCGCCGCTTCGCCCATGCTAGACTCCCGCGTTTCGGAGGTCGGGGTCTGCTGCGTCCATTCAAGGGGATATGGCCGAAGCTGGGGGACCGCGTCTACGTGGACGCGTCGGCCCAGGTCGTCGGCGACGTCGAGCTGGGTGACCATTCGAGCGTCTGGATGAACGCCGTGATCCGCGGGGACGTCCACTCCATCCGCATCGGCGCCTACTCGAACGTCCAGGACAACTGCGTGATCCACGTCTACAGGGCGCAGCACCCCACCGTGGTCGCGGACCACGTCACGGTGGGGCATTCCGTCACGCTCCACGGCTGCCGCATCGGCTCCTTCTGCCTCGTCGGGATGGGGGCGACGGTGCTGAACGACGCCGTTCTGGGGGAGGAGTGCCTGGTCGCGGCCCAGACCCTCGTGCCCGAAGGCATGGCGATCCCGGCGCGCAGCCTGGTCATGGGAGTGCCCGCCAAGGTGCGCCGCCCCTTGACGGCGGAGGAGATCCAGCTTCTCCACGCCTCGGCCCAGAACTACTGCGAGTACAAAGAGATCTACCTGGGCGAGCGAGGACAGTGATCAAGGCCGTCAAGGGCACCCGGGACATCCTCCCGGACGAGATCCACGTCTGGCACCGCCTCGAGGGCGTGGCCCGCGAGCTGTTCTCCCGCTACGGGTACCGCGAGATCCGCACGCCGATCTTCGAGAGGACCGAGCTGTTCGCCCGCGGCATCGGCGCCGATACCGACATCGTCTCGAAGGAGATGTACACGTTCGCCGACCGCGGAGCCCAGGATGCCGAGGGCGAATCGCTGACGCTGCGGCCCGAGGCCACGGCCGGCATCGTGCGCGCCCTGATCGAGCTGAACCTGTCGAACACGGACCCGCTGCCGAAGGTCTATGCCCTGGGACCGATGTTCCGGCGCGAGCGGCCGCAGAAGGGCCGCTATCGCCAGTTCCACCAGGTGGACGTCGAGGCCTTCGGCATGGCGGAGCCCACGATCGATGCCGAGGTGATCGAGCTCGCCCTCGAGTACTTGAAGCTATGCGGCCTCGCCGAGGTCGAGCTGGTGCTGAACTCGGTGGGCGACCGGAGCTGCCGGCCGCAGTTCGTCGAGACGCTGCGCGCAGCGCTTCGAGACAAGAAGGCGGCGCTGTGCGGCGACTGCCGGCGGCGGGCGGACTCGAACCCGCTGCGCGTCCTCGACTGCAAGGTGTCCGAGGACCAGGCCACGATCGACGCGCTGCCGAGGATCTCGGACCACCTGTGCGAGCCCTGCCGCGTGCACTTCGGCGAGGTGCGGCGCCAGCTCGCGCTGCTCGGGATCCCGTACGTGCTGAGCCACCGGCTGGTGCGCGGCCTCGACTACTACACCCGCACGACCTTCGAGGTGACGAGCGGCGGCCTTGGGGCCCAGAACAGCGTCCTGGGCGGCGGGCGCTACGACGGCCTCGTGAAGGACCTGGGCGGGCCGGACGTGTGCGGAATCGGCTTCGCGATCGGGATGGAGCGGCTCGCGATGCTGGCGCCGCCGACCGCGGTCCCTGGGCGCTGCGATGTCTTCCTCGTGCCGCTCGTGGTGGAGGCCCATGACCGCGCGCTCCTGCTCCAGAGGCAGCTCCGTGACGCAGGCATCAAGGCGCTGCTCGACACCGAGGGCCGCAGCTTCAAGGCGCGCATGAAGCTCGCCGACAAGCTCGGTGCGGGCTACGCGGCGATCCTCGGCGACGACGAGATGAAGCGCGGGGCCTGGTCCGTGCGCGACATGGCCGCCTCGACCCAGGCAGACGTGGCGGCGGACCGCATCGTCGAGCACTTCAAGGAGAAGCTCCTCAAGGAGAAGCGGGATGGCTGAGACCCTGGGCAACCTGGCGCGGACCCACTACTGCGGGGTCGTGAACGAGTCGCTGGTCGGGACGACCGTGACGCTGATGGGCTGGGCGGCCACGCGCCGTGACCTGGGCGGCGTCGTTTTCGTCGACCTCCGCGACCGTGAGGGACTGTGCCAGGTGGTCGCGCGCCCGGAGGTCTCGAAGGAGGCCCACGCGGTCGCCGACAAGGTGCGCAGCGAGTACGTGCTGGCGGTCATCGGGGAGGTGGCACGTCGCTCCGCTGAGACCATCAACCCGAAGCTGGCCACCGGGACCGTCGAAGTCCTGGCCCGCGAGATCCGCATCCTGTCCGAGGCAAGGACGCCGCCTTTCCCGATCGAGGACGAGATCACGACCTCCGAGGAGATCCGCCTCAAGTACCGCTACCTCGACCTGCGGCGGCCGTGCATGCAGCGCAACATCCGTCTCCGTCACCAGGTGACTCTCGAGATCCGGCGCTATCTGGACGAGCAGGGTTTTCTCGAGATCGAGACCCCGTTCCTCACGAAGTCGACACCCGAGGGCGCCCGCGACTACCTCGTTCCCTCGCGCGTCCACCGCGGGGGCTTCTACGCGCTGCCGCAGTCGCCGCAGATCTTCAAGCAGATCCTGATGATCTCGGGGATGGACAAATACTTCCAGATCGCGCGCTGCTTCCGCGACGAGGATCTGCGCGCCGACCGGCAGCCCGAGTTCACGCAAGTCGACCTCGAGATGTCCTTCCCGCGCGTCGAATCCGTTGTCGAGCTTGTCGAGCCGCTGTACCAGCGCGTCTTCGCGCTGATTGGCGTGGACATCCCGAGGCCGTTCCCGCGCATGCCGTACGCGGAGGCGATCGAGAAGTACGGCTCCGACAAGCCGGACCTGCGTCTCGGCATGCCAATCACCGACGTGACCGAGGAGATGCGGGCGCTGGGCCTGGACACGTACCCCGGCCTGATCGAGGGCGGGGCACGCTGCCGGGCCATCGTGCTGCCCGCGTCGCGCGGCGTCTCCGGGACGCGGCTGCGCAGGATCAACGAGGAGCTGTGGCTTGGCCGCATCGTCCCAGACGCGCGCGGCACCCGACGCGGGCTGTTCAACCTGAAGGCCACCGACGACAACCTTCAGAAGCTGACCGAGAAGGGCGCGAGTGCGGACGTCGCGAAGACGCTCCTCGCCAAGGTCGGCGCGCAGAAGGACGACACCGTTCTCGTGGGCACCGACTCCGAGGTCCCGCTGGCGATGGCGATGGGCATCCTGCGCCTCGAGATGGGCCGGGAGCTGAAGCTCGTCGACGAGAAGGCGTGGCGCTTTGTGTGGATCACGGACTTCCCGCTCTTCGAGCTCGACGCGCACACCGGCCGCCTGGTCAGCGTCAACCACCCGTTCACGGCGCCCCGCGACGAGGACTTGGCGCTCCTCGACAGCGACCCGGCGAGGGTCCGTGCGAAGGCCTACGACGTCGTCCTCAATGGCCTCGAGGCTGGAGGCGGCAGCCTGCGCATCCACGACTCCGCCCTGCAGGCGAAGGTCTTCAAGCTGCTGTCGCTCTCGGACGAGGAGACCCGCGAGCGCTTCGGCTTCTTCATCGACGCCCTTCAGTACGGCACCCCGCCCCACGGGGGCATCGCCCTCGGCCTCGACCGCCTGGTGATGCTCATGGCGGGCGAGCCGTCGCTGCGCGACGTGATCGCGTTCCCCAAGACCGCCAGCGCCACCGACCTGATGAGCGGCTCGCCCTCGCCCGTCTCGGACCAGCAGCTCGGCGAGCTGGGCGTCCTCGTCGTGAGGGGCTAACCGCCCAGGATCCAGAGCCCGAGGCGCTCCCGCGCGGTATGGACGATCTCGCTCATCCGCGCTCCTACTCGCCTCGCGAGTTGTCGTTGTCCATGTCGGACACGATGAGCCACCGACCGTCGGAGCCCTTGCGCAGCGTCAACGTGAACTTGCCGATGTCTGGTTCCCCAGCCTGCCGAGCGTATCCACCGATGATGTAGCCGAGCGAACCTTCCGTCGCGAACGCGAGCGCTCGCAGCGCGAGCGGCCCGCCCGAGCCTGAATAGAGTCTCTCGATCTCGGCCCGACCGCGGACGGGGGGCCGGCCACTGGAGAGCACGAAGCCATCCTCGGCGAACAGTCCCGCGAGGGCAGCCGCGTCCTTGCTCTGCCAGGCCGTCTCGTAGTCCGTGAGCACGCGGGCCAGCGGCGCCGGCAGGGAGATCGTCGGTTGCTGTGATGCGGTTGCTGGTCCGGTGTCAACGGCTCCGACGGCCGGGCACAGGCCCGCGAGCAGCAGGGCCGCGCTCGTCGATCGGCATCTCTCCATGCGATCAGGATATCGCGGAGGTCGTCAGGTTCGCGCCGGAAGACAACAGGCAGACGGCAAAGGTCCGTGTGCTAGACTCCGAGAATGCCCCAGGGTCAGCTTCCGGCCCCCGGCGGCGCCCTCGCCGGATGAGACGGGTCACCGTCCCCGAGCGAGGGGTCGAGACCCTGTTCGGAACCCATGACGAGAACCTGCGCTTCCTGGAATCGAGCCTGGGAGTGCGCATTCGAAGCCAGGGCCCGGAGCTGTTCGTCGAGGGTGGAGAGCGTGGCGAGGAGGTCGTTGCCGAGGTGTTCGACCAGCTGACGGGGCTCATGAAGGACGGCTATTCGGTGAGCGCGGGCGACGTGCGCCTCGCCGCGGAGCTCCTGACCCAGGACGGTGGAACGCGGCTCCGCGACTACCTGATGAAGGCCGCCGTGCGCGGGGGCAAGAAGGTCGTCGTCCCGCGCAGCCTGAACCAGCGCAACTATCTCGAGAAGATCGACTCCCACGACATGGTCTTCGGCATCGGGCCCGCCGGCACCGGCAAGACGTACCTCGCGGTGGCCCAGGCGGTCCAGCGGCTCGTGAGCAAGCAGGTCATGCGCATCGTCCTGGCGCGCCCGGCAGTGGAGGCGGGCGAGAAGCTGGGCTTCCTGCCAGGCGACCTGCAGGAGAAGGTGGACCCTTACCTGCGCCCGCTCTACGACGCGCTCTACGACCTCCTCGACTACGAGAAAGTGGCGCGTCTCCTGGAGCGGAACGCGATCGAGGTCGCCCCGATCGCCTTCATGCGCGGCCGCACGCTGAACGACGCCTTCGTGATCATCGACGAGGCGCAGAACACCACCACCGAGCAGATGAAGATGGTGCTGACCCGCATCGGCTTCGGCTCGAAGCTGGTGGTCAACGGCGACATCACCCAGATCGACCTGCCCCAGGGCCGGAACTCCGGCCTGGTGGAGGCGATCGAGGTGCTCTCCAAGGTGGACGGCATCGCGTTCTGCTGGTTCGACGAGAAGGACGTCGTGAGGCACAAGCTGGTGCAGGCGGTCATCCGCGCATACGAAGCGCGGGGCCGGGAGAAAGGCGAAGCCAGGCTCACCGGCAAGGGGCCGGCGAGGTAGGGCGGGCGCGTCGTCATGAAGGGCGGAGAGCTGTCCGTCGTGCTCCTGAACCGGCAGCGCGCGAGGCGGGTCCACGCCGCTCGCCTGAGGAGGGTCCTCGGAGGGGCGGCGCGAGCGCTGAAGGTCAGAGGCGAGCTCGCGCTCGTGCTCACCGGCGACCGCGCGATGCGGCGCCTCAACAGCCGCTTTCGCGGCAAGGACGCGCCGACCGACGTGCTCTCGTTCCCAGGGGAGGGTGGCGAGGCCGGCCTCGGGGACGTCGTGATCAGCGTCGAGAGCGCGGCCCGCAACGCGCGCAGCCTGCGGCGAAGCCTGCCCCAGGAGCTGGACGTGCTCGCCCTGCACGGCTTCCTGCACGTGATCGGCTACGACCATGAGACCGACGACGGTGCCATGGACCGGCTCGAGCGCCGGCTGCGTCGTCGCCTGGGGCTGCGCCCATGATCGGCATGGTCCTGCTGGTGCTGTTTCTCGCGGCGGCCTCGATCGGGCTGGCGACGGTGGAGGCGGCCTTCTACTTGACGCGCCGCCGCCGCCTGAGCCACGTGGCGCTGCAGAACCCGCGCGCCGAGCTGGTGAACCGCTATCTCGAGGACCCGCCAACGCTGCTGATGCCCATCCACATCGGCGCGTTCACGACGCATGCGGCGATGACCGTCATCACGACGGGCCTGTTCCTCGACTGGCTCAGCCACTGGGCGATGCTCCTCGCGTTCTGCGTGATGCTGATCTACCTGCTGCTGTTCCGACTCACGCTGCCGTACGCGCTCGTGCGGCGCAATCCGGAGCGCTCGCTGCTGGTCCTGATCCCGTTCTTCCACGTCTACGCGCAGGCGCTGGGGCCGCTGGTTGCGGCGCTGCGCAGGAGCGCCGCGCTGCAGCGTGAAGAGCACGCGGAGCTGGCGGCCGCGGCGGTGCCCGAGGTGCCGCCGGCGCCCGTCCACGAGCGCGACGAGGACCGCCTGGTGGAGTCCTTGCAGCGCTTCACGGAGACGCCGGTCCGCGACGTCATGACGCCACGCCCCGACATCGTCGCGATCCCCGCCGCGTCGCCGGTGCGCGACCTGTGGAGGCTGATGCGCGAAACGAAGTACAGCCGCATCCCGATCTTCGGCGAGAACCTCGACGACATCGTGGGCGTCGTGGAGGTCCGCGACCTGATCGATTACGACGGCGACATCGAGGAGCCGGTCCGCCCGCTGGCCAAGAACGTCTACCTGGTGCCGGAGACCAAGAAGATCGCCGAGCTGCTGAAGGACATGCAGGCCCAGCGCACCACCTTCGCCGTGGTCATCGACGAGTACGGGGGCACGGCCGGCATCGCGTCGATCGAGGACATCGTCGAGGAGCTGGTGGGCGAGATCAAGGACGAGTACGACGTGGAGGCCGAGCCGATCGCCGTCGACCACGACGGGGCGGTGGTTGTGGCGGGCCGCGTCAATCTCGATCGGCTCGAGCAGGCGCTGGAGACGCCGCTCACCGACGCCGACGACGTCGGCACCGTGGGCGGGCTGGTGACGACGGTGTTCGGGCGCATCCCGCGCGCCGGCGAGAAGATGGAGCACCGTGGCTTCTGCATCGAGGTGCTCGACGCCGAGCGCAAGCGCGTCAACCGGGTGCGCTTCCGGCGCGTGCCGACGTCGCCTCCAGCGCAGGAGGCATGAGCCTCCGGTCCGGCTTCGTAAGCGTGGTGGGCCGGCCCAATGTGGGCAAGTCCACGCTGGTGAACCGTCTGGTCGGCCAGAAGGTCTCCATTGTCTCGGAGAAGCCCCAGACCACGCGCAACCGCATCCTCGCCGTGGTGAACCGGCCCGAGGGTCAGCTTCTGCTCTTCGACACGCCCGGCCTCCACAAGCCGCTGCACCGCATGAACGAGCGCATGATGGAGGAGGCGCTCCGCAGCCTCGACCGCGTCGACGCGGCGTTGTGGCTGGTGGACGTCGCCGAGGGCTACGGGCCCGCCGATCGCTACGTGAGCGAGACGTTGAGGCGAGCCGGAAAGCCGGTCGTGCTGGGCATCAACAAGATCGACGCGGTGGCCAAGCCGAAGATCTTGCCGGTGATCGAGAACTATCGCGGGCTGCTCGACTTCGCCGAGATCATCCCGGTCTCGGCGCTCTCGGGCGCGAACGTTGAGCTCCTGGCGACGCGTCTCGTCGCGCTGCTCCCCGAGGGCCCGGCGCTCTACCCGGAGGACTTCCTGAGCGACCAGCCCGAGCGCTTCTTCGTGGCCGAGATGGTCCGCGAGAAGGTCCTCCGCTTCACGCGCGAGGAGCTGCCGTACGCCACGGGGGTCGTGATCGATTCCTTCACGGAAGGGGAGCCCGTCGTCCGCATCGAGGCCACTATCTACGTGGAGCGCGACGGCCACAAGGGCATCCTGATCGGGAAGCGCGGCGAGATGCTCAAGCGGATCGGCACCGCAGCGCGCCACGACATCGAGGCGTTCCTCGGGGCGAAGGTGTTCCTGGGCCTGTTCGTGAAGGTGCGGTCGGGATGGCGCGAGGACCCGCACGTGCTGGAGCAGATGGGCCTCGGCCGCGCCCGCGACTGATCAATCGTCGCTGGCGGCCGCCGAGCGTGCAGACAGACGCCGCAGCGCGGCCGCGGCCGCCTTGCGCAGCGAACCGTCGGGGCCGTGAACGAGCTTCTCGAGCGCCGGACGGGCCAGTTTCGGATCGGCGTCGACCCGAGGCAGCGCGCGAACGGCGGCCAGCCGAACGTCGTCCCGGTGGTCCGCGAGAGCGACGACGAGGCGAGGCGCGGCGGAGCGCGCCGCGGGGCCGATCCGGCCGAGTCCACGCGCGG
>DATFEN010000245.1:0-10295 GCA_035251085.1 Vicinamibacteria bacterium | reverse complement strand
CGACTGGGGGATCCGAGCAGCGTCGCCGTGGTGACTGGCCAGCAGGCGGTCCTGTTCGGCGGCCCACTGCTCGTCCTCTACAAGGCCCTGGGCGCCGTGAAGCTCGCCGCCGAGTTGGAGGCCAGCCGCGGAGCGCCGGTGGTGCCCGTGTTCTGGGTCGCTTCCGACGACCACGATTTCGAGGAGGTGCGGGCCGTCGACGTCCCCGATCGGGCTGGGGGCGTCAAGAGCGTGCGCTACGCGCCCGCGGAGGACCCCTCGGGACGGCCGGCGTGGGACATCGCGCTCGACTCCAGCATCGAGACCCTGCTCGGTGAACTGCGAGAGACCCTGCCGGAGGGACCGGTGCGGGACGAGGTCCTGGATCGCGTCGAACGCTGTTATCGGCCGGGCACTTCCCTCTCCGACGCGTTCGCCCGCCTGCTTGCTTCCCTGCTCCCCTCCCTCGTCATCCTCGATCCCGCCGATGCCGCGCTCAAGGCGCTCATGGCGCCCGTGCTTCGACGCGAGATCGAGGAGGGCTCGCCCACCACCCGGCTCGCCCTCTCCGCCGGCGCTGCCCTCGAGGCTGCCGGCTATCACGAGCAGGTCGTGGTGCGCGACGGGTTCCTCAACGCGTTCGTCGTCGAGAGCGGCGCGCGGCGCGCGCTGGCGATCGAGGACGGTGTGCTCGAAGTCCGCGGCACCGACCGCCGCCTGAGCGTCGCCGACGCCATCGCCTGGCTGGAGCGGGAGCCGACGGCCTTCAGCGCGGGGGCGCTGCTGCGACCGCTCGTCCAGGACGCGCTGCTTCCCACGGCGGCTTACGTCGGCGGGCCTGCCGAGCTCGCGTACCACGCGCAGATCGGCCCCTCCTACGCCCACTTCGGCATCCCCCGCCCAGCCCTCGTTCCGCGTCCAGGCGCGACGCTCGTCGAACCGGCGCAGGCGCGCGCGCTCGAAGCCGAGGGCCTCGCCTTGCAGGATCTGCAGGGCGACCCGGAGGCGCTGCTGTCGCGCTGGGCCCGAGAGTCTCATCCCGAGGTAGACGAGGCCTTCGCTCGAGCCCGCGCCACGATCGAGCGCGAACTGCACGGCGTCGAGGACGCCCTGGGTGCCGTGGACCCCACGCTGCGGGCGGCGGCCGACGCGGCGAAGGGCCGCGCGCTTCACCAGCTCGAGGGCCTGATCGAGAAGGCCACGCGCGCGCTCAAGAAGCGCGACCAGGCGCGCGCCGACCGCGTGCGACGGACACGCGACCTGCTGTTTCCATCCGGCGAGCCCCAGGAGCGGCGCCTGGCCTTCGTCGCGTTCCTCGCCCGCCGCGGCGCGTCGCTCGTGGACGAGCTGCGCGAGCGCCTCGACGTCCACGCCCGCGCCCACCAGGTGATCGCGCTGTGAACATCGGCATCACCTGCTACCCGACCATCGGCGGCTCCGGCGCCGTCGCGGCCGAGCTCGGCAAGAAGCTTGCGGAGCGGGGCCACAACATCCACTTCGTCTCCTATCGGCTGCCATTCCGCCTCGGCGACTTCCAGCAGAACGTGTCCTTCCACGAGGTGGACGTGTCGTCCTACGTCCTCTTCGAGTACCCGCCCCACGACCTGGCGCTCGCCGCCAAGATGGCCGAGTGCGCCCGCGACCATCGCCTCGACCTCTTCCACGTGCACTACGCGATCCCGCATGCGATCACCGGGCTGCTGGCGAAGCAGATGCTCGGCTCCGCTGCGCCGAAGCTCGTCACCACCTTGCACGGGACCGACGTGACGCTCGTCGGCCAGGACCGGTCCTTCTTCGAGATCACGCGCTTCGGCATCGAGAAGTCTGACGGGGTCACGGCGGTCTCGGACTTCCTGCGGCGTATGACGCTCGAGGAGTTCCAGATCCGCAACGGCATCGAGACGATCTACAACTTCATCGATCCGACCTTGCACTGCCCCACGCGCGCCTATCACGACCGGTCCGCCTTCGCCCGGCCCGACGAGCGCATCCTGCTCCACATCTCGAACTTCCGCCCGGTGAAGCGGGTGCTCGACACGGTGCGCATCCTCGAGCGCGTGGTGAAGGAGGTAAAGGCGGTGCTGCTGATGGTCGGGGACGGCCCCGAGCGCTCCTCGGCCCAGGCCTTGGCGCGGCGACTGGGCCTCGCCGAGCGCGTGAAGTTCCTCGGCACCCGCGAGACCGTCGAGGAGATCGCGGCGCTGGCGGACGTGTTCCTACTGCCCTCGGAGCTCGAGTCGTTCGGGCTGTCGGCGCTCGAGGCCATGGCCTGCGCCGTGCCCGTGGTCGGCTCCGATTCCGGAGGGCTGCCCGAAGTGGTCGCGAACGGCGAGTGCGGGTACCTGCTGCCCGTCGGCGACGTGGAGGGCATGGCCGCCCGCGTCCTCGGTTTGCTGCGCGACGAGAGGCAGCGCAAGGCGATGGGCTGCGCGGGTCGACGCCGCGCCGAGGAGCATTTCAACGTCGAGGCCATCGTCACCCAGTACGAGCGCCACTACGAGCGGGTGCTGGGGCGGTGAGCGATTTCGACATCGCCGCCGTCTTCGCCCATCCCGACGACGCCGAGCTGACCTGCGGCGGCACGCTCGCGCTCGAGGCCGCGCGCGGGAGGCGCATCGCGCTCGTGGACCTCACGCGGGGCGAGAGCGGCAGCCGCGGCACGCCCGAGACGCGGGCCGCCGAGGCCGAAGCCGCCGCGCGCATCCTCGGTGCGGCGCATCGCGAGTCCCTGGGGCTGCCGGATTCGCGGCTCGTGGCCGAACCGGAGCCGCGCGACGTCGTGGTCGCGGCACTGCGACGGCTGCGACCGCGGGTGGTGCTGCTGCCACACTGGGAGCAGCGCCATCCCGACCATAAGGCCGCGAGCCGGCTGGTCTACGACGCCTGGTTCGTCTCCGGCCTGCGCAACTATCGGCCCGAGCTGGGAGCGGCGTTCCGGCCGGCGAAGCTCGTCTACGTACCTGCCGTCACCGAGGCGGTCGAAGTCCCGCCGACTTTCGTGGTCGACGTGACCCCGACCTGGGAGGCAAAACTCAAGGCGCTCGACGCCTTCGCAAGCCAGTTCCGCCCGCCGCCGGGCGACGCCCCCAACCCGATCGACGGCTTTCGGGCCGCCGCCGAGCTGTCCGCGCGACGGGCCGGGCAGCGCATCGGAGTGAAGTACGGCGAGGGCTTCGTCACGCGCGAGCCGATGCAGGTGCGCGACCTGCTGTCGCTCTTGGGCTAGAAGGTGTAGTCCAGGCTGAACACCGGCGTGACCTTGTCCTGCAGGCCCTCGTCCTGGGTGAGCGACAACAGGGCGTTGGCCGAGAACAACAGGCGGCCGACCACGTTGAACTTGAACCCGACCGAGCCGAGCAGGATCGTCAGGTTCCCCGTCTCCGACACCAGCTCGACGGTGTCGAAGGTGCGCACCGTCGGGTCGGCGAAGGTCCGGTACTGGAGCTGCCGGGGCGCTTCCCTGAGCCGCTCGGCATCGATCAGAGTGCGGCCGACGAGGTCCGCGAAGAGCGTCAGCCTGGTGGCCGGCGCGGCGTCGAAGCCCACCGTGTAGTTGAACTCGTCCGGCAGCGGGCCGAAGAGGTCGGAATCGGCGGTGAACGTGTAGCCCAGGTTCAGGTGCGGATTGAACTTGTTCCTGGGTGCGCCGTTCATGATCGCGAAGAACTTCGCTTGTGTGGCCCCGGATCCGAGCAGCTCTTTCTCGTCGCCGGTCGGCAGCCGGACATCGGCGGCCAGCGCGAGCCCGAAATTGTCCTGCGCAACGGCCGCGAACTTGCCCCGCACCACGATGTCACCGAGACCCGCCGCGCTGCCTTCCTCGACGAAGGTGGTGGCCGTCGTGCCGTTGAGGAAGCGGTGGATGGGAAAGGGAGTCGTGGCGACGTCCCGAACCTGGGAGTCGATGTTGGCTCTGAGGTCGACGCTCAGAAAGGGAACGGACACGCCGATGTCGAAGCGATCCGTCACGCCGTAGTTCGCGAACACCACGCGGTTGTTGGTCTCCAGCCGCAGCCGCAGGTTCGCGTCGATGACGTCGCCCTCGAAGAACGGCTCGAGATTGGAGTGGTCGCTGTTGGTGTCCAGATGGAATAGCGTCAGGTGGACGTCGCCCTCCCTCAGGTCGAAGCCCTCGAACTTGTCGAAGATGTTCTGCTGATAGGTCAAGCCTACGGTGAACTTACCCTTGCCCGCGGTGACCGCGCGCTCGGCAAAGAGCGGGCCGAACGACGCGGCGTTCCGCTCGAGGACTCCGAGGGTCGGATCCAGGGTGAACGTGAAGCCGCCCGAGGACGAGCCCAGCGGGAAGCTGGCCAGTTGCGCCGCGATGTTGCGGTTCAGCAACTCGAGCGTGGTCTGGGCCTCGCCCTGCGAGCTGAAGTGGGCCTCGTGGAAGGGATTGTCGAGGACGACCGGGTTGCTCGGGGAGAAAAACTGCAGCAATAGCTGGGACAACGGTACGTCCTGCGCCGAAGCCGATACGGCCACTCCCAGGGTCAGGGCGGCGACGGCGAGCTTCCCTCGAGGGATCATCGAATCCTCCTGATACGGGACAGCGGCAAAGGAGCGTGGCGCGGGCAGTGTAAAAAGTCAAACGCAGCCGGAGCAATCGGAGTGGCTGCGGACAGAATACGCCTACTCCGCTTGACAGCCCTGGGGGCGGGGCTTAGCCTCGCCGCTGACCAGGGGCCCGCTCTTCTCGAGGGCGTCTGCTCGTCCTGTAGAGATGCTCAGTTGATCGTCGGTCTCGACGCGACCGTGCTGCGGGAACCCCTGAGCGGCGTCGGCTACTACATCGCCCGGCTCATCGAGAACCTCGTCGACGGCGCGGGCGAGGGCATGGTGGATCGCCTGCTGGTCCTCTCCAACCGCGCGCTGTCGGTCCCCCCCAACGCGCGCATCAAGACCTACGACCGCCACCCGATCCGGATGCGCTCCTTGTGGATGCAGTTCGTCCTGCCCCGCATCCTGCATCGCGCCCGACCCGACGTGGTCCACTTCACGAACTACCTGGCGCCGCTCGGCCTGGATGTGCCCTACGTGACCTCCTTCCACGACATGAGCCTCTCCTTGATGCCGCGCTGCCATACGCTCAAGAAGCGCCTGCTGAGCGCGCACCTTCTCCCGTTTGCCGCGCGGAACGCGCGCCTGATACTCACGCCGTCGGAGTCGACGCGCCGCGACGTCGTGCGCCTCCTATCGGTGGATCCCGCGCGAGTCCGCGTCATCCCCTACGCCGCAGCGGGCGCCTTCCGGCCCGTCGAGTCCGGCCGCGAGCGGCTCGCCGCGGTCTACGGCGTGCGGCCGCCGTACCTGCTGTATGTCGGTACCATCGAGCCTCGCAAGAACCTGGCCAGGACGCTGCGCGCCTTTGCCAGGGTCTCGCAAGCGCATCCCGCCCTTCGCTTCGTCGTGGTCGGCCCGCTGGGCTGGAAGTATGCCGAGATCCTCCGCGAGATGGAGCGGCCTGAGCTGACCGGCCGCGTAGCGCGCCTCGGGTACGTTCCCGAGAGTGACCTCCCCGCGCTCTACTCGCACGCCACCGCGTTCGTCTACCCAAGCCTCTACGAGGGCTTCGGCCTTCCGGTCGTGGAGGCCATGGCCTGCGGCACGCCCGTGATCACCTCGAACGGCTCGTCGATGGCCGAGATCGGCGAAGATGCGGCCTTGCTGGTCGACCCCCTCGACGAAGGTGCGATCGCCCAGGCGCTCGAGCGCGTGGCCAGCGACACGGCGCTGCGCGAAGACCTCCGCGGTCGCGGCCTGGCTCGGGCCGCGCTCTACTCGTGGCGGAGGACCGGGCGCGAGACGGTGGCGGCGTACCTCGACGCTCGCCGCAGCGCCTGACTCACCCGCCGGACGGCCGGCTCACGGCCAGCGCGATCCAGAGGCCGAGGCTAACGGGGTAAGACGCCAGGAAGCAGTCGAAGAACCCGTGAGACAGGAACGCGGTCAGCACGCCGAGCCCTGCTGCGGCCCAGACCACCTCGGGGGTCGTCGCCTCGACCCGACGCGTCAGCGCAGTCGCCAGACGCCAGCCGATGAGTGCGATCAGCATCAGGAAGGCTCCGAGGCCCAGGGCGCCTGTGGTCGACGCCAGCTCGAGATAGAGGTTGTGAGCGCTCAAGCCGGCATCGTAGCGGCCCGGCGCGAGGCCGGCGGGGTAGGTCGCGCCAAACCGGCCGGGACCGATGCCCAGGAACGGGTGCGCGGCCGCGTGCGACAGTGCGATCGACCAGAGCTTGCCGCGTGGAACCAGCTCGTTCTCAACCCAGGGCTCCATCTCGGTCGGAACGCTGCGCGTCCATGAAGGCTGGGCGCCTGGCGGCGCCGCCGACCTGGCGGCGTCCTCGATGACGCGTACGAACGTGGTCGCCGCCGGGTTGGCGCGCTGGCTGAACCACGTGACGCGTTCGTGGACGAGATCCCACAGCAGGACGTAGTCTCCGGGCTCGGCGGGGCTCCAGATCGTCGCGTCGACGACCACGTCGTCCCCGGACGGCACGTCGCGCGGAAGCGACGTGCGCGCGCCCTCGAAGACGATCGTCGCTCCGTGGCTGTCCACCCAGTGGTACGCAAGCCGAAAGGGGTTCGGCGGGCGATGACGCCAGGTCAGGAAGCCGGTGTTCCTCAAGCCGACCTTCAGCTGGACCGGGGCGCCTTTCCGCACTACCGTCGAGGGCTCGACGGCGTAGGACACCCCGTGCAGGTTCGCAGGAAGGCCGAAAAGGCGCGCGCGGACAGCCGACACGAGTCCCGAGGATAGGAGCGCCGCCAGCACGAAGCCCGTCGCACTCAGGGCCGCCACGCGGAGTCCCGCGGACCGCGGTAGCCGAGCGAACAGCGCAAGCGTGGCGACGCAGACGCCGAGCGCGCCCGAGGCAATCCCGGCGCGGCTGATCGTCAGGATCAGGGCCCAGCACAGCAGCGCATAGCTGCCGAAGCGGAGCGCGGCGATCACGGCCGGTCGGCGAGGCTTCAGGATCACGAGAACCGCCGATGCCAGGGCGATCGGCAGCATCAGCTCCAGCGAGCCGGCAGCCAGGTTGGCGTGCTGGAACGATCCGTTCAATCGAAGCACGCCCTGGTCGGTGGTGATGTAGGGACGGAATGGCACGAGGATCGAGCTCAGGTCCAGGATGCGATAGCTCTCCACGAGGCCGAAGAGCGCCGAGACCAGCGCGCCGCCGAGAAGCGCGCCGGTGACGACCGCACGGCCGCGCGCGACCTCTACATCGCGGCTCGCGGCCAGGAAGACGAGCGGGCCCAGCCAGAGGCGCGCCGCGAACTTGAGCGAGCTGCTGGGCGCGGCCGAGGCGAACAGCGCGCTTCCCAGAAGCACCGCGAGCCAGACGAGGACGGCCACCACCTCGAGGGAAGGGCGGCGGAGGCCTCGACCCGCGCGCAGCACGCAAGACACGACCAGGTACAATGCGAGCGCCACCTCGACGTTGGTGAGCATGAGGCCGCCGCGCAGGCGCACCCCCTCGCGGACCTCGAACGGAAGGGACGCGGCGAGCAGCGCGAGCAGGAGCAGCGGGATGGCGGCGTGGGTCAACCCAGGGCCCGTTCGAAGGCGTCGGTGGCCCGGTCCCACGTGAAGCGCTGGATGCTCCGGTGGGCACCCTCGACGATGCGTTGTCGGAGTGCGGGCTCGCGAACGAGGCGCACGACGCACTCCGAGAGGGCAGCCGCGTCCCCGGGCGGACACAAGAGGGCCGTCTCCTCGTGCCGAGCGAACTCACGGTGTCCGCCGACGTCGGTCCCGACGAACGCGCCGCCGCACATCATCGCTTCCGAGCCCACGAGCCCCCATCCCTCCGAGAGGCTGGCCGATAGGACGACCGTTGCGCGATTGTAGAGGGTGCGCAACTCCGCCTGGGCGGGGTTGCGCGCGTACCGGCACCAGGAGGGCAGTCCGTCGGGTCGCGGCCCGGTTCCGAAGAACGTGGCGTCCATGGCCGGAATGCGGTCTCGCGCGATCCGGAGGGCCTCGAGCGCGAGGCGGCTACCCTTCCAGGGCGCCTCGTGGTGCAGGGAGACGACGTGGGCGCGAGGGCGCTGGGCCGGCGGAACGTCCATTCCGAAGGCCGAGAAGTCCAGCCCGATCGGGATGTGGCTGGCGGATTCTCCCGCCGCGAGAAGCCTCTCCTCCAGCCAGCGCGCGGTCACGATCTTGCGCAGCGGGAGATGCCAAGTGGCGAGCACTCGGGATGCCTCACCCGACCACGTCTCTTCATGTTGGATGAGATAGAGGCCTTCGCAGCCCGGCCGCTGCTTCGCTCGGCCGAGCCACTCGGCCGTCTGCCATGCGGTCGCGATCAGGACGTCGGCCGCGGGCACCAGACGTGGGTGGAGGAACGGCAGCCAGCGTAGCTCCACCGGTGCCCGGAACGCGAACCAGGATTCGGGTCGATAGCCCGTGATCCGGCGACGGACATAACCGAGCAGGGCCTTGAGCTTGCGGGGCCGCGACGCCGCGCCACCGGACCAGGCGGCATGCACGACGCACGCGCGGTGGCCGCGAAGCGACAGATGCTGCGCGTACTCATAGACGACCTTGAAGCCTCCCACCGGAAGGTGTCCCGACCCGGGGAGCAGGAAGACGAGTGAGCGCGGTCGTTCCAAGGCGAGGCCGGGCTCAATCGCCGTGCGCGTCGGCCGTCAGGGCCATCCGAAGTTCCACGGCACCGCCCAGCATCTCTCGGCACGCGAGCGGGAGTCCATGGATGACGGCAGCCACTTCGGACCAGGCCAAATCGGCACGAGCCCGGAGCAGCCAGAGCGGCGCCTTGAGCAGGATCCGGAACAGTGTGGTTCCGGCGAGTAGCGGGATGGCCTTCCACGCCCGCGCGTAGCGTCCTACCATGATCATCTGGTTGCGGGCGAGGAAGTAGCGCCGCCTGGGATGGTGTTCGCCGAGCGTGCCCGCGAACATGTGATACGAGACCGCCGTGGGCACGAAGCGCACGTCGAAGCCCGCGCGCCGCGCTCGGAGACAGAAATCGTAGTCTTCGTAATAGGCGAAGAGCCGAGCATCGAAGCCGCCGATGCGCTCGAACACCCGTCGCGCGACGAGCATCGCGCCTCCAGTGACCGCATCCGCGCTGCCCGCCGTCAGCTCTCCGAGCTCCGCGCGTCGCATGCCGAAGCCACGCTCTCGCACCCGCAGCAGCCAGTCCACGGAGATGCCCACGCTGTTGACGGTGTCGGGACGGTCGACGAACAGGATCATGCCTCCCCAGATGCCAGCCGCCTGGTTGCGCAGCTCGTCCGCGACCAGCGCGCGCAGCCACCCGGGATCGAGCTTCATGTCGTCGTTGAGGACGGCCACGTGGCTGGCGCCGCGCTCGAGCGCGTAGCCGATGCCGCGATTGTTTCCGGCGGCGAAGCCCAGGTTGAGGTCGTTCCGCAGCACTTGCGCCCGCGGGCAGAGCTGCCGCGCTAGCTCGCCACTACCGTCGACCGAGCCGTTGTCGACGACGAGGGTCTCGAACTCGCCTTCGAGCTCGTCGAGCGAGCCGAGCGACAGCGGGAGGCGCTCGCGCCCGTTCCAGGTCAGGACGACGACCCACGGCCGCGGCATGCTCATGCTGCCGTCCGATCGGAGTACCCCTGAGCCACCGCGTAGGTCGCAAGAGCGAACAGGGTTGCTTCCGTGATCACGGTCGTGGCAGCAGCCCCCAAAGCCCCGAACCGGCGGATCGCCATGAGGTTCAGCGCCACGTTGACCACGACCCCGACGCCGGCGATCACCGCATTCCAGCGCTGCCGCCCCGTGGCGACGAGCAGGTGGGTGAGCACAAAGTTGGGGAAGATGAAGAGCAGCGCCAGGGACAGGACGCGCAGGACCGTCCCCGCTTCGGCGTAAACCTCTCCATAGAGCAGACGCAGCAGCCATGGGGCCGTCACGGTCAGCGCGAGCACGAGGAGCGTCGAGAGCAGGAACATCCAGTGAAGCCCAGCGCTCCTCAAACGCCTCAGGTCCTCGACGCGAAGCGAAGCGCCCGAGAGCGCGGGATAGAGAGCGGCCATGAAGAAGGCGGGGATGAAGAGCAGGCCCTCGAGCAGCCGATAGGCGGCCGCGTACGCACCGACCTCGGCGTCGCCCCGCATCCGCTCCAGGAACACGAGGTCGATCCGGAAGTAGACCATGGTGAGGAGCACGGCGATCCCCGTCGGAGCCGCGCGCCGCAGTGCGCCCAGGCCGGCCCGCGAGGAGGCAGGCGCGGGATCCGCGCCGTGCCGGCGCACGAGGGTGAGCGCGACCACCGTCGTGGCGACGGCCGTCACGAGCAGCGACGCGTAGAGCGCGT
>DATFEN010000239.1:0-3540 GCA_035251085.1 Vicinamibacteria bacterium | reverse complement strand
CGAACTCGCGCCGCACGCGGAGCGGGTCGCGAGCCTCGTAGCGGAGGTCCCCATCCTCGGCCAGGCTCCACGCCATCGTGTGGTACGTCGCGCCGTCGCCCCAGAAGCCTCCGCCGGATTCGGCGGCCAGGTCTGTGGCGAGCGCAACGGCGACGAGCCCTGCGACCGCGAGCAGGATCGCCACCCAGGCGCCACGCGCGCTCATAGCCAGCCCGCCTCGCGGTAGGCCGCGACGGTCCGCGCGATCCCCTCGTGGACGTCGACCTGGGGCTCGTACCCCAGCAACCTGCGCGCCTTGTCGATGGAGAACGATCGGTTCTTGGTCCAGAAGTCCACGCGCCGCCGGTGCAGCGGCGGCTCGATCCCGAGCGGGACGAAGAGCGCCTCGCACGCGGACCCGGCCCATTGCAGCGGCGCTGCGGGGACGCGGAACGGCAGGACACGGCCGCCGGTCGCCTTTGCGATCGAGGCCGCGAGCTCGGCCTGGCTCACCGACCGCGACCCCGCGATGATGAACGCCTCCCCCGCTGCCTCGGGCCGCTCGAGCGCCAGCAGAAAACCCCGCACCAGGTCGTCGATGTAGACGAGGTGATAGTGCGGCCGCCCCGAGCCCACGATCGCATACCGGCCGTGCGCGATCGCCCGAAACAACTTGAGGAGCCGCGTCTCGCCCGGGCCGTAGATCGCGCCGGGGCGCACCACGGCCACCGGCAGCCCGCGCGCGCGTCCGAAGTCGGCGGCCAGCCGCTCGGCATCGGCCTTGGTCCGCTGGTAGATGTCTCCCGGCTCGAACGGCGCACTCTCGTCCGCGGGCGGCCGCTTCACGTCGCCATGGACGCCCACGGTCGAGGTGTGCACGAAGCGCTTCACTCCAGCCCGGGCCGAGGCCTCGAGCAGGCGTTCGGTCCCACCGACGTTGACGTCCTCGTAGTAGGCATCCGAATGGCCGGCGGTCCGGTACACGGCGGCGAGGTGCATGACGGCATCGACACCGTCGACGAGCCGCGCGATGGCGTCGAGATCCCGCAGGTCCCCCATCACTGTCTCGAGCCCTGGGCCGCTCGACTCGGGCAGCATGCGTGCTCGCACCAGCGCACGCACCGTGGTGCCCTGAGCTCGGAGCGCGCGAAGCAACCGGCCTCCGGTGTAACCGCTCGCGCCCGTGAGTGCGATCTTCAAGACAGCCGCGACCCCAGCTCCTCGAACAACGCTCGATACCGATCCACCGTGTGTGCGAAGTCGAATCGAACGACCGTGGAGGCTCGGGCCGCTGCTCCTCGCGCGAGGTCGGGTCGACTCAGGGCCTCCTCGAGTGCTCTCGTCAGGCTTCCGCGATCTCCCGGCGTCACCAGCCAGCCCGAGACGCCGTCCTCGATCACGTCCGGAACCCCGCCGATCCGGCTCGCGACGCAGGCCAGGCCGCAGGCCGCAGCTTCGATGACGGCGAGCGGCATCGCCTCGAACAGCGAGGGAAACGCGAACACGTCGGAGGCGCGCAGCCAGTCGGCCACGTTCTCCACTCGTCCCGTGAAGACGACGCGCTCCGCCTGGCCGCGCGCCACGACCTGGGCCCGCAGCGCGTCCTCGATGTCCAGCGCCTGCCCGCGCCCCGACCCGACCAGCACGAGTCGGGTCGATGGGAGGCGCACCGACAGGTCCGCAAAGGCGTCCACGAGCAAGTCCAGGCCCTTGCCGCGCAGCAGCCGGCCCGTGAACGTCACGATCCTCGCCTCGACGGGAAGGCCGAGGGCCGCCCGTAGCGCGTTCCGCTCGTCCTGAGCGGCGGGCCGGAAGCGCTCGGTGTCGACACCGTGAGGGATGTGGTGGACGCGATCGGGATCGAGCCCCGCCGCGAGGAACTCGGCCCGCGTCCCCTCGGAGATCGTCACGAAAGCGTCCGCGTCGCGGAGCAGTCGGTTGCGCGCCAGGACCGCGCCCTCCACGACTGCACGCGCGGCCGGCCCATCCCAGCGGGTCCCCCACGTGTAGATGCGCCCGGACATCTCGCCGCTCACCTCGCACTGCAGCACGACGGGCTTGCGAAGCCAGCGTGCGCCGAACAGACCCGGAAGCCCCAGCACGCGCGTGCCCCTGACGACCAGGACGTCGAAAGCGTCGCGCTGGCGGCCCATCGCGCGCAGCACGCCTGGAACCATCGCGTATTTGCCGCGGCGCGCCGGGCCGGGCGGACCAACGCGCAGCACGCGCACGCCGTCGAGCGACTCCGCCTCTGGCCAGCTCGCCTCGGTACGGCGCGTCAGAACCGAGGCCGGCATCCCTCTTCGCGCCAGCCCGCTCGCCAGCTGGCGAATGTGGGCCTCGCCGCCGCCCAGGACGGGATGGAAGGACTCGGCCAAGAACAGGACGCGCGTCAACGCCTGAGGGCGGTCTCGCGCTCCGACTCCACGGGCTGCTGCGTGGGCCGCACCTCGCGGACATGGTACGTGGGCTTGCCCTGGCTCTCGTGATAGGTGCGCGCCAGCAGCTCGGCGAGCAGGCCGAAGCTCACCAGGATCACCCCAGTGAGGAACAGCAGCGCTCCCAGTACGAGCAGCGGTCGGCCCCAGATCGCCTCGTCCTGGACCAGCTTCACCCACGCCAGGTGCAGGAGGATCGCGGAGCCCGTGAGACCCGAGACGAGGCCCATGAAGCCGAAGAGATGGGCGGGCCGCGTGCCATAGGCGCCGAGGAACTTGACCGTGAACAGGTCGAGCAGGACACGGGCGGTGCGTCCGAGACCGTATTTGCTGCGGCCCCGCGTGCGCGCGCGATGGTTCACGGGCAGCTCGTGGAGGCTCACGCCCATCCAGGAGGCGACGGCCGGGATGAAGCGGTGCATCTCGCCGTAGAGGCGGATGCCCTTGGCGACGTCGCTGCGCATGGCCTTCAAGGAGCAGCCGTAGTCGTGGAGCGCGACGCCCGTCGCCCACGAGATGAGCCGGTTCGCGAAGAACGACGGGATCCGCTTCGAGAGCGGGTCGCGCCGCTCCCTTCGCCAGCCGCACACGAGGTCGTAGCCCTCGTCGAGCTTGGCCACGAGCCGCGGCACGTCCCGCGGGTCGTTCTGCAGATCGCCATCCATGGTCACGACGACGTCCCCCCGCGCGTGGTCGAAGCCGGCGGAGAACGCCGCGGTCTGGCCGAAGTTGCGCCGCAGCCGCAGCAGGCGGACGTGTGCATCTCGCGCCTCGATGGCCAGGATCCGCTCGGGCGTACCGTCGGTCGAACCGTCGTCCACGAAAACGATCTCGTACGGCCGTCCCGTCGGCTCGAGGCTCGCGGTCAACTCGCGATGGAGCTGCTCGACGTTGTCGGCCTCGTCCATGACCGGGATGACGACGGAGACCTCCGGCCGCATTCCAAGCAGAGTATAAGGGCGACCCCCAGCGAAGCCGGGAATCGCCGCCCTAGCGGCCGGCTGCGATGAGGTACCCCCAGTTCGCGAGGATCGCCGCGACTGCGGCCGCGCGCAGCGCGCGTCCGATGGCCGGCGCCATCTCGACGCCGAGCGCGCGCCCGCGCGTCATGAGCAAGAGGTCC
>DATFEN010000217.1:0-18098 GCA_035251085.1 Vicinamibacteria bacterium | reverse complement strand
GACCGCGCCGCCGCTGCGCCGCTGCGCCGCAGCGGCTCTGGAAATGCGGGCGAGGACCACCTCGTGTCCGTCTGCCATCTCTCGCTGCTCCTCGGTCGGGCGATGGAACTGCCGGAAGTCGGCCTCGCGGACCTCGGAGTGGCCGCGATGCTCCACGACGTCGGGTACGTGGCGGGCGCAGGCCTCGCGACGCATCCCTCGGCCGGGCTGCGCCTGTTGCTGCGCCAGCGCGGGTTCCACGAGGGCAAGATCCGGCGGCTGCGCGTGGTGCTGGAGCATCACCTCCCGGCGCACGGCGGCGGCGAGGCGCCCTCGATCTTCGCGCGCATCCTGCGCATCGCCGACGACTACGACGTGCTGACGGCGCCGCGCGCCGGCCGCCCCGCCCTGCCGCCGGCCACAGCGCAGGGCGCGATGTGGGCCGCCCGAGGCTCACTCTACGACGCGGACCTGCTCGCCCTCTTCGTCCAGACGCTGGGCCTCTATCCTCCGGGGAGCCTGCTCGAGCTCTCGGACGGCCGTTGGGTCGTGAGCGTGTCGGGCGGACGGGATGCGACGCGCTTTGGGTGGCCATTGACGCGGGTGGTGCGCTCGAGCGACGGCACGCACAGCGCGGGTGACGAACCGCTCGACCTGGCCGCGGCGCGGGACCGGCTGCGACCCCGACGCGTCCTCAACCCGGTGACACACGGCTTCGACGTCGGTGCGGCTCTCGAGGTGGCGTTCGGCTAGCTGTGCCCGATGAAGCGGGCGCCCACGCGGGACACGTCTCCGTCCTCGAACCGTTCCACGCGACAGACCACCGCGTTCACCGCGTAGACCGCCTGGCCGCCGAAGTGCTTGCGCATCGCGCCCGGGATCGCGATCTCGAGGCTGACCCGGCACCCCACGGGCACGTGGTGGCGGCTCTCGAAGCACAGGCCGCCAGCGCTCAGGTTGCGAGTCTGCGTGTCCTCGTCGAAGCTGTGGCCGCCTTCGTCGGCGCCCCTCACCTTCATGGCCAGATGGAGCTCCAGGCGCTTCTTGCGATCGATGATCGAGAACATCGCTGCACCTCGACGAGCGGTTGGGGGGCCTCGAATCGACGCAGTCTATCTCCTGAGGCGGACTCCAGCGCAAGCGCAAAAGCGCGACCGCCGGTCAGCGCGCGAAGAGCTTCCCGAAGAAGTCGCCGCGATTCCAGCGCGGCCGGCCGGCCTCGCTGGCGATGCGCAGGCCGATGCGCCGGTTGAGCTGGGTGAAGCGCACCAGCGAGTCCCAGTCGATGGGCTGGGCCATGTCGTCCTTCGGGGTGTGATATCGGGTTCGCATCCATTCGCCCAGGATGGCGCCGCCGTTCAGCTTGGGATCCTTGCTCCCCAGGCCGGCCGCGATCATCACGGCGGGAACGCCGCGCTGCACGAACGAGTACTGGTCGCTGCGCACGAATAGTGTCTCGCGCGGAAACGGATCCGCGATGAGCGCGAAGCCGGCCTTGGCGGCCTCCTCGCGGACGATCGGCCCGAGGCTCGAGTGCTCGGCGCCGAAGGCGATCACCTCGGCCACCGGATGCAGCGCGAGGAACATGTCGGTGTTGACGTTGGCGACGGGAGCGATCGGGGGATGGAGCGAGAAGTACTCCGAACCGAGCAGGCCCTCCTCCTCGCCCACGCAGGCCAGGAGCAGGATCGAGCGCCTCGGCCGAGGTCCCTCCGCCAACAGCCGCCCGATCTCGAGCAGCGCCGCGATCCCCGAGGCGTTGTCGAAGGCGCCGTTCCTGATCGCGTCGCCGTCCACCGGCTCGCCGACGCCCTCGTGGTCGAGGTGCGCGGAGAAGACGACGGCCTCCTGCTTCAGGGTCGGGTCTGAGCCATCCAACAACCCGACGACGTTGGGGCTCTCGTAGTCCCGATGGCGGGTCGCCACACGCAGGCTTGCGGTCACGTCCAGCTCGCGCGCCTTGGGCTTGCCGGCCTCGGCGTCGCGGACCACCGCATCGAGGGCGTCGCGGCCGCCGAAGAGCCGCTCCATCTCGGGCAGGCTGAGGAGCGCCGCGACCTTGATCTCGGGGCCGGCGTCCTCGACCCGGCCGTCGGAATGCCGCCAGCCGATCGCCCCTTTCGCGAGGCGGTGCCGCTTGCGCTCCCACGGATAGCGCCTCTCGTCCTCGGGGAGCGAGAACGTCAGCAGGCCGGCGGCGCCGTGGGCCACCGCGTTCTCGCGCTTGTTGCGGCGGTTGCTGTGGTGGGCGCGCTCGTCGCTCGGGAAGCCGGGAGGCGCGCCGCCCGCGAAGACGACGAACTTGCCGCGCACGTCCAAGCCGGCGTAGTCGTCGTACCCGCGCTCCGGCGCCGTGACGCCGTAGCCCACATAGACGACGGGGGCGTCCAGTTCGCCACGCTCCAGGCTCAGGCCCGGCGCGGCCAGGAAGTCCTCGCCGAGCCCGAGCCGCCGCTCCTGACCGCCGCGGCGCACCATCATCTCGGTCTTTGCTTGATCCACCACGCCCTCGCGGAACGGCACGGACTGGAAGTAGCGGCCTGCGGCGCCGGGTGCGATCCCCACTGCCTCGAAGCGCGACGCGACGTATGCCGCGGCGAGATCGTAGCCGGGCGTCCCAGTGCGGCGACCCTCGAGCAGGTCCGACGCGAGGAAGCCCATATGAGCGCGCAGGGCTTCAGGTCGGACATCGGCCGAAGAGCCCGCGGCCAGCAGCAGCGGAAGCAGGAGAGCGTTCATCTCGGCCGCGCAGTCTCTGGCGAGGCCCCGTTCCTGTCAAGAGACGCCTACAATGAAATGAAGATGGAGGATGACGCTCCCGGAAGCGTGCCCGGCCGGAGCGCGTGGCTGCCGTTCGCCGCGGGCCTGCTCGCCGGCGCCGCGGGCACGGTTCTGCTACGGGCATTGGCTCCGCGGCCGGCCCTCGATCCCCGCCTGTTGTCACTCGATCCCGAGGCCGAAGTGCCCCCGACGGTCGTCGTGCCGGGGCTGCTCGGTAGCCAGCTCTTGCGGCCGGACGGGACGCAAGTCTGGCTGAACCTCGGCAACGCCCTCGGCGCCCACGACATCGCCCTGCCGGCCCGGCTGCCGTTCAGCGACAGCCGGGATGCTCTCGTGCCGGGCGGGCTCCTGGGAGTCGACGCGGCGCTGCCCCGGCTCTTCGGCTTCACCGAGTACGCGGACCTCCTCGACCTCCTGAACGACGCCGGCTTCAAGCGCGACACCGACACCGGAGCGCCCACGTATCACGTCTTCGGATACGACTGGCGCCGCGACCTGGTGGAGTCGGCTGGCCTGCTGGGGGACGCGCTCGACCTCTTGGCGTCGAAGCGCGGCGATCCCCACGCCCGCTTCAACGTCCTGGGCCACAGCATGGGCGGCCTCGTGGCCCGCTACTTCCTCCGCTACGGCGGCGCGGAGCCCGGAGGCCCGGTGACCTGGGCGGGCGCGCGGCGGATCGCCAACCTCGTGCTGGTGGCGACGCCCAGCGGGGGGAGCATCCCGGCACTCGATGCGCTGCTCAACGGCAGCCGCGTCGGCTTCTCGTCGACGACCCTCGCCGCCCCCGTGGTGTGCCACATGCCGGCGCTCTACCAGCTGCTCCCGCCGCGGGAGGCCCGCCCGCTGCTCGACGACAAAGGCGCGCCGATCGACGCGGATCTGCTCGATGCCGAGTGCTGGGAGCGTTTCGGCTGGGGCCCTTGGAGCCGCCGCGCCCGGACCGTCGAGCACGATTTCCTGGCAGCGGTCCTCGCGCGCTCGAGGGCGTTTCAGCAGGCGCTCGCAAGGCAGCCCGAGTCGGCCTGCCCGATCCGCGTGGTGGTGCTGGGAGGCGACTGCCTGGCAACGCCCGCCCGTGCGGTCGTCCCGAAGCGGCGCGGAGGCAAGCCCCGCCTGGAGCCGTGGAGCGTGGCCGAGGCTCAGGCGATGCTCGAAGCCGGGGACGGGCGCGTCACACGCGCGTCCGTGCTCGCCTCGCATCTGGACGAGGCCAACCCCGACGAGCCGGGCTGCGGGATCCCCGAGGTCGCGCGCGCCTTCTTCGGGCACGCCGACCATCACGGCATCTACGGCGAGCCGACCTTCCAGAGCTTGCTGCTACGGCTGCTGCTGCAGCCCGTACGGGCGCGGCCGCGTGGCGTTGCGCGCTCGCTGGCGACCGAATAAGATCCGGCTCTCCGGGAATGGAAGGATGAACGCGCTCCTGGCCCTCCTGCGCTCGTCCATCGGCCGCAAGGCCATCATGGCCGTGACGGGCGTGGCGCTGTTCGGCTTCGTGCTCGCCCACATGGCGGGCAACATGCAGGCGTTCGCCGGCCCCACGAAGCTCGACGAGTACGGCGCGGCCCTGCGCCGCGTGCCCCCGCTGCTCTGGACGTTCCGCCTGGGCCTGCTGGGGGCCGCGCTCCTCCACGTCTGGGCGGCCGCGTCGCTGACGCTCACGAGCCGCGGCGCGCGCGCGTGTGGCTACCGGTCGCTCGCGCCGCAGGACTCGACCTACGCCTCACGCTCCATGCGCCTGAGCGGCGTGGTGCTGCTCGTCTTCATCGTCTACCACGTGCTGCACTTCACCCTGGGGAGCGCTCATCCCGATTTCGTCGAGGGCGCCGTGACCCACAACGTGGTGACCGGCTTCAACGTAATCTGGGTCACGGGCTTCTACTTCCTGGCGATGGCCTGCCTCGGCCTCCACCTGTGGCACGGCGTGTGGAGCATGACCCAGACCTTTGGCCTCGCCCACCCGCGCTACGACGCGCTCCGCGAGAACGCCGCGACCGCCTTCACGCTGCTCGTCGTCCTCGGCTTTCTCGCCGTGCCCGTCGGAGTGCTGGCGGGCCTGATCCAAGAGGCGCATCCAGTGGCCGCCCAGGCCGCGGTCGCCAGGTAGGCCCATGGAGCTCCGGTCGAGCGTCCCCGACGGCCCCATCGAGCGGAAGTGGGACAAGCACCGCTTCGACATGAAGCTGGTGAACCCGGCCAACAAGCGCAAGTACACCATCATCGTCGTGGGCTCGGGGCTGGCAGGCGCCTCCGCCTCGGCCACGATGGCGGAGCTGGGCTACAACGTCCTCTGCTTCTGCTACCAGGACAGCCCGCGCCGCGCCCACTCGATCGCTGCTCAGGGCGGCATCAACGCCGCCAAGAACTACCAGAACGACGGCGACAGCGTGTTCCGGCTGTTCTACGACACCGTGAAGGGCGGCGACTTCCGCGCCCGCGAGGCCAACGTGTACCGGCTCGCGCAGGTGAGCACGAACATCATCGACCAGTGCGTGGCCCAGGGGGTGCCCTTCGCCCGCGAGTACGGCGGCAGCCTCGCGAACCGCAGCTTCGGCGGCGCCCAGGTCTCACGCACGTTCTACGCGCGCGGCCAGACCGGCCAGCAGCTCCTGCTCGGGGCCTACCAGGCGCTGGAGCGCCAGATCGGCGCCGGCAAGGTGAAGATGTTCGCTCGCCACGAGATGCTCGAGCCGGTGCTGGTGGACGGCCGCGCCCGAGGCATCGTCACGCGCGACATGGTCACGGGAGCGATCGAGTCCTGGGCGGCCGACGCCGTGATCCTGGCCACCGGCGGCTACGGCAACGTCTTCTACCTCGCGACCTACGCCAAGGGTTGCAACGCGACGGCGATATGGCGCGCCTACAAGAAGGGCGCGGCCTTCGGCAACCCCTGCTACACGCAGATCCATCCCACCTGCATCCCGGTCCACGGCGACTACCAGTCGAAGCTCACGCTGATGAGCGAGTCGCTCCGCAACGACGGCCGCGTCTGGGTGCCCAAGCAGAAAGGCGACACGCGCCCGCCTTCGCAAATCCCCGAGGCCGAGCGCGACTACTACCTCGAGCGGAAGTACCCGAGCTTCGGGAACCTCGCGCCCCGCGACATCTCGTCGCGTGCGGCGAAGCAAGTGTGCGACGAGGGCCGCGGCGTGGGCGACAGCAGGCTGGGCGTGTACCTCGACTTCGCCGACGCCATCCAGCGCCTCGGCGAGGGCGTCATCCGCGAGAAGTACGGCAACCTGTTCGAGATGTACGAGCGCATCACCGACGAGAACCCCTACAAGGTGCCGATGCGCATCTATCCGGCCAGCCACTACACGATGGGCGGGCTGTGGGTCGACTACAACCTCATGAGCACGATCCCGGGCCTCCACGTGATCGGCGAGGCGAACTTCTCGGACCACGGCGCGAACCGCCTGGGTGCGTCGGCGCTGATGCAGGGGCTGGCCGACGGGTACTTCATCGTCCCCTACACGATCGGCCACTACCTGGCCTCGACGCCGCAGACCCGAGTGGGCAGCGACCACCCCGAGTTCAGGAAGGTCGAGGCCGAGGTGCGCGCGCGCGTCGATCGACTGATGGCGGTGAAGGGCAAGCGCACGGTGGACTCCTTCCACCGCGAGCTCGGCAGGATCATGTGGGAGCACTGCGGCATGGCCCGCAACCGCCAGGGCCTCGAGGCCGCGCTCCAGAAGATCCCGGCGCTGCGGGAGCAGTACTGGAAGGACGTGACGGTGCTGGGCGATCCCGCCGGCCTGAACCAGTCCCTCGAGAAGGCCGGCCGCGTGGCCGACTTCCTCGATCTCGGCGAGCTGATGTGCCTCGACGCCCTGGAACGCGAGGAGAGCTGCGGCGGCCACTTCCGCGAGGAGTACCAGACCCCCGACGGCGAAGCGCTCCGCGACGACGAGAGGTTCTGCCACGTGGCCGCCTGGGAATACCAGGGCGAGGGCAGCCGGCCGAAGCGGCACGTCGAGCCGCTGCGCTTCGAAAACGTTCACCTCGCACAGCGGAGCTACAAGTGAGCGCGCAGACGATGGACCTCAAGCTGCACGTCTGGCGCCAGGCGCACGCGAAGGCCGACGGTCGCTTCGTCACGTACGAGGCCAGGGGCATCAGCCCCGAGATGTCGTTCCTCGAGATGCTCGACGTCGTCAACGAGGGCCTGATCGAGCGCGGCGAGGAGCCGATCGCCTTCGATCACGACTGCCGCGAGGGCATCTGCGGGACGTGTGGGATGGTCATCAACGGCCTGCCCCACGGGCCGCGCCGTGCGACGACGGTCTGCCAGCTCCACATGCGAAGCTTCCGTCACGGCGACGAGATCAGCATCGAGCCCTGGCGCGCCACGGCGTTCCCGGTGATCAAGGACCTCGTGGTCGACCGCTCTCCTTTCGACGCGATCATCGCCGCCGGCGGCTTCATCACGGCGCCGACGGGCTCGGCGCCCGACGGCAACGCGATCCCGGTGCCGAAGGAGAACGCCGAGCTGGCGATGGACGCCGCGGCGTGCATCGGCTGCGGCGCGTGCGTCGCCGCCTGCCCCAACGCCTCGGCCATGCTGTTCGTCTCGGCCAAGGCCTCGCACCTGAACCTGCTGCCGCAGGGGCAGCCGGAGAAGGAGAGCCGCGTGCTGAACATGGTGGAGGCCATGGACGCCGCGGGCTTCGGCACCTGCACGAACCATCGCGACTGCGAGGCGGCCTGCCCGAAGGGGATCAGCATCGCGTTCATCGCGCGGCTGAACCGGGACTACCTGAAGGCCGTGCTCGCGAGCGGCCGGCGAGCGGCGAAGGCCGGAGACAGCGCCGCGGGCTGACCGCTCGGACTGGACGAGGCACGCACGATGACCGACCAGCGCGATCTCGAGCGCCGGGTCGCCGAGCTGGAGCAGCAGCTCGCGGCGGTGAAGCGCGCCGGTCCGCGCGGCATCCGCTATCGCTCGTCCCTCACCTTCGCCGACGTTCCGCTGCTGGCGATTGCCGTCGGCCCGGATCCGGAGCGCGGTGAGCTCCGCGGCCACGCCAAGGGCATCGTCGCGATCGGCGACATGGCCACCGGCGTGATCGCCATGGGCGGGCTCGCGCGCGGCCTGTTCGCGCTCCGCGGGCTGGCCATCGGCGGCCTGACGTTCGGCGGGCTCTCGATCGGCGCCGTGGTCGCGATTGGCGGGCTGGCCATCGGCTTGACCTGCGTCGTGGTGGCGGGCGTCTTCGGAGCGGCGACGGTCTCACGCCGTATCCTCGTCGTGCAGGCCCTGCCTGCGGCCGTCGCTCTCGCTGGCCTGCTCGCGCCGAGAGCCTGAGCACCTGAGCCGTACAATGGTCAGGATGGGCGACTTCGAGGCCGCGGCGGAGCAGGTCTGCGAGCTGGCGCGCGCGTGCGCCGGCCGCGGCTCCGTGCCGGCGACGAGCGGCAACTTCAGCGCCGTCGTGTCGCGGCAGCCGCTGCGCCTCGCCATCACGCCGAGCGGCGTCGACAAGGGCGCGCTCTCGCCTCAGGCGATCCTCGAGATCGACGGGATGGGCGCGCTCGTCCGCGGAGAGGGCCGGCCGTCCGCCGAAGCGGCGATCCACCTGGCGATCGTTCGCTCGCGCAACGCCGGGGCCGTGGCCCACACCCATTCGATGTGGGCCGCCGTCCTCTCCGCTCGTGGAGAGGCACTCGCGCTCGAAGGCCTCGAGATGCTCAAGGCGCTCGACGGGGTCGAGAGCCACGAGCACCGCGAGGTGCTGCCCATCGTGGCGAATACCCAGGACTGGACGGAGGGCGTCCAGGAGGTGGAGGCGGCGCTGGCGCGCGAGCCTTCGGCCCATGGCCTCCTGATCCGAGGCCACGGGCTCTACACGTGGGGCCGCGACACCGCCGTGACGCGCCGGCACGTCGAGGCCCTCGAGTACCTCTTGGAGGTGACAGGGAGGTCGACATGGCAGTCGTGAGGATCCCATCGGAGGGACGCACCATCGCCGGCGACGCGGAGGTCCGCGAGGCGCTGGGCCGCATCGGCATCACGTACGAACGCTGGGAGGCGACACGGCCGGTCGAGGCGGGCGCGCCGCCGAGCGAGGTTCTCGAGGCCTACGCGCCCGAGATCGAGCGCCTCAAGCAGTCCGGCGGCTACGTCACCGCGGATGTGATCGACGTGACACCGCTGACGCCCGGCCTGGACGCCATGCTCGCGAAGTTCAGCCGCGAGCACTGGCACGACGAGGACGAGGTGCGTTTCATCATCAAGGGCAGCGGACTGTTTCACATCCATCCGCGCGGCGGTCCCGTGCACGCGATCGAGGTCGCCGCGGGCGACCTGATCCGCGTCCCGCGCGGCACCTGGCACTGGTTCGACCTGTGCGCGAGCCGCGAGATCCGCGCGATCCGGCTGTTCCAGGACCAGGCGGGCTGGACTCCCCGCTACACGGAGAGCGGCGCCGAGAAGGGCTACGAGCCCGTCTGCCTCGGGCCCGCGAAGGTCGCGCCGTCGCTCTGAGCGTGGACCGGATCCACGTGTTGCTCCTCGACGTCGAGGGCACCACGACGCCGGTGGACTACGTCTACCGGACGCTGTTCCCCTACGCTCGGGCGCGCCTCGAAGCGTATCTCGTGGAGCACTGGAGCGAGGACGACACACGCGCGGAGGTGGAGCGGCTCGCAGCGGAGCACGCCCGCGAAACAGGAGCGGCGCCGCCGTGGCGGTCCGAGCCCGGCGCGGTCGCCGCGTACCTGGCCTGGCTCATGGATCAGGACCGCAAGTCCACGGGCCTCAAGTCGGTCCAGGGGCGGATCTGGGCGGAGGGCTACCATCGCGGCGAGCTGCGCGGCACGGTCTACCCCGACGTGCCACGCGCATTCGAGCGCTGGCGCCGCGATGGCCGGCGCATCGCGATATTCTCTTCCGGCAGCGTGCTGGCGCAACGTCTGCTCTTCGCCAACTCGACCGCGGGCGACCTCACCGCACACATCGACGCCTATTTCGACACGACGACGGGCGCGAAGCGAGACGCCGCCAGCTATGAACGGATCGCGAGCGCGCTGGGCGTCGATCCCGGCGCCATGCTGTTCCTATCGGACGTCGCGGCCGAGCTGGATGCGGCCGCGACCGCCGGGATGCGTACTGCCCTGAGCCTGCGGGACGGTGCGGAGCCGCCCCCCTCGTCGTCGCACATGGCGGTACGCAGCTTCGAAGAGGTGGAGACCGAGTAGACGACGCCGCTCAGGCCGGGAAGCTACCCATGCGCCCGTTCGTGAAGTCTCGATAGGCCTGTCGGATCTCCGACTCCGTGTTCATCACGAATGGACCCCGGCCGACGATCGGCTCGCGGATCGGCTCGCCGGACAGGAGCAGCAGCAGCGCGTCCAGGCGCGCGTCGACCTCCAGGTCCTCTCCCTCGCGGTCGAACACGGCCAGCGTCGACTCGGTCGCCTCGCGTTCTCCGTTGAGCAGGACGGCGCCGGTCAGGACGACCAGCGCGGCGGTGTGTCCGGGCAGCAGGCCGAGCTCGAGGCGGGCGCCCTCCTTCAGGCGAACGTCCCACACGTTCATCGGCGTCACGGTCCGGGCGGGCCCCTTCGCGCCCGCGAAGTCTCCGGCGATCACGCGCACGGTGCCGCCGCCGTCGGAGAGGCTGACGCTCGGAATGTCGGCGCCGACGATCGCCTGATACCGTGGCGCGGACATCTTCTGGTTCGCGGGCAGGTTCACCCAGAGCTGAGCCATCTGAAGAGTGCCGCCCTGTCGGCTGAATTCTCGAGAGTGCATCTCCTCGTGGAGCACCCCGGAGGCCGCCGTCATCCACTGCACGTCCCCCGGACCGATGCGACCCGAATTGCCCGCGGTGTCGCGATGCTCGAGCTCACCTTGGAAAACGATCGTGACGGTCTCGAAGCCCCGATGCGGGTGGAAGCCGACTCCGCGCGCCGTCGTCGACGGCGGAAAGGCGGTGGGGCCGGCATGGTCCAGCAGCAGGAAAGGGCTCAGCTCCTCGCCCATCTCCACGTAGGAGAAGAGGGTCCGCACCGGGAAGCCGTCGCCGACCCAGTGGGAGTCTGGCTCGCGCCGCAGCGTCAACAGCTTCTTGAGCATTCTTTCGTCCAGGCGGGACGGGCCGTCAGCTTCCGGTGTACTCCACGACGAACAGACCGCCCTGCAGGTCGCTCGCCAGGATCAGGTTGCTGGCCGGGAAGATGTAGGCGCCCCAGTCGCCGGCGAAGCCGCCGAAGCTGCCCTCGAACGTGTCGTAGAAGCCAAGCACGCGCAGCTGCGCCGGATCGCGGACGTCGAGCAGGTGCACGCCCTCGGTGTAATGGGACACCAGCATGCGGTTGCCGTCGATCATCACGTTGTGGGGGATCGTTCCGGGCTGCGCGATGTACTCCGATACCTTGTGGGGGTTCATCAGATCGCTGATGTCCCAGCCCTCAAGAGGCCGTCCGGGGCGCTCGTCGGTCGTGAACACGTGGCGGCCATCGGCGGTCACCCAGGAGTTGTGCGTGAAGCGTCCACCCGTCGAGAAGCGCGTCAGCTCGCGGACCCGCGCCGGCTGTGAGATGTCCAGGACGGCCTCGAAGCCCTCGTAGATCGAGGAGGCGAACAAGTAGTTGCCCCGGACGTAGCAGTCGTGGATGTAGAAGTCGCCGAAGCTGCCCACCTCGCGCGGGTTGGTCGGATCGCGGCGCACGTCGAGGACGCGCATCCCCGTGGCCTCGCGCGCCACGTTCCGCGTGCCGTTGACGAACAGCAACCCTCGCGCGTCGTCCACGCACACCGTGTGGGCCGAGGCGAAGGTCTGGTTCCAGGTGCGCACCTTCACGGGGCGGTCCGGGTTCCGCAGGTCGACGACGTCGAGGCCGTGGACCGCCTCCGTCGTGACGTAGGCGAACCGTCCCCAGGTCCTCACCTCGCGCCACTGGCTGGACGGGCCGGGGATGAGGGCAATGCTCTCGGGCCGCTCCGGCTGCGTCACCTCGACGATGGAGAGCCCGACGGACGTGCCCGTCAGCGCGAAGCGCCGTCCGTCCGCCGTCGTGTAGCCCCAGTTGCCGGAGCCCGAGAGCGCCCCCAGGCCTTCGATCGGCTCGTCGTGATGCTGGGTCGCGGGCGGCGCCGCTGCCAACGCGTCGAGGTCGACGTGGGCCAGGAGGCGCATGTTGTAGGATTGCGCCGTTGCGGTGGTCGGGGTCGACGCCATCGGCGCGGGGCCTGTGTCCGACCCGCCGCAGGCCGCGAGCGTTGCGGCCAGCAGGGCTGCGGCGAGGCGGGGGGCGCTCATAGCTTCAACACGTCCACCAGCTCTTTCACGGCGGCCGCGGACTTGTGCAGGGCCTGCATCTCCCCGTCGGTCAGCGTGAACTCCCAGATCTTCTCCACGCCCTTCGCGCCGAGCTGCGCCGGTACGCCCACGTATAGGTTCTTGATGCCGAACTCGCCGTCGAGGTAGCAGCACGACGGCAGGATCTTGTGCTTGTCGCGCAGCACCGCCTCGACCATCTCGGCCGTGGACGACGACGGCGCGTAATAGGCGGAGCCCGTCTTCAGGAGCTTCACGATCTCGGCGCCGCCGTTTGCGGTCCGGTCGCAGATGGCCTTCACGCGCTCGGCGGGCATCAGCTCCGTCATCGGCACGCCCGCCACCGTCGAGAAGCGCGGCAGCGGGACCATGGTGTCGCCGTGGCCACCCAGCACGAACGCATGGACGTTCTCGACCGAGACGCCCAGCTCCATCGCTATGAAGGTGCGCATGCGGGCGCTGTCGAGCACGCCCGCCATCCCGAACACGCGCTGGCGCGGCAGCCCCGAGACCTTGTAGGCCACCTGGCACATGGCATCGAGCGGGTTGGACACCACGATCAGGATCGCATCGGGAGAGTGCTTCAGGACGTTCTCGGTGCACTCCTTGACGATCTTATGGTTCGTGTTCAGCAGGTCGTCACGGCTCATCCCGGGCTTGCGCGCGATGCCTGCGGTGATGACCACGACCTCCGAGCCGGCGGTGTCCTTGTAGTCGTTGGTGCCGACGACGCGCGAGTCGGAGCATTCGACCGGCATGGCCTCGGCGATGTCGAGACCCTTGCCCTGCGGCATGTCCGGGACGATGTCGATGAGGACGACGTCGCTCAGCTCGCGGTCCGCGAGGCGCTGCGCCAGCGTGGCTCCGACGTGACCTGCCCCCACCACCGTGACTTTGGTGTCCATTGCTTGAGCTGGGTCCTCCTAGTGGCGCGGATTGTACTACGGGCTATATTGCGATCCAGCTTGACGCACGCCGCAGCGATCATCCACGAGGCCTTCCTCGCGTTCGACGAATCGTTCAGCGCCGTGACCCGTCGGGCCCCGCAGCGTTTCGCGACGCGGGACTGGCGCTCGGCCCAGCAGGACGCCGTCGAGCGCCTCCAGCTCTACAGGCGTGCCGTCGAGCAGGCTCTCGGCGAGCTGAAGCGCAGCCTCGGGGCCGACGCCCGACCGGGATCGGTCACGCCGGCGCTCAAGGAGCGATACGCGGCGCTGGTGGCGGGCCGCAATGACCGGGAGCTGGCCGAGACCTTCTTCAACTCCGTTGCGCGACGCCTCTTCCGCATCCGTGGCGTGGACCCGGCGCTCGAGTTCGTCGCCTCGGACGTCGAGCCTGTCGCCCCGCGGTCGATGCTCGCCTACGAGCGCCACAGCCGTCTTGGCGCCACCAGCGACTTCCTCACCAGGCTGCTCCTGCGCGCACCCGTCGCCGCCCCCTGGGCCGACGTCGAGAGCGCCGCTCGCGCGGTGGCCGGGCGCGTCGAAGCGAGCGTCGGTCGCTGGCCGGGCGGAGCAATCGCCGCGGACGTGGTGCCGGCCCTCTTCTACAGGGGAAAGGGCGCCTACCTGGTGGGGCGGCTGTGCGGCCGCGGCGACCGCCAGCTTCCCCTGGTCCTAGCGCTGCTCAACGAACGGGATGGGGTTCGCGTGGACGCCGTGCTGCTCGACGAAGCTTCCGCCAGCATCGTGTTCGGCTTCACGCGGTCGTATTTCGCCGTGGAGACGGCCTGCCCCGCCGCGCTCGTGGGCTTCCTGAATGCCATCATGCCCGGCAAGCGCCGCAACGAGCTGTACACCGCCCTGGGGCACAACCGTCACGGCAAGACCGAGCTGTACCGGGAGCTGGCTGAGCACCTGCGTGACAGCCAGGCGCGCTTCGAGCCCGCGCCGGGCGAGCGCGGCATGGTGATGGCGGTGTTCACACTGCCCTCCTTCGATCTCGTCTTCAAGGTGATCCGCGACGGCTTCCCCGAGCCGAAGGCCATCACGCGGCAAGGCGTCATGGAGAAGTACGACCTCGTGTTCCGCCACGACCGTGCGGGTCGCCTCGTGGATGCGCAGGAGTTCGAGCACCTGCGCTTCCGCCGCGCGCGCTTCTGCGCGCCGGTCCTGGGCGAGCTCCTGGCCACCGCTGCCGGGAGCGTGATCGCCGGCGAGGAATACGTCGACATCCGCCACGTCTACCTGGAGCGCCGCCTGAGGCCACTCAACCTGTACGTGGCCGAGTCGTCCCCCGGCGAGGCCCGGGCGGCCGTGATCGACTACGGCCAAGCGATCCGGGACCTCGCCGCCACGAACATCTTTCCCGGCGACGTCCTCCTCAAGAATTTCGGCGTCACGCGCCACGGCCGCGTCGTCTTCTACGACTACGACGAGCTGGCGCGCGTCACGGACTGCCGTTTCCGACGCCTGCCGGTCCCGCGTAACGACGAAGAGGAGCGCGCTGCGGAGCCCTGGTTCTACGTGGGGCCGACCGACGTGTTCCCGGAGGAGTTCGTCCCCTTCCTGGGACTGCGGCCTGCGCTACTGTCCGCCTTCCGCGCGGCCCACGGAGAGCTCCTCACACCCGAGTATTGGCAGGGGCTCCAGGCGCGCATCGAAGGCGGCGAGATCGTGGACATCTTTCCCTACCGCCCGGAGCAGCGGCTTCGAGCCGTCGAGAACCGTTAGAATCCCGCGCTGGAGGAACACAGGATGGCCTACGAGCACGCAAAAGTGCCGTCATCCGGGAGCGGCATCGGCATCCGCGACGGCAAGCTCGCGGTGCCGGACCAGCCCATCATCCCGTTCATCGAGGGCGACGGCACCGGCCCCGACATCTGGCGGGCCGCCGTCCGCGTCATCGACACGGCGGTCGCGAAGGCCTACGGCGGCCGGCGGAGCATTCGCTGGATGGAGGTCTTCGCCGGTGAGAAGTCCCACGTGGCCTTCGGTAGCTGGCTGCCCGACGAGACCGTGGAGGCCTTCCGCGAGTTCCGGGTGGGGATCAAGGGCCCGCTCACCACTCCGGTCGGCGGCGGCATCCGCTCGCTGAACGTCGCGCTGCGCCAGCTCCTCGATCTCTACGTCTGCCTGCGCCCGGTCCGCTGGTTCAAGGGCGTGCCCTCTCCCGTGCGGCAGCCGGACAAGGTCGACATGGTGATCTTCAGGGAGAACACCGAGGACATCTATGCCGGCATCGAGTTCGAGAGTGGAAGCGAGGACGCCCGCAAGGTGCTGGCATTCCTGCAGGAGACCTTCCCGCAGGCGTACCGGAAGGTCCGCTTTCCGGGCAGCTCCGCCATCGGCTTCAAGCCCGTCTCGCAGGAAGGCAGCGAACGGCTGATCCGTGCGGCGATCCGCTACGCGCTGGACAACGGCCGCAAGAGCGTGACCCTCGTCCACAAGGGCAACATCATGAAGTTCACCGAGGGCGCCTTCCGCAACTGGGGCTATGCGCTCGCCGAACGCGACTTCGGCGACGCGACCTGGACCTGGGATCGCGGAAAGGCGGCGCCGGGCAAGGTCCTGATCAAGGACACGATCGCGGACATCACGCTCCAGCAGGTCCTCACTCGCCCCGACGAGTTCGACGTGATCGCCACGCTCAACCTGAACGGCGACTACCTGTCCGACGCCCTGGCGGCGCAGGTCGGCGGCATCGGCATTGCACCGGGCGGCAACATCAACTACGACACGGGCCATGCCGTGTTCGAGGCCACCCACGGGACTGCGCCGAAGTACGCGAACCAGGACAAGGTCAATCCCGGGTCCGTCGTGCTCTCCGGCGAGATGATGCTGCGCTACATGGGCTGGACGGAGGCGGCCGACCTGATCATCAAGGGCGTGGATGGGGCGATCGCCGCGAAGACCGTGACCTACGACTTCGCCCGCCTCATGGAGGGAGCCCGGGAGGTACGCTGCAGCGAGTTCGGCGACGCGATCTGCGCCCAGATGGGCTGAGCAACGTCAGCTCAGGCGGATCGCGCGCGCCTCGCGGACGCCGGGCACTCCGGCCACCTCGGCCAGCACGTCGCCCGGCACGTCGCTGTCCACCTCGATCAGCATGACCGCGCGGCTGCTGCCGGGCTTGCGGCCCACCGTCATGCGGGCGATGTTGATCGAGCGGGCGCCGAGCAGCGTGCCGAGATGCCCGACGACGCCGGGCATGTCGTCGTTCTTCACGAGGAGCAGGCTGCCCTGGGGGATCGCGTCCACCTCGACGCCGTCCACGTCCACGAGGCGCAGGTGGTTGGGGCCGAACAGCGTGCCCGCCACGGAGAACTCGCCCTCCCTGGTCTTCAGCCGCAGCGCCATCAGGTTCGAGAAGGCGATGCGCGTGCTCGAAGTCGACTCCACCACCTCGATGCCCTTCTCCTCGGCGATCGCCCGCGCGTTCACGATCGTCAGGTTGCCCTGGGCCGCCGGCCGGAGCACGCCCAGGACCGCGGCCGAGAGGATCGGCTTGGCGTCCAGCTCGAGCAGCTCGCCGTAGAGACCCAGCTCGACGCGCTCGATCGCGCCCGGGAGCACCTGGGACAGGAACGCGCCGAGGCGCTCCGCCAGCTCCATCGCCGGCCGCACCTGGTCGTACAGCTCGCCCGAGAGCGAGAAGAAGTTGACGGCGTTCTGGATCAGCCCGCCTTTGAGAAAGTCTCGGACCTGGACAGCGATCTCGGTGCCGACGCGCTCCTGGGCCTCTCCCGTCTGGGCGCCGACGTGCGGCGTCGCGACCACGCGCGGATGCTTCGCCAGGCGCCAGTCGGCCGGCGGCTCCTGGGCATGCACGTCGAGGGCCGCCGCCGCGACGCGACCGGAATCGAGCGCCTCGAGCAGCGCCTCTTCGTCGATCAGCTCGCCGCGGGCGGCGTTGACGATGCGGATGCCGGGCTTGGCCTTGGCGAGCGCGTCCTGGCCGAGCAGCTGGCGCGTCTCCCTGGTCAGCACGCTGTGCAGGGTGAGGAAGTCGGAGCTGGCGAGCAGCTCGTCGAAGGAGAGCAGCTTGACCTGGAGCGACTCGGCGATGGCGGGGGCGACGAACGGATCGTAGGCGGCGACGTCGAGCCCGAGGGCCCGGCAGCGCGTCGCCATCTCGCGGCCGATGCGCCCGAGGCCCACGATGCCGATCCGCTTGCCGTGAAGCTCGACGCCGGCCGAGGCCTTGCGCTCCCACCTTCCCGCCTTCATCGCCGCGTCCGCGGCCGCGATGGGCCTGGCGACGCACAGCAGCAGGCCGAGAGCCAGCTCGGCGGTCGACACCATGTTCCCGCCGGGCGAGTTCATGACGATCACGCCATGGCGGGTTGCGGCTTCGAGGTCCACGTTGTCGACGCCGATGCCGGGCCGGCCGATGACGCGGAGCTTCTTCGCCGCCTCGATCACCTCGGCCGTGATCTGGCTGCCGCTGCGGATCGTCATCGCGTCGTACTCGCCCACCATCCTCGCCAGCTCGGCGGGCGGCAGGGCCTTGCTCTCGTCGATAGTGAAGCCCTCGGCCTTCAACAGGGCTAGCCCGCGTTCGGTGATGCCCTCCAGGACCAGGATCCGTTCCTTCAAAGCTATCCGTTCCGTTGGAGGTACGCCGCCTGCGCCGCGGCGACGCCCGCGCCCGCATCGAAGCGATGCCCAAGCCGCCGCAGCACGATCTCCAGGGTGCCGAGCAGGCCGAGGATGTCGGTCGCATCGTAGTAGCCGAGGTGAGCGACGCGGAGGATCTTCCCCTTGAGCTGTCCTTGACCACCGGCAACCGTGGACGCGAACTCTTCCTTCAGCGCCTTCACGATCGCGCCGGCCTCGAGGCCCTGGGGCGGGTATAGGGCGGTCAGCGCGTCGCCGTGATGCCGCGGCGCCACGAGAGGCACGCCGATGGCGGCGGCCGCGGCCCGCGTCATCTCCGCCAGCGCCGCAGCGTTCCGCACCAGCGCGTCGACTCCTCCGAGCGCCGCCACGAAGTCGAGCGCCGCCTTGCACGCGACGACGAGGGAGATGGGCGGGGTGAAGGCCGCCTCGCCGGCCCTCTGCGCCTGGCACTCGCGTCGGAGGTCGAAGTAGAAGCGCGGGGTCCGCGTCGACTCCA
>DATFEN010000192.1:0-6251 GCA_035251085.1 Vicinamibacteria bacterium | reverse complement strand
TGCGCCCTCCGCCGCGCCGCCCGCCGCCCCTCGCGTATCAACGCCGGCTCCGGCGAAGAAGGGCCGCGGCCCGCTGTTCTGGATCGGGCTCGGCTGCGGCGGATGCCTCACGATGGTCGCTTGCTGCGTAGCGTTGCTGGGCGGCGGCTTCTACTTCGCCACGCGCGGCCCGCTCGACGCGGTCTCCGATCACGTCGCGAAGATCCGTGCCGGCGACGTCGCCGGGGCCTATGCGCAGCTCACGGAGGAACACCGCTCGCGGGTTTCTCCGGAGGACTTCCAGGCCCTCGTCGACGCACACACCAGCTTGAAGGACAACGCCGAGGTGGGCGTGTGGCCGCCGGCCGGCACCTTCAACCGCGTCAACGATCGCGCGGTGGTGCGTGCCCGGATCGTCTCGAAGAGCGGCATCCGCGAGACGCTCGTCTGCGAGCTGGTCCAGGAAGGCGGCGCATGGCGCATCGCCTCCGAGTCCGTGGAGCCCGGCTCTTGACCAGCACGTCGTGAGCTCCGCGCCCCCTCCCATCCCCGAGCCCGTCGAGGTCCGTCACGAGAAGGCGAACCAGCGACTGGTGGTGGAGTGGGACGACGGCCACGTGTCCAGCTACCGGCTCGACTACCTGCGCAGCTGGTGTCCCTGCGCGATGTGCCAGGGCCACGCCTTCAAGCCGCGCTATCTCGACCTGAGCAAGCAGGATCTCGTGCACCTCGAGGGCGTCGGCAACTACGCGGTGGCCTTCACCTGGCAGGACGGCCACTCCACGGGGATCTACAGCTTCCGACTGCTGCGCGGGTTGTGCCCGTGCGACGACTGCGGCGGCGAGAAGCGCTGACGGCGTGGCGGTCCCGGCCCTCGGCCCCAGGGTCCCGAAGAGCGGCGGCCGACTGACGCGTCCCTTCGGCCGGCTGATGCTGCGGCTCTCGGGCTGGCGCGTCGAAGGCGACTTCCCCGACTTGTCCCAGTGCGTGCTGATCGTGGCGCCTCACACCTCGAACTGGGACTTCGTGTTCGGTCTCGCAGCGAAGTGGGCGCTCGGCCTCCGCGTTCGCTTCATCGCCAAGCACACGCTGTTCCGCTTCCCGCTGGGTGTGCTCATGCGCGGAGTCGGCGGGATCCCCGTGGACCGGCACTCGGCCGAGGGCTTCACCGAGCGGGTGGCCGCGGAGTTCGCTTCGGGCGTGCCGCTGTGGCTGGTCGTCGCACCGGAGGGAACGCGACGCTTGGTCACGCACTGGAAGACCGGCTTCCACCGTATCGCGATCGCGGCGCACGTTCCGGTCCTCCCGATCGCACTCGACTACGCGGCGCGTGCGGTGCGGGCGCTGCCGCTCTACGCGCCGTCGGGGGACTACGCGGTGGACCTCAAGGTCCTCTCCGCGCACTTCACTCCGGCGATGGCCTGCGACCCGGCGCGGTACGCGCCGCCCTCGTGATCCGCATCGGCGGTGTCAGCCGCTCGCCCGTGGCCTCGGCCGAGTGGATCTTCCGCACCACGTCCATGCCGCGCACAACGCGGCCGAAGGCCGCGAAGCCCTGGCCGTCGGGGTTGCGGCGGCCGGCGAAGTCCAGCTCGGGCTGATCGCCCACGCAGACGAAGAAGCTCGAGGTGGCGCTGTCGGGCCCGCTGCGCGCCATCGACACGGTGCCGTCGACGTGGCGCAGGCCGGTGTCGCGCGTGCGTTCGAGGGCGATGGGCGGGAAGTCCTCCTTCTCCCGGGACTCCGGGACGCCACCCTGGATCACGGCGATCGGCACCTTCGCTTCGCGCTGGTTGTCCTCCCGCACGGTCCGAAAGAACGAGCCGCCGTCGTAGCGTCCGGCGTCCACGTAGCGGAGGAAGTTCGCGGCTGTCTGCGGCGCGCCCGCATCCACTTCGATCTCGATCGCGCCCGCCTCGGTCTCGAAGACGACATGCGCGGGCGCCGCCGGCTCCGCAGCGAGAGCCAGGAGCAGGAACATGGATTTCATCTCGTCTCCCGGACCGTGTAACGCACGCTCTCGCGGGCATGGCGCACCCTCTCCGTGTAGGCGGGCGTTTCGAGCCAGAGACGCACCGGATCCGTGAGAGGCGCGATCATCTCTCCAGCCTCCCAGACGACCCTCTCGTCCGAGCCGTCTCGCGTCACGCGTCGCTCCTCGACCGCAGTCGAGGCCGTCGCGAGTGGCAGGGCCGAGAGGTCGCGGACCAGCGCCTCGAAGCCCCCTTGCCGCATCGGCGATACGAACCGGTAGGCGGCCGAATAGAGCACCGCGTTGTGGAAATATTCCGGGAAGTTCACGAGCGCGTCCTTGCCCCACGCCTTGGCCCAGGCGTGCATCCTCAGGATGAGCGTGCGCGCGAGGCCGAGACCCGGGAAGCGCTGCCCCGGCAGCGGCGGGCGGTCGTGGGTGAAGTGCGCCTGTGGATCTTGCAGGGCCAGCCAGCGAATGGCCAGCACCGACAGCACGTCGAAGTCGGGGCGTGGCTCCAGGTCACGCGCCAGGACCACCTCCTCGGCGCAGCGTACTTCGATCAAGGGTGGCAGCCGCGCTTCATCCTGGCCGGCGGCGCGCACCAGCAAGCGGTGCTCGTTCTCCTCACGGCTCAAGTCGAAGGCCACGGCCGAGTAGCCGCGCCGGCCGAGGCCCGCGAGGACGCCGACCTCGTCGAGCTCGCGGCGCAGCGCCTCCGCGTCGAGGCGGCCCAGGAAGAGCGGCCGCTCGTCTGCGCCCAGGTCCTGCTCGGTGAGCCGCAGCAGGCCTCGCTGGGCGCGCGTCGACTTCACCAGGGCTCCAGGTGGACGACCACGTCTACGACCTCGGGGAAGGCCGCGCGCACGGCGTCCTCGACGCGGTCGGACACGGTGTGGGCCTCGCTGAGCGAGCGGGCACCGTCCACGAGGGCGACGAGGTCCACGTAGACCGAGCCGGGGGCGCCACGGGTGCGAGCCTCGCGGCAGCTGCGCACGCCCGGGACGGCCTCCACCACGGCCGCGATGCGCTCGGGCGGGATCGCCGCCCGATCCGTGAGGACGTGGAACGCGCTGACAAGGATGCGCACCGCGAGGAATGCGATGAAGACCGCGATGCCCGCAGCCACCAAACTGTCGACCCACGGCAGGCCAGCCTCCACGCCCGCGAATGAGGCGACGACGCCGAGGGTCACGTAGATGTCCGACCGTGTGTGGGCCGCATCGGCGGTCAGGTACTCGCTGTTCAGGCGTCGGCCTTCGCGCGCCTCGTAGGCGGCCACGAACAGGTTGGCGGCGAGCGTCGCGCCCATCACGACCCAGTTGAGCGCGCCGATCTCCGGGTGCACGTCGTGCCGCACGCCCCGGAACGCGCCCTCCACGACCCTGTAGGCGAGCGCCAGGAGCGCCAGGCCGATGCCGAGCGTCGCGGCGGTCTCGAACTTGCGGTGGCCGTAGTGGTGGCCGCGGTCGGGCGGAGCGTAGGCGAGGCCGACCACGAACAGGCCGATCACGTTGTTGGAGCCGTCGACGAGGCTGTGATAGCCGTCGGCCACCATGGACAGGCTGCCCGACAGCTTGCCTACGACGACCTTGCTCAAGCTGACCAGGAGGTTGAGCGCCAGAGTGATCCACAGCACCCGGCGCACCTCGCGCCTCCTGACCACGGCCTCGGTCACGCAATGAGCCTACTTCATCCGCGCGCCCTTCTCCTCGGTGGCGAAGATGAACCCGACCACCTTGCCCGGCTGGATGAGGCCCTCGGCGCTCCAGAACTGGCGGTCGCGCAGGAAGCGCGAGGAGGTGTCGGCGGTCGGGATCGCGGCCACCTCGGCTTCGATGCCGTCGAAGCGCTCCTTCCAGAGCGCCATGTTCCTCTCCCGCAGGTCCACCCAGCCTGCGAAGGCCCAGGCCTCGATCCGCTCGGGCGTCACCTCGAAAGCCGCACCCTCGGCAGCGGGCGGGATCTTGCACTCGGGCCCGCGCAGCAAGCGGCCGTCGGGGAGCAGGATCGGGATGCCGATCGAGACGATCTCGCGGGGCCGTTCCGGATCCTCAAGCACGGCCGCGGCGCGGCGCGCGATCTCCGACGGCGTGGCCGCGCGCACGGCGGCCATCGCACCGAAGGCGCGCCGAAGCAGATCGGCCTCGAAGAGCAGCTTCGACAGGCGTGGGGGGCCGAGGTTCTCGAAGGCCACGCTCCGCACGGCGTGCTCCTTCTCCAGATTGCGCAGCTTCTCGAGGGCCCAGTGGCGCATCAGGCCTGCGCGGTAGGTCGGCCCCATCACCGCGTTGTCGAGGGCGTTGATCACGTCGTGGCCGGTGTTGCCGCCCTTGAGCTCGCGCGCCACCACGTCGGCGATCTCCTCGGGGGTCACGAACTCCATCTGCTCGCCCGTGGTGATCGCCGAGAACTCCTCGAGGGAGAAGATGCCGTTCTCGCCGGTGTCGATGAACACGCTCTTCAGGGTCTCGCCGGTCGCGCGGCCTTTCGACGCATCGACGGGCCGGAAGCGACTGCCGGTCGGGAGCGCTTCGGGCGGGGTCGGATCGAAGAGTCGGATGGGCTTCTCACCCCGCCGGATCTCGCCGTAGCCGATGCGCTTCCAGGCGATCGCGGCGGCCGGCTTGATCTCCTTGGTGATCGGCCCGCCGGGCGTGCGGGCCATCAGGAACAGCAGCAGCGTGTGGGCTCCGGCGAGCGCGCTCTTGCTCAGGAGCACCCGCGACGGCTTCTCCTCGGAGTGCGTGTAGGGGATGTTGAGGCCCATGCCTCCGGTGCCCGAGGTTCCGATCTTGACGTACGCACCCGTGCCGGCCTTCACCATCGCCTGGTAGAGCACCTGCACGTGGCGGATGAGCTGCGGGACGTAGTCGGTGACGAGGAGCGTCTCGAGGCTCTCGCGAAGGTCCCGGCCCTCGCGGGCGGCCTGCCAGGCCTCGCGGCTGGTCTTGTAGATGTCCTGGTAGGCGATGCCGGTCGCGGTGTTGACGCAGTCCACGATGAAGTCCGGCCGTTCGCCGGTGATCAGGCGGTGCAGGTAATACTCGGCCAGCGCCTCCTCGTCGAGGGGCTCGAGCAGGCTCTCGATGAGGCGAGCGCGGTTCGGCGCCTCGGAGAAGACCTCCCGCCGGGGCCGGTCCTTCCAGTCGGCGAACGCGAAGACGTCGCCCCAGGCGGCGTCGATGCTGGTGCCCTGCGCCTCCGGCGCGACCAGACGCACCGCCTCCTCGGCCTCCTCGCGCTTCAGCGAGAGCAGGGTCAGGCGCCGCGGGCGCTCCAGGAGCAGGCGGCGGGCGACGGCCTGTCCGACCAGGCCATAGCCGCCCAGGATCAGAATGGACCGGCCGAGGATGTCCATGCGGAGCGACGAGTATAGCCCTCGGGAATAGCGCGTTCGGCGCAGCGTTGGCCTAGGATGGAGGTTGTGAGGATGCGTGTGGACGGCACTCGGGGCCTGGCCGTGGCGACCGCGCTGGTGGTCGGAGCCGCGCTCCTGGCCCGCGCGAAAGGACAACCCGTGGATCCCAAGAAGCCCGGCGACGACGAGCTGAGGAAGCGGCTGACGCCGCTCCAGTACCAGGTGACACAGAACGAGGGCACGGAGCCCCCGTTCCGCAACGAGTACTGGGACGATCACCGCGAGGGGATCTACGTCGACGTGGTGTCGGGCGAGCCGCTCTTCAGCTCGATCGACAAGTTCGACTCGGGCACAGGCTGGCCCAGCTTCACGCGGCCCCTCGAGGAGAAGCGGGTCAAGACGAAGACCGACTACAAGCTGGTCGTGCCGCGCACGGAAGTGCGCTCGGCTGGCGCGGACTCACACCTGGGCCACGTCTTTCCCGACGGTCCGGGTCCGACGGGCCAGAGGTACTGCGTCAACTCTGCGGCGCTGCGCTTCATCCCGCGCGAGAAGCTCGCGGAAGAGGGCTACGGGCAGTACGAGGCGCTGTTCGCGAGGAAGCCGTAAGGCCCGTTACCCCGGGCCCGAGGACACAGAGGACCGGGAGGACCGGGGAGAAATGGACCGCGAGACCGGTCCCAAGACTTGATTTCGGAGATTTCTCGCGCTCCGTTCCTCTCGTGCTCTCCCGTTCCTCTGTGACACCGGGCCAGCGCAACGTGTGGGACCGTTACGCCTCCTGCTCGCGGAACTGCTCGAAGCGCGCGGAGAGGCCCTGGAAAAGCGACATCGCGCCGCAATACAGGAAGCCCAGCTGGAACAGCAGCACGAATGGCAGCGTGGCGAAGATGCCGCTCGTCACCGCGTAGTAGGCCATTGCGGTGAAATACAGCGCGA
>DATFEN010000185.1:0-10289 GCA_035251085.1 Vicinamibacteria bacterium | reverse complement strand
CCCTGGATCGAGCCGGTCAGGCTCTGGGCGAAGGCGAACGCCGGCGCCAGGACGACGAGGAGGGCGATGGCGATCGAAAGTCTCTTGAGGTTCATGCTCTCCTCCTAGCGGATGGGCGAGTGCAGCCGGTCGTGGTGCGAGGAGTAGATGACGTACGACACCCCCGCGATGGCCAGGACGATGGCGGCGACGCCCTTCGGGCTCTTGAAGAACGACGAAGGACTCTCGGCTTCCTCTGCAGGAGCCTGAGTGGCTGCGGCCAGCTCGGCCGAATCAAGCGCGGCGACCTTGGCGGCCGCCGCTGTGGCGACCGGAGCCTGTGGAGGCTCCTCGGGCGCCGGGGTCGGGGCGACGCTCTCGGCGGCACCGACGGGCGGCGCAGCGAACGTCAGGCCGAACAGCAGGGCCAGGGGAAGCGCGGCCCCGCGTACCCATGTGCTGACGGATCGGTTCACAGTTCCCTCCTGCGGGCTCGTGGACGTCGGGCCCTGGAAAACGTCGTGGCTGGGATCGGAAAGTCCAACGGAGTAGGGAGCCACGTGCAACGCGTATGCCCAAAATATTGAACCCGCCACTTCCTTATATTTCATCGAGTTAAGTCGTGGACGGCTCCCAAATATCCATGAAAATGAACACTTTGGCTTCATAATTTTGAAGCACCGGGTAGCCGGCCTTCTCCTATACTCCCGCAGCGTGCGAAAGCGATTGCTCCTCCTCGTGATCCTCGGGGTGGCGGCAGGGATCGCCTTCGCGTATGCGCGCGCCCGTCGCGAGCCTCCGCTTCCGCCGGGACTGAGCGGCACCCTCATCTATCTCTCCGACCGAACGGGAGCGGATGCGCTCTACGCGAAAGATCTGACCTCGGGCGTCGAAAGGCGGCTGACGTACTTCACCGAGGCGGTGCGCGAGCCGGCGCTCTCGCGCGACAACCGGAAGATCGCGTTCTCGGTGGGAGGCCGCACCGGATTCGTCGAGCTGGGCAGCGGGGTCGTGCGCATCCTGACCTTCGGCATCGACTGGTTGGATGCGGCGCCAGGGTGGAGCCCAGACGGACAGGCCCTCGTGGTAGCGGCGCGGCGTCCCGGCGAGTCCGCGTCGGATCTGATGCTGTTGAAGCCGCTGGACCCGAGCGGACAAGCGACGGGACGAAAGCCGATCGTCACGACCCGCGCCCTGGACGAGGCCGAGCCGGTGTTCACGCCCGACGGTCGCGGCGTGGTTTTCGTGCGCGAAGACAACCTGTTCCGCGTCGAGCTCGACAGCGGCCGCACGCGCAGGATCACAGGCGGCTTCCGCAAGTGGCGCCATCCTCGCTTCCTCCAGGACGGCCGGCTGCTGGGCTTGTGGCGCCAGGAGAAGCTCTTCGGCGCCGCCGCCATGGACGCCGACGGCAAGCAGCGCACCGAGCTGTTCGAGGGAACGACCTACTACAGCAGCCTCACGCCCTCGCCCGACGGCCGATTCTTCGCCGCGACGTACGCCTACAGTCTGCGCTTCGACCCGGTCGAGGCGTTGCTGCGCACGCGCCACGCCGAGGACCTGCGGCTGCTCGACGCGAAGGGCGCGGAGCTCGCGCCGCTGCTGCGCTCCTGGCAGATCGCTTACCGATCGCCGCAGTGGGCACCCGAGGGCGTGAGGTAGGATTCGAGGACCATGGCCGTGTGTCCGGACTGCGAGGCCGACGTCGAGATCGACGAGTTCGACGTCGACAAGGGCGAGATCATCTCGTGCCCCGAGTGCGGCATCGACCTCGAGGTGGTGGGGCTCTCGCCGCTCGAGCTGGATCTGGCTCCCGAGGACGAGGACGAATGGAGCGAATGACGGCTGCGTCTGCCGAGGCGAAGCAGGAGCAGCTCGACCAGGCGCTCGCGCACCTCGGCTCGGTGCTCGTGGCCTTCAGTGGCGGCGTCGACAGTTCCTACCTCGCGGCGCGCGCCCACACCTTCCTGGGAGCCCGCAGCCTGGCCGTGACGGCCGACTCCGAGTCGCTGGCCGGCGAGCAGCGTGAGATGGCGCTGGCCGTGGCCCGCGCCTTCGGCTTCGCGCACCGCGTCGTGCGCACCCACGAGATCGAGAACGCCCTCTACGTGCGTAACGAAGCGGACCGCTGCTATCACTGCAAGACCGAGCTGTTCCGCACGCTCGTCCCGCTCGCGCGCGATCTGGGTCTCGAGCACGTCGCCTATGGCCTGATCGCGGACGACCTCGCCGACTTTCGGCCTGGCCACCGGGCCGCAGCGGAGGCGGGCGTCGTCAGCCCGCTCGCCGAGGCGGGGATGACGAAGGCCGACGTCCGCGCCCTCTCCCGGGCCATGGGCCTGCCGACGGCCGAGGTCCCGGCTTCCCCGTGCCTCGCCTCGCGGCTGCCGTACGGCACGCCGGTGACGGTGGCGGCGCTGCGCCGCGTCGAGGAAGCGGAAGCCCGCGTCCGTGCCCTCGGTTTCCGCGAGTTCCGCGTGCGCCACCTCGGCGCGTCCGCCCGCGTGGAGATCGCGCGGGAGGAGCTGGCTCGGCTCGAGGAGCCGGGGCTGCGGACGGCGATCGAGAATGCCGTGCGCGGTGCCGGCTACGCGAACGCGGAGGTCGATGCGGAGGGCTACAGGCGTGGACGGCTGAACGAAGCGCTCCGCGTGCTGCCCCTCGCGGGTGGAGTATGATTCCGCAGGGCCGTCGCGCCCTCGGAGGCGAATCCATGTTCGGTCTGGGATTTCCTGAGCTGATCCTCATCTTCGTTATCGTGATCGTCATCTTCGGCACGAGCCGCATCCCCGAGCTGGGCAAGGGCCTGGGTGAGGGGATCCGGAACTTCAAGAAGGCGATCAAGGACAAGGACGACGATGGCAAACGCAACAACAGTGAACTCGAAGAGAAGAAGGGGTGAACGTGATGAGAACAACGGCCCTGGCCGCGGTCGCGATCCTGGCCATCGGACTCGGCGCGTGCGGGAAGAAGAAGATGGAACCCGTGCCCTCGCGTCCCACGGTCCCTGAGACGCCGCCTCCTGCGCCGCCACCGGCCGCGCCACGCGACGTGGTCTCGCAGGAGGACGAGTACAAGCGCCTCCTGGGGATGTCGAGCGACGAGATCAATCGCCTGGGCCTGCTTCCGAACATCCACTTCGACTTCGATCGAGCGGACATCCGCGAGGGCGATCGCCAGATCCTGGCGAGAAACGCCGAGACCCTGAAGAAGTTCGACTTCCTGCGGGTCACCGTCGAGGGCCACTGCGACGAGCGCGGGACCGTCGAATACAACCTCGCGCTCGGCGAACGGCGTTCGCGGGCCGCCTTGGACTACCTCATGCAGCTCGGCGTGCCGGCCGAGCGCCTCAAGTCTGTGTCCTACGGCAAGGAGGTCCCGCTGTGTCGCGAGGCCTCCGAGGACTGCTGGGGCCGCAATCGCCGGGGCACCTTCACGGTCACTGGCAAGTCGACCGGGCGCTAGCACAGGCGACGAGAGGGTGCCGGAGGCGCGGCCGGCACCCCGCGTTCACTCCGAACAATCCTGGCCGGCTGCGGTAGAATCGCGGGCCAGCGTTCCGATGACCGAGCAACCCGACAAGAAGCCCGCATCCGCCCCGATGAAGGAGCTGACGGGGCAGCGCATCGGCAAGTACGTGATCCAGAAGCCCCTGGGCAAAGGCGCGATGGGCATGGTGTACCTCGCCCACGACACGGTCCTCGAGCGCGACGTCGCCCTCAAGGTGATGGTGGCGAACATCGCCGACGACCCGGAGTTGAACGAGCGCTTCAAGCGCGAGGCGAAGGCCGTCGCCAGGATGACCCACCCCAACGTGGTGAACGTGTTCGACCTCGGCTACGCCAACGACGGTGCGCCCTTCATCGCGATGGAGCTCTTGAAGGGCATGGATCTCCAGAAAGCGGCTCGCACGCCGCCCCCGATGTCCCTGGAGCGCAAGGTCAACGTGATCATCCAGGTACTCTCGGGCCTGGCGCATGCCCATCAGGCCGGGATCGTCCACCGCGACATCAAGCCCGCCAACGTCTTCCTCAACCAGGACGGCACGGCGAAGCTCATGGACTTCGGCGTGGCGCGCCTCACTACCGCGTCGATGACCGGGACGGGGAACATCGTCGGCACCGCCGACTACATGTCGCCGGAGCAGGTGAAGGGCGCGAAGGTCGATGGGCGCAGCGACTTGTTCAGCGTCGGCTGCATGTTGTACGAGCTGCTCGCCGGCAAGCGCCCGTTCCACTCCGAGAACCTCATGGCGATCTTCTACAAGATCACCCACGAGGAGCCGAACTGGGACCCGATCCCCAAAGGCCCCGGCTACGACGAGCTGCTGCCCATTCTCAAGAAGTCGCTGGCCAAGAGCCTCGACGAGCGCTACCAGACAGCGTACGCCTTCGCGCAGGAGCTGAAGGAGTTTCTGAAGGAGCACACCTCGGGCGAGGCTGCGGAGCATGCGCTGGCTGGCCTCGTCGACCTCGAGCCTCCGCCCTCCACGCCCCCCCAGCCGCTGACCGAGGCCTCGGGCCCGACGCTCGTCACCGAGGACGTGCCCGGGGGCACCGTGGGCCTGGGGCGGACGGTCGCCTCCAGTCCGACCGTTTCGCGTCCAGGCACGGGGTCCCGTGCGACTCGCGCCACGCTGCGCGGTTCGGCGGCAACCGCGGTGGGCGGCGGGACGACGCGTGTGGGTTCGGCGCCGACGGTGGTGCGGCCCACGACTCCCGTCGCGCGGCCCGCTCCGCCACCGCCCGCTCACGGCGCGTCGCCGATGCTCTACGTGATCCTCGGCATCATGGCCGTGGGTATCCTGGGCATCGGCGCGTTCGTGTTCCTCAAGGAACAGGAGCAGCCGCAGGTCGTGGTGATCCGCGAGACGCCGCCGCCGACGACGGCACCCCCGCCGTCCACGACCGTGCAGGCGGCGCCCCCGCCCACTGCTGCGCCGCCTCCGACGCTGGGCCAGGTGGAGGGCCAGGCCGCTGCCGCCGTCAAGAGTGCACAGGTCGCCTTCCAGAAGGCGGACTACGACCGCGCCGTCAGCCTGGCCCAGGCGGCACTGCGAGAGGACACTTCGAGCGGCACGGCCCAGACGCTCCTGCAGAATGCGCTGAACGGCCAGAAGGCCGCGCGGCGCTTCGCGGCGGCCCGTAGCGCGCTGGCCCGCAACGACTTCGCCGCCGCCGAGTCCGAGGCCCGGGCGGGCAGCGCCGACGCACCCTGGGACGCCAGCGGTCCCCGGCTCGTCTCCCAGATCCAGGAGGCGAAACAGCACGCGGCGGCCAGTGCGGCCCAGCAGCAGGCCCAGCAGCAAGTGGCGCAGCGGACTGCGCAGCTCAACGACATCCTCAGCAAGGCCGACAGCGCGCTCTCGGGCCAGCAGTACGACGCTGCGATCTCGCTGTTCGACTCCGCCCTCGGCCTCGATCCCGCGAACCAGCGCGCGATCCTCGGCAAGAGCAGCGCCGTGCAGGCGCGCGCGTTGGCCCAGGCCGCCTCGGCGGGCGGCGGCCCCCGCACCGGCGGCAGCGGCAAGAGCTTCGCCGTCGGCAAGACGTCGGCCACCGCGGCGGAGTCCACCGCGGGCAACATCCCACCGGGCTTCGAGGAGTCCGCGGGGGTGGCGGTGAAGAAAGGAACCCAGGCGGCCGAGCTGCCCGGAAAGATCGGCTTCGAGGTGCAGCCCGAGGCGGTCAAGCCCGGAGAGACCTACGCCGTCAAGATCACCCTCGTGAACGAGGGCAACGCGCCGATCCAGGTCAAGGAGATGATCGTCACCACCACGACCAACGGCCGCCGCGTGAGCGGCCCGGTGCCGTCCCAGGTCCGGGACGTGGCGCCGGGACAGCGCGCCAGCCTGATCTCCCTGGCCGGCAACGTGTGGAAGGAAGACACGCAGTCCTGGGCGATGGAAGTGGTCGTGAAGACTTCACGGGGCGAGATCTACAAGAACCAGGTGACGTGGCGGTGAGGCACCGGCCGCCGGTCGCCGCGGCCTTTTGGGTGCTGGCCGTGGCGCTGCGGGCGGCTGCCGACGACGCGCCGGTGATCGAGCACCAGCCGTTGCCCTGCAGCGTGCCCGAGAAGCCCATCGCGATATGCGCCACCGCCAGCGATGACAACGAGATCGCCCGCGTGCGCGCGCACTTCCGGCGCCAGGGCGCGGATTTCTACAGCTACGTCGAGTTGAACTTCACCGGCCTCAACCACTGCGGTACGCTGCCCGGGCCGCGCGACGGCAAGGTCAGGGCGATCGAGTACTACGTGCAGGCAGTGGACGATCAATACCAGATCACTCGGACCAGCACCTACCAGATCAGCGTCCAGCCCGAAGGCGTGTGCGAGTTTCCGCCCGTCGAGAAGGACCCGCAGCGGGCGAAGGCGATCAAGGTCTTCGCCACGAACAAGAAGCAGGGCCGGAAGCTCGACGACGCCTTCGCAGTCACGGGTGTCAGCTTCGTCCCCGTCGCGACCAAGTAGGGCGCGCGCGTTCCGCCGCTGGCTGGCGGCGCTGCTCTCGGCCTGCGCCGTTCCCGCGGCCCGCGGCGTCGAGGCCGGGCTCGAAGTGACGGGAGAGGTCTTGGGCCAGGAGGCCGACGCGGTGGACGTCCGCGTCGGCCTCGTGAACCGCAACCCCACGGCGGTGAGCGCCATCGCGGCCGAGGCGGAGCTGCTCGGCCACATCGAGCGCCGGAAGCTCGACGCGACCCTAGCGCCGGGCGGTTCCTCGGGCCTTCTGTTCTCGTTCCCGCTGGAAGGCGCGACGCCCGGCGTCCACGCCGTCACGCTGCGCATCGAGTACAAGGCCTCCGCCACGTCCGGCGGGGCGCTGCCGACTCGCGTGCAGCCGGCCTACGTCCTGCTGGCCCTCGGGGAGGAGCGCGCGGCGCCGGCGGTGAAGCTGACGGCGCCCGATGCCCACATGGACAGCGTCGGTCGGTGGCGCATCGGCCTCGAGAGCCTCGACGGCGCGCCTCACCGCGTGCGGCTGCGCGTGGTGCTGCCGCGCACGCTGCGCGCCGACCCGCTCGACGGCTCGGTGAGCGTGCCGGCGGCCGGCCGCGTCGACAAGGAGCTGCTGCTGTTCCGCGTCGACGCTCCGTGGGACGGGCCGCAGGGCGCCCTGCTGGTGGCGGCGACCGAGGGCGAGGAACTCACGCGCACCAGCGTGGCCACGGCCGTGGTCCACGTGGGCCGAGAGCCCGGCCGGGTGGCGCGATGGCGCCAGCCGCTCGCGGTCGTGATGGCGCTGCTGTTCCTGGCGGCCGCGCTCCTCGAGGTGCGCCGCTTCCTCCGCCCCGAGGGGTGATGCGTCCCCGCCGCGCGGGGCTGTGCTATCGTCTCGGGCCGAACGCACTCATAACCGAAGGAGGCTCGTGTGGATATCCTCAGCGCCCTCACCCGCTGGATTCACGTCCTCGCCGGCATCGTGTGGATCGGGATGCTGTACTTCTTCAACTGGGTCAACGGTCCCTTCCAGGGCACCCTCGACGGTGACACGAAGAGGAAGGTCAACCCGGAGCTGCTGCCCCGCGCGCTCTACTGGTTCCGCTGGGGAGCCGCGTGGACGTGGCTCTCCGGCGTCCTGTTGCTCCTGCTCGTCTTCTATCACGGCGGCATCATGTTCGACGGCGAGGTCACGTGGGGGCCAGGCGCGATCGTGATGGTGCTGTTCGTGTTCGTGGCGCCCTTCGTCTACGACGCCCTTCACAAGAGCCCGCTCGGCAAGGACCCGAAGACGTTCGGCGGCGTCGCGTTCGGGCTCGTCGTCGTGGTGGCCGCGCTGATGCACTACTGGGCCCATTTCAGCTTCCGAGCCCTGAACATCCACCTGGCCGGGATGTTCGGCACGATCATGGCCTTCAACGTCTGGTACCGGATCTGGCCGGCTCAACGGAGGATACTGACCGCCGTGAAGGAAGGCACCGCGCCGGACGCCGCGCTCGTCGCTCACGCAGCAGCGCGCTCCCGGCACAACGTCTACATGTCCGTGCCCCTGCTCTGGGGCATGATCAATCAGCATACGACGACGGTCGCCCTGCCGCGCGAGCTCGGCTTCGCGACGTTCCTCGTCGTGGCGCTCGTGGGTTGGCACGTGGTGTGGCAGCTCTACAAGAAGGCCCCGAGCGTGAAAGGATTCTGACGCGAGAGGCGCCGGTTTGTCCTTGACACGTCAGGGACCACGACCTATGGTGTAGCGCGGATGGAGAAGCCCAAGAACTTCTACCGCGTGCTGGGAGTCGCACGGAACGCCACGCCCGCCGCCATCCGCCGCGCCTATCGCCGCCTCGCGAAGCAGTACCACCCCGACTCGGGGGCGGCGGCGTCGCTTCAGGCCTTCCAGGAGCTCCAACTCGCGTACGAGACGCTCTCGGACGCGGAGCGGCGGCAGCGCTACGACGAGGCGCTCGGCTTCGAACCGCGTGAGGACGTGTTCGGTGCGCTGGCGTGGTCGTTCGTGCGCGGTCCTGCCGCCGGCGACCTCCGTCGTCCCGTCCAGCCGGGCAGCCTCTCCGGCGAGATACTGCTGACAGCCGAGGAGGCGTCGGTGGGCGGCATCCTGCCCCTCGACATCCCTCTTCGCGGAAGCTGCCCGGCCTGCAACGGAACCGGGGGGAGCGCGTTCGATTGCGGGCGCTGCGGCGGCGAGGGCACCGTGGAGCGGCGCCTGCCGATCCCTGTGCGCATCCCGCAGCGCGTCAGGGACGGCGCGGTGTTCCAGGTCAACGTCGACGAGCCAGGCGTCTCCGCAGTGCTGCTCACCGTCCACATCCGCAGGCTGTAGCCGCGCCGCTGCCGGGAGTGCCGGCGTTTCTTTGCGGCGCCCGAGGTCCCGGCCAATAATCACCGCTCGATGGACGAAGCCGACATCCGGCGCATCGCGGCCGACAGCCTCGCGCTCAAGGAGCGGTTCTTCGCCGAGAACGCTCGGCTGCTTCTCGAGATCGGCCAGCGGCTCATCGAGTGCCTCCGCTCTGGAGGCAAGATCCTCGCGTTTGGCAACGGCGGCTCCGCGGCCGACGCGCAGCATCTCGCGGGAGAGCTGGTGGGCCGCTTCCTCCGCGAGCGCGCCGGGCTCCCCGCGCTCGCTCTCACCACGGACCCGTCGGTGATCACCGCGATCGGCAACGACATGGGCTTTGACGCGGTGTTCCGGCGTCAGGTCGAAGCGCACGGCCAGCCCGGCGACGTCGCGATCGGGATCAGCACGTCGGGGCGCTCGTCGAACGTGGTCGAAGCGCTCCGGATCGCCCGCCAGCGCGGCCTGCTCACGATCGGCATGACCGGCGGCGGAGGCGGTCGGCTCGACGGCCTCGTCCATTACCTGGTGGACGTGCCGCACCACGACACGCCGCGCATCCAGGAGGTCCACACGATGGTCGTGCACATCCTCTGCCAGCTGGTCGAGGAGGGGATGTCCCGCTGATGCCGATGAGGCGGCGTCGCGCGGCACCGCCGCTGTCCCTCGAGGGCATCCGCACTTATCCTCTCTCCGCGCGCAAGAGCACGGTCTCGCTGCGGGACTTCGCGCGGCCGCATCGTCGGGGCGCGCCGCTCGCGCGCTTCGTGGACACGCTGCCGCGCATCCTGGCGGGGGAGACGCTGCGCGCGCTCGCCGCCGACGTGGCGCGGGCCCGGCGCCTCGGCAAGCCGAACCTGTGGGGCCTCGGGGCCCATGTGCTCAAGGTCGGCCTGTCGCCGCTGCTGATCGACCTGATGGAGCGAGGGCTCGTGACCGGCATCGCCATGAACGGCGCTGTCATCGTCCACGACTTCGAGCTGGCGGTGGCCGGCCGGACCTCGGAGGACGTGGCCGCCGGCCTGGGCGAGGGCGCCTTCGGCATGGCCCGGGAGACGGGAGCCGAGATCAACCGAGCGATCGTCGAGGGCGACCGTGACGGCCTGGGGCTTGGGGCCGCGCTGGGACGCTACCTGGCCGGACGCCGGCCGCGGCACCTCCGCGTCAGCCTGCTCGCCGCTGCCTGGCGCCTCGGCCTGCCGGCGACCGTGCACGTGGCGGTCGGCACCGACATCGTCCACATGCATCCGGCCTGCGATCCCGGCGCGCTGGGCCGCACGACGCACCTGGACTTCCGCATCTTCGCGGGCCAGGTGGCCCGCCTCGGCGGGGGCGGCGTCTACCTGAACGTCGGCTCGGCCGTGCTGCTGCCCGAGGTGTTCCTGAAGGCGGTCACGCTGGCCCGCAACCTGGGCCATCCGTTGCGGGACTTCGCGACCGCGAACCTCGACTTCATCCAGTCCTACCGACCGAACACGAACGTCGTGGATCGGCCCACGCGAGGCGTGGGCCGGGG
>DATFEN010000174.1:0-9910 GCA_035251085.1 Vicinamibacteria bacterium | reverse complement strand
CGTGAAGGAGCTGTTGAAGGAGAACCGCAAGAAGCCACGCCACATGTACTTCAACAAGGACAAGGACAAGTGGGAGTTCTCATAGGCCGTCCTTGATTGAAGCCCCCCCGCCCGATCCCGCCACCGGGGATCTACGCTGCGCTCGACGCCGCCACGATCTTCAGGTCGTTCGGCGAGTCGCGCCATCGCACGGTACACCGCGTCGCGCAGCGCCTTCTCGCGCGGATCGTCCACCAGGTAGAAGTCCAGCCTGTTCATCACGTAGGCGTACCCGAGGCGCGCATCGGGATCGGCGAACGCGAAAGAACCGCCCGCACCGGGCGCACCGAAGGCGCGTGGGCTCGACCCGAACCCAAGCTCCGGACCGGGCCGCAGGAAGCCGAGTGAGAAGTAGGACGGCACGCCCAGCACCACGTCGTCGCCGGCGGCCGGCACTGGTGGCTCCGTCAGGCGCGCGAAGGTCCCCGGCGTGATCCCGAGCTCGGCGCCGCCCTCGGCGAAAGCGGAATACGCGCGCGCGATGGCGCGCGCGGTGCCCACGCCGTTGCCCGCGGGCACTTCCACTTCGTACGAGCGCCGATCCTTGAGGTCGAGGTCCGTGCCCACGAAGGACCGGCGCAGCAGCGAGCCCGGCGCGATCATCTTCATGGTCACGGCCATCGGCGTATAGCGCAGCGCCAGCAGGCCGCGCGTCCGGGACAACGTCTCGAGCGTGGCGATGCGTTCGCCCGGAACCTCCCGCGGCAGCCCGATGTAGAACTCGAGGTCCAGCGGCTTCGCGATCTCTTCGCGGAAGAATCGGCCCAGCGTGCGGTGCATGGGATCGACGCGTCGAATGAGCTCCTGCATGTACAGGCCGAGCGTCATCGTGTGGTAGCCGTGACGCGTCCCCGGCGGCCATGCCGGCGTCTGGCGCGCGAGCACACGCGCGACGTTATCGAGATCGCTCAGCTTCTCGAGCGGCAGCTTCTCGTCGAGCAGGACGAGCCCCGCCTCGTGTGCGAGGAGCTGCCGCACCGTGACCGCCGCTTTGCCGTTCTGCGCGAACTCGGGCCAGTAGTGCGCCACCGGCGCGTCGTAGTCGAGCCAGCCGCGCGAGTTCGCCAGCGCCAGCGTCATCGCCGCGAGCCCCTTGGTGGTGGACATCACGACGACCATCGTGTCCTGGTTCCACGGCGCCTCGCGTGTGGGCGTACGGTGGCCGCCCCACAGGTCGACGATCTTCTCGCCGCGCCAGTACGCCGCGACGGCCGCGCCGATCTCGTGGCGTTCCGTGAAGTTGCGCTCGAACTCGATGCGTACTTCTTCGAAGCCTGGAGCGACCATCCCCTCGAGGTGACTTCTCGCCGTCACGCGCGCGGTCGTTGCGTCGCGGTCGCGCCGACGCCGCAGGAGGGCGATGCCCAACACCGCGACCCACAGCAGGGACGAGTAGATGTTGATCCGCTCGAGGATCCCAAATCCAGGCGTGGGCTGACCGGCGGCAAGTCGGGCGGCGTATGGGGCTGCGATCGAACCGAACACGATCATCACCAGGAGCGTTCCGAAGGAGTAGACGCGGAATCGCGTGCCGAGCGCGAAGGACCCGAATCCGATCGCGAGGAGCATGAGCAACACGAGGATGCCCGTGAGGATGATGTGCGGTGCGTCGGCAGCAAGGCTGGCAATACCGCGTCGATGCATCTCGAAGAGGGTGGGCCCCGCGAGGCCGATGGCCGCATATCCCATCAGCAGGGCTCCCGTCATCCGCAGGGCGCGGCTTCGGCGGACTCCTTCCCGAAAGACGCCAACGCCGAAGGCCAGCGCGAGCACATCGTATGTGATGAACAGCGGGTCGACGATGGCTTCCGACGGAGCGCCGGCCGCCATCAGCTCGCTGATCGCCTGCGAGGCAAAGCTGTACCCGTCATAAAGGATTCCCCCCAGTACGTCGGTAGCGGCGTAGAGCAGTGAAGAGAGAAAGCCGCACACGAGCAATGCTTTTCCGGCCATCTTTCACCTCCCGCTGGCTCCTGCACATGAGGTTCGGGCCTGACGACGTGCAGGCGAAGCCGAGGCAACTGGACATGGGGCTCGTTGGCCTCCGTCGCTGATGTGTGCCTGATCAGCCTGCGCGTCGACTTCGGCTCCCGACAGCGGCTTGGAGACTGGCTCTCCAGTAACAACCACGCGCTCCTTGCCGAGGAATTCGGTTGCAAGGCGCGTACCCTTCGCGACAGCCTCCGCGTTTCGATGAGCGAGCCCGCTAACCCGTTGCGACCCGCGGGGTTCCCCTCGCGTAGGGCTCGACCGCGCGCGTCTGCGTCGCGCATGTCCTTCGTGCCTGAACGCCGAAGGCGCATCGCTTGCCGCCGACTTCAGCGGCCGCCGTGCCACCGCCTACGAGTCGCACGCGTGCGGCTTACTCGGTCCAGCAGCGGGCGCCGTGGTTCGCAAACGAGGTGACCGAGACCGTACCGCGACTCGCTAGAAGAGCGCGCGCGCTTTCGGCGAGTCGCCCTGCCTCGCTGTCGCCGTCGGCGAGGGCAAAGACAGCGGGACCCCAGGAGGACTGGCCCGCTCCCGCCGCTCCCTGGACCAGGAACGTCTCGACGAGGGCTCCGCACAGCGGGTGCGCGAAGCGATCGCCTTGGACCGGCCGGAACATCTCTCCGACGAGGCGTTGAACCTCGGTCACGCCCCGGCCGAACGCGGCGAGGTCGACCTCGACGAGGGCCGGCAGCACCTGCATCAAGACGACGTGTGCGACGCGCGCGGTGAGGTCCGCGTCCGGCGGCGGCAGCTCGCGGAACGCACGCTCCTCGTCCACGCCGCTCAGGCCACGAGTCACGTCGGGGATGGCGAGCACGCAGCGCCAGCCCGGTGGCATTGGCCGCTGAAGCAAGAGTGGAGCGGCCCCGTTCTCCGAGGCGCGCCGTCCGCCCTCGAGGAGGAAGCCGCCCTGCGCGAAGGCCCAGGTGCCGATCGCCGAGCGGCGCGCGCGGCCCGTGGCGTCCGAGAGCGCAGCGACATCGAGGCTATGGCCATCGAGCATGGCGAGGGCCTGGGCCGTCGCGAGCGCGAGCTGGGTCCCGGAGCCGAGCCCGGAGTGAGCGGGAGGGGCGTGATGGACGCGCAGCCTGGCCCTGTCGTCGAGGCCGAGGCGCGACGCCGCGGCCTTGGCGTATTCCAGAACCCGCTCGGCGTCCGCCCCTTCGGCGCAGAGCGCGGCGGCGGGCCGCGCTTCCAGGCGTAGCGTGGGGCTCTCGAGGGCAGCGCCGATGCCGCCGAAGCGCCGGCCCAGGTCGCCGCGAAGGTCGAGCAGACCCATGTGCAGCCGCGCGCAGGCCTCGACGAAGACGCCGTGCAGGCGATTCACGAGGGACCGCCCCGAATCGACGCGGCCTCCTTCTGCACGAACTGCGTGAGCGTCTCCATCGCCTCGCGCTCGGCCGGGCCCGCCGTCTTGTCGACGATCACCTGGAGGCGCCGGTACTCGGCCAGGATGTCGTCGACGGGAAGGATGCGTGTGCGGGTGGCGAGGATGGTGGCCTCGATGACCGCGGCGCGGGCGCGGTTGTAGCCGATGAACTCGCGCTGGAAGCCGCTGTGGACCACGGCGCAACGGAACCGGGCCCGGGCTTCCGTGGTCTCGGCCTGCTGCACGCGCAGCTCCCGCCAGGAGCAGGCGGCATCCATGACGGCTCCGGTCACGACGCTCGCGGCATGCGACGCGAAGCTCGGCGAGGTCAGGGCGCCCTGCACGAAGTAGCTCACCTGGTCGACGAGGTTCAGCACCGCGTCGCCGGTCTCCAACAGGTTCCGAAACGTCGTGGTGTCGCGAAACGGCTTCAGCACGATCTCCGTGATGCCCCACTCGACGCCCATCGGCGCGAAGTTGGCCCGTCCCTCGCGATCGAGGGTCGTCACGATTCCCTCGACGATCACGCCGCCTCCGCGCGGAGCGCGAGGAAGTTGCGGAGCAGCTCGTGGCCGTGCTCGGTGAGCACGGACTCCGGATGGAACTGCACGCCCCAGGAGGGCCAAGCGCGGTGCCGGAGCGCCATCACCTCGCCTTCGGGCGTCCGCGCGACGACCTCGAGGCTCTCGGGCAGCTCGTCCTCGGACACGATCAGCGAGTGGTAGCGCGTCGCCTGGAACGGGCTCGGCAGTCCCGCGAAGAGGCCCTCGGCCGAATGCAGGATCGGGGAGGTCTTGCCGTGGCGCGGGCGTGGCGCCCGCACGACGCGCCCGCCCAACGCGTCGGCCAGACACTGGTGGCCGAGGCAGACGCCGAGGATCGGGATGCGGGGGCCAAGCGAGCGGATCACCTCGTTCGAGATGCCCGCCTGCCGGGGAGTACAGGGTCCAGGCGAGACGACGATGTGACTGGGGCGCAGCTCCTCGATCTCGTGGGCGGCGAGCGAGTCGTTCCGGTGCACGGTCGTCTCGGCCCCGAGCTCGCGCAGGTAGCGGGCGAGGTTGTGGACGAAGGAGTCGTAGTTGTCGACGAGCAGGACGCGCGGCTTCATAGCGCCGCCGCCATGCCGAGCGCCTTCTGGAGCGTCTCCTCGTACTCGCGCTCGGGGTCGGAATCGGCCACGATCCCGGCGCCGGCCTGGAAGAATACGCCGCCGTCCTTCACGACGAAGGTGCGGATGGCGATGCTGAGGTCCAGCGCTCCCGAGAACGAGACGTAGCCGAGGGAGCCCGTGTAGAGGCCGCGGCGCGTCGGCTCCAGCTCCGCGATGATCTCCATCGCCCGCACCTTGGGAGCGCCGGTGATCGAGCCTCCGGGCCACGTGGCGCGGAGCAGCTCCACGGGCCCCTGATCCGGTCGCAGGCGTCCCACGACCGTCGACACAAGGTGGTGGACCGTCGCGTAGTGCTCGATCTCGCACAGCTCGGGCACCTCGACGCTGCCGTCCTCGCAGACCTTGGAGAGGTCGTTTCGCAGCAGGTCCACGATCATCACGTTCTCGGCTCGGTCCTTCTCGCTCTCGAAGAGCGCTTCACCCAGGGCCGAGTCGTGACGCGGGTTGGCGCCGCGGGCGGAGGTGCCCTTGATGGGGCGAGTTTCGACGCACCCTCCCGCGGCGCGCAGGAAGCGTTCCGGCGAGGCGCTGACCGCCGCGGCCTGGCCGAAGTCGAAATAGGCGGCGAAGGGAGCGGTGTTTCGCCTCCGCAGGCGACCGTAGAGCGAGAACGGGTGGTCGGTCGCGGGCGCCTCGAAGCGCTGCGAGAGGTTGGCCTGGAAGATGTCGCCCGCCAGGACGTAGTCGCGGGTTCGTGCGACGGCCGCGACGAACTGGTCGCGGGAGAACGTGGACCTCACGCCCGGGAGCTCGCCAACGGGATGCGTCGGGGGCCGCGTCGTCGAGAGGCGTGCGCTCGGCGCCGTCAGCGGTGGCGCGGGCCCCTCGAGGCGGCGTCGCACCCAAGCGGCCCGGGCCTCGGCGCGGCTCGCGCGCCGAGGGCCGTCGTCGGGCAAGCCAGTGGAGATGAGCCAGCAGCGGTTCTCGACGTGATCCCAGGCCAACGTCCAGTCGTAGAGACCCAGGCACAGGTCCGGCAAGCCGAGATCGTCGTGGCGAGGCGAGGGCAGGCGTTCGATCGCGTGGCACAGGTCGTAGGACAGGAAGCCTGCGGCGCCGCCCTGAAAGGGCGGCAGGCCGGGCTCGTGATCGCAGCGATGACGCCCGAGAGCCTGCTGCAGCGCGGGGAATGCCTCGCCGGCTCCGCAGCGGAGCACGTCCCAGGGATCGGCCGCGAGGAACGAGTAGCGGCCGATGCGCTCGGAGCGGAGCGCGCTCTCGAGCAGGAGGGGAAAGGGGAGGTCGAGGAGACGGGCGCATGCGTCCGCCGGCTCCGGCGCCTCGGCGAGCTCCTCGACGAACCCCAGGCCTATCGCTGCCTCCTGCGGGCCGCGGCCGCGCGGCGATCCTCCTGCTGCCTCGCGGCGCGCGCCCGGGCCTCGGCGCCGTGCCGCTGATCGGTCTCCGCCGCGGTCAGGTAGCCCCACGCGAGCTCGCCCTCCTGCCGGTAGGTTTTGCCGAGCTGCAGCGCGAGCCCGGCCTTCGTCAGTTCCCGGCCGAGGTAGAAGGCGTGGCTGGCCTCCTCGACGTCGAGCTGCGCGAAGATCTCGGCGATGTCGGTGCCGCTCACGAAACGCTCGGCGTTGAAGACGTGGATGCGGTGGCCGTCCGTGAAGATCCGATAGTCCCGGTCGGTGATCTGCGACTGCATGTCCCGCAGCAGTGCCTCACTGTACACCGACACGCTCGGGTCCCTGGCCGTGACGAGCCGGCTGTCGACGTGCTTGGGCAGGCTGCGCTTCGTCACTGCGTAATGCATGAGTCGGCGCGCGATGTCGGCCTCGGGCACGGCTCCCCGCGCCCACGGGATCTCCGCCGTAGTGAGGACATAGCGGACGCCCAGCTCCTGGCAGTAGCCGATCAGGAGCGCGGTCACGCCGGTGGAGTCCGCCTCGGTCAGCTCCGTGAGGTTGGCGATCCCCATGAGAATTTCCGCCCGCGCGTAGTCGCGTCGGACCGTGTAGTAGCGGTGAAGAGACTCGGCGGCGCCGAAGCCGATCGGCTCGAGCACCGGGTCGACGACGTACCGCACGCCCCACTTCTCGAGCAGCTCGATGTTGCGGGCAAGGCTTTCGAGGCCCTGCCCGAAGTCGGGGATCACCACGAACGTGGCGTCGAGTCCGCGCGCCAGCTCGAGGTTGACGCCGTTCACGCTGAGGACGAGCTCCGCGCCGGCGGAGACGGCAACACGCGCCTCGACGGAGTCGAATGTGTCGATGCTGACGCGATGGCCCTCGGCACGCAGCGCCGCGACGGTCTCGCGCAGGGCGGGAAACGAGCGGCCCTTGGTGCAGCCGACATCGATGATGTCGGCGCCGGAGTCCGCGAAGGCGCGAGCCCGCGCCAGGATCTGGTCCAACGAGCGGCTCGGCGCGTCGTTGATCTCCGCGAGGATCTGGATGTCAAAAGCGCCGTAAGCGGCCCGCGCTGCCGCCATGCCGAAGTGCTCGGGGATCTGGCGCAGGTCCTTGGGGCCCTTCTCGGCCCGGACGCCGAAGCGGTCCTCGACGACGTCGACCTCGCCCTGCGTATATCCAGGGAGCAGCACCAGGTCGGTGCCCGGAGCCACCTTCAAGAAGCGGGCGACCCAGTCCGTGGTCATCAGCGCGGCGACGCTGATCCCGAGCACTGCGACGTCGTACTCGAACGGGGCGTTCATCGCTGCGAGCGTCTCACGAAGCAGCGGCGCCGCGAGCTTTCCCGTGACGAACAGTACTCTCACTTACCCATGACGAACTTGTTCGGCGTGCCCTCCAGCGCGGAGGCCGCCTCGGGGCGCCACAGGACGACTTCGTCGAGCTTGCGGGCGAGCGTGAAATCCTTGTCGGTGATCCCGTTCTCGGAATGGGTCTTGAGCTTCACGGTCACCTTGGCCCAGGTCACTGTCAGGTCCGGATGATGCCAGGCGGCCTCCGCGAGGTAGCCGACCTGATGGACCAGCATCAGTGTCGTTGGCCAGCCATCGGTCTTGTACTGCCGGCGGATCCAGCCGTCTTCGTAGTACCAGCCGGGCAGCTCCGCGAGCTTCTCCCGGATCTGTTCCTCCGTATACGTGGGGAGCTTGGGCCTCGTCATCGCAACCTCCCTGGCGCTTTCGAAAGAAGCTACATCACTGCGCCGCCGTTCACCAGCGGAGACCGTCGACGCGACGTCCAGTTCAGTTGGCTTGGTGCGACGAGGAGCCGTGCACAGCGTCGCGATGCGGCAGCATCTCGGCTTCGCATCGGCTCTCGAGCGGCATGGCCCGCAGGAACGGGTGCGCGATCTCGTGAGACACCAGGTAGTCGGCGATACGTTGCTCGAGGCCATCGCGCGCGAACAAGCAGTGATGCTCCTCGACCGGCCTTCGGTCCACGAGCGCGTAGTGCAACATCTCGTGGCCCATGACGAGGTAGACGTAGCCCATGGCCAGGTTGCGCGGCTTCACTGCTTCCGGGGAGATCCTGAGCACTCGGGTGTGCTCGTAATAGAACGCCAGGAACGGCGGTGACGTCGGGGGCTCCTCCTCGCGGGTGAAATACACGACGGGTGGTGGGACCTTCCTCCCGCAGAGCGTCTGGACGAACTCCCACAGCTCGTCGACGCGGTGCTGGTCGACCGCCGTGGGTGCGTTGGAGAGAGCGACAATTACTGGCGGCTCGGTGATATTTAGCAACAGGGTCAGGGCAAACACTGGGCTCACCGTAACCTCCACGCGGTCCGCGCTTTATAGTGCCTACGAACCAACTGCCGCTCCGTATGACCGTGCGACCGTGAGGCGCTCATGCACGCGCCGTGCCCGGCGTCAGGCCACAGGACGGCGGTTGCTCCCCCGTTCGCGCAACCGGGTGCCGCTCGTCGTCCCGGCTGCCAGCAGCTCCGCCAGGCGTTCGGGGCGGCGGCCATCCAGGATCCAGCACTCGACTCCCGGCGGCAGGGCCTCCGGCAAGAACGCGTCGACGATCCCGGCCTCGGCGGCCTCGACGGAATCGGCCTCGGCGCGGATCTCCTGGCCGTCCCTCACGCCATCCCTGGGCTTGAGCAGGATCAGTCGGGGCGCCCCGAGCCGGCCGGCAGCCCAGGCAGCGATGCTGTCGGACGTGACGTGCCAGCCGTGGGGCAACGGATCGGCGTCACGAAGCCAGGAGTACGGCGCGAAGACGGCCAGACGACCCGCGTCGCAGCTCGCTGCGCACTCCTGCGGTGCCATGCAGAGCGTCGCGTCGGCCGACATCGCGGCGAGCAGATGCGCGTGCTGGTTCATCGCTAGGACCGCCATCCAGTGCGATGCGTTGTCGTCGAGCGCGTGACGTGCGCTGACCTCTCGAACCGCGTCCGCGAAGGGCCCGCCTCCGGGGACGACGACGAGGCGGTGGGCGCGAGCGATCACGGCGAGGGCTGACACGAGGGTGCGCGGCTCGCCTGCCGACAGAAGGCTGCCACCGACCTTGACGACGGCGTCGAACGTCATGGGCGCAGGCGCATCGCCAACAGCAGGGCGACCGCCGCCGCCGGTGCCGCACGGGCTGCCGGGGCGGGGAAGGCGATGGAGCGGGCGACGAGGCCGACCCGTTCAGCCGCGGCCCGCGCCAGGAAGGCCCCTTGTCCGGCGAGCACGGCGATCCGTGGGGCGCGGCGTCCGAGCCGACCAAGGACCTGCCGGAGCCCCGAGGCGATCTCGCGGACCTGGGCCGACGCCACGGCGGAAGCGATCGCAGTGACGTCGGCTTCGTCGAGCAGCTCCAGGTCCGCGGCGATCATCCGCGCCAAGCGCGCGCCGGACTCGTGTCGGGAGCGGCCGCGACCGTCGGGCGTGTCGCAGGTGTAAGCGGCCTCCTCGAGGCTGCCGAGCCAGCGGTGCGCATCGGCGGCGATCGCGAACCACTCGGCGGCGACGCGGCAGCGGCGTCCGCGATGCGGGAGGGAACGCGTGATCGCGCACACGGGAGTCCGAAGCGCACCCGTGAACACCAGCTCACCAGTGGCGAGGCGGTGCGGATCGGTCAGCCCGAGCGCGGCCACTCGGCCGTCGAGGATCGGTATGAGGTCGGAGGTGGTACTGCCCACGTCCAAGAGGACGCAGCTGGGCTCGTCGCGCGCGACCAGCTCCGCGGTTGCGCGCCAGTTCGCTGCGGCGACGCGAAGCGGATGCGCACGAGCAGCGTCCACCGACCTGAATCGTCCGTCCACGCCGAAGACGCGAAGGCCGGCTCTCGGAAAGGCAGCTTCGAGCGCATCCAGCACGAAGCCCACCCCCTCGCGCTTGCTGGCGAAGCAGTCGGCCAGCTCCGCGGTGAGCGTCACGGCCATCGTCGTCGCGGCGCCCGCCTCGGCGCCGATGCAGCGGAGCATCTCGC
>DATFEN010000150.1:0-5025 GCA_035251085.1 Vicinamibacteria bacterium | reverse complement strand
CCGGAGAGGCACCCTGCCCGGGCGCTCCGGCGCCCAGGTACCCGAGGGCCCCCAGCTTCTCGAGCAGGTCGGGTGGCACGTTCGCGGCCCCGGTTGCAGGAGCGCGCGCCTGCCAGGTCCGTTCCGCCTCGAGGTGCTGGGCCAGGGCTGCCCGCATGCTCTCGCGGCGCGACGGCTGGCTCGCCGACAGGTCGTGGGTCTCGCCGGGATCCTCGGCGAGGTCGTACAGCTCTGGCCTGGGGGCTTCGACGTACTTGAAGCGGCCCTCGCGGATCGTTCGCAGATCGCTCCAGCCGAAGTGGAGGAGCGGCAGCAGCGACTCAGCGTACGCGGTCTCTTCGCGCGGGCTCTCGTGTCCTCGGAGGGCCCGGGCCAGGCTGCGCCCGGCCAGCGTCGCGCCGGCCGGCGGCTCAACGTCCAGCATCTCGAGCAGCGTGGGCAGAAGGTCGACGCCGCGCGCCGTCACGGCGAGCCGCGAACCCGGCTGGACGCCGGGCCCTCGCACGATGAGCGGCACGCGCAGCGTCGCCTGGTACACGAAGAAGCCGTGGGCGCCCTCGTTGTGCTCGCCCAGGCCCTCTCCGTGGTCGGACGTGATGACGAGGAGCGCCTCGCGTCTGCGGCCGATGCGCTCCAGAGCCGTATCGAGCCGACCGATCAGCTCGTCCGTCCAGGCGACCTCGCCGTCGTAGGGGCGTCCCGCGTAGCGGCTCGCGTACGGCTCGGGCGGCTCGTAGGGATCGTGCGGATCGTACAGATGCAGCCAGAGGAACGCGCGCCGTTCCTTTGGCACGCCCTCCAGCCATCGAATGGCGTCGCCGAGCGTCTCGTCGCCACGCTTCTGGATCGTGTTCAGGAAGCGTGCGTCGTCGCCCTCGGCTTCGAATTCGTCGGAGTAGGTCTCGAAGCCGCGGTCGAGGCCTGACTGCTTCGACAGCACGATGCTGGAGACGAAGGCGGCGGTTCGGAAGCCCTTCTGCTGGAGCAATGTCGCCAGCGTCGGCACGCTGGCGCCGAGCCCCGGTGACACGTTGTCGCGAATCCCGTGCTGGTACGGCAAGAGTCCGGTGAGCAGCGAGACGTGAGACGGCCGGGTCAGCGCCACGTGGACCATGGCCTCGGGCGCCATCACGCCCTCACGAGCGATCCGATCGAGCACCGGCGTCGCCACGTCCTTGCTGCCGTAGACGCCCAGGCGGTCGGCGCGCAGTGTGTCGATCGTGACGAGAACGAGGTCGCGCGGAACGTTGGCCGGGCCGCGGCAGGCCGCCGCCACGAATCCGGCCGCGACCAGCAGGATCTTGGCTGCGCTCGGCGGGTGCGCGGGACGAGGCGCTTGACCTAGCATGGGTAAGACGATATCTTACCCCACGTGAAGACGAGGGTTTCCTCGAAGGGCCAGATCGTCCTGCCCGCGGAGATACGGCACCAGGACGGCATCGAGGCCGGGCATGAGTTCGAGGTCGAGCGCCTGGACAGGGGCGAGTATCGGCTGGTTCGCCGGGCTCCCACGCCGAACGAAGGTGTCGTCGACTGGCTCCTGGGCTGCCCTGAGAAAGGATTCTTCATCCCCATCGAATCCGAGTCCACCGACTCGTTGTGACGTATCTCGTCGACGCCAACGTCCTTTGCGAGCCGACGCGACCGGAGCCGGCTCCCGCAGTGACCGACTGGTTACGTCGAAACGAGCGAAAAATAGCCGTCGATCCCGTCATTCTCGGAGAGATCCGCTTCGGCATCCTCATCCTGCCACGGGGGAAGCGCCGAGCGCGCCTCGAGCGCTGGTTCGACGACGGCGTGCGGCGGCTCCACTGCCTGTCCTGGGAGTTGGAGACGGGTCTTCGCTGGGCGGAGCTTCTGGCGCACCTGCGAGCCTCAGGCCGCTCGATGCCGATCAAGGACAGCCTGATCGCGGCCACGGCTCTCCTGCACGGCCTGACGGTTGCGAGCCGGAATATGAGCGATTTCAAGAAAGCGGGGGTTGAGGCCGTGGACCCGTTCTCCGCCGCGTAACGTCCAGCCTCAGGACTCTGGGCCGGTCTCGATCGGCAGCGCCGGGTCGCTGCTCCACTCGCTCCAGGAGCCGCCGTAGAGGCGGCCGCGCATCCCTGCCAGCTCGAGCGCCAGCAGGTCGTGGCAGGCGGTGATGCCGGAGCCGCAGTAGACGATGGGCGCTGCGCGATCCGCGCCCAGGGCGGCGTAACGCTCCCGGAGCTTCGCCGGCGAGCGGAAGACGGGAACGTCGTCTGCGGTCAGATTGTCGGAGTAGGGGGCGCTGCGCGCGCCGGGAATGTGCCCCGCCCTTGGATCGATCGGCTCTACCTCGCCGCGATAGCGCTCGGCGGCGCGCGCGTCGAGCACCAGAGCCGCAGGATCGCGGCCGAGCATCTCCGCCTTGGTCAGGACGAAGCCCGGCTGCGGGCGCGCCTCGAACACTGCCTGAGGAACGGCGACCTCCTCGGTCGAAAGCGGACGGCCCTCGGCCAGCCACTTCGTCAGGCCGCCGTCGAGCACCGCGACCGCGTCGTGGCCGTAGGCTCGCAACAGGTACCAGAGCCGCGCGGCCACGCCGCCGGCCTGATCGTCGTAGGCGACTACGCGCGTCCCGCCACCGATGCCGGCCGCTCCCATCACACGCGCGACCTGCTCCGCTCCGGGCCAGGGATGCCGGCCCAGCGGCCCGCCGCGACGGCCGCCCGGTGCGGACAGGTCGGCCTCGGCATCGAGAAAGACCGCGCCCCGGATGTGGCCGGCCCGGAAGGCGTCGCGTCCCTTCCGGACCGGATCCAGGTACCAGCGCACGTCGACCACGCGAAGGCCCGGCTCGCCGAGACGTTCGGCGAGCCAGTGCGTGGCGACGAGCGGGCCCACTACTTCGCCATCTTTGCGTAGGGCGAGTCGACCTTCTTGTAGCCGGCGGGAACGGCGAACACCGATTCCGGGATCGCGCCCTTCTTGACCTCGGTCACCTCGCGGGTCGTCACCATGCTCTTCCCCATCAGCTTCATCGTCGTGACCTCGGAGACGGGGAGACCCTCGGCCTTCTTCATCTCATCGAACATCTTCTGGAAGCGCTGGCCCATCGGGTTGCCGGCCATGCCGCCGCCGGTCATCGCCACGCGCGCGTCCCAGACCTGTGCGGGCCAGCTGAGGTCCTTGGTGTTGCAGGTCTCCACCGTCATCGGCGCCTTCTCGGGATCGGCTCCGACCGTGAAGAGGTACGGCTGACACGAATAGCCCGCGACGGTCTTCGCGGCGCCGCTCTTCGTCATCTTGACCGAATCGGCGACCCCGCCCATCGCGCCCATCATCTTCTCGCGCAGCGGCGCCGGCATCGCCTTCATCTGCTCATCGAGCTGGGCGGCGACCTTGGCCATGGCCGCCTGCATCTCCTGGGTCGTCGTCTCCCAGTACTGCTTCTTCTTCGTGTCGGCGACGGTCAGCCGTCCGCTCTTCAAGTCGAACGTGGTCTCGCTCTCGCCGTCGGCCATCTTGAAATGCGTGGAGCTGACCCAGGTCGTTGCGGTGCCGGGCTTGTCGCCAGACATCACCTTGTACGCGATCGTCAGGTCCTCGGCCGCTGCGGGGAGCGCGAAGCACGCGGCGAGACCCAGGGCACAGCTTCGAATCCACATGGAAGGGACCTCCTTCGAGGATCAACGGCGGACAGTCGCGAAGGATAGCACGTAGAATTCGACCTCGATGCCCAGGCCGGAGCGACACGTCCTCGTCTGCATCAACACGCGCCCGCCCGGCAACCCAAAGGGCTCGTGCGGCGAGAAGGGTTCCGAGGCGCTCTTCGATGCGCTCAAGGCCTTGGTCCGAGAGCGCGGCCTCCACGAGCGCGTGATCTTGAGCCGAACCAGCTGCCTGAAGCACTGCAGCCGAGGCATCACCGTGGCGGTCCAGCCCGACAACGTCTGGTACGGAGGCGTGACGGAGAAGGATCTCGCCGAGATCTGCGGATCCCACCTCGAGGGCGGTCAGCTCCTCGAGCGGCTGCTCATGCCCGACATCCCGTGGGAGTAGCTAGCGGCGGACGCTGAGGCGTCGTCCGAGCGAGGGGTTGATCCGGGTGAGCTCCTTGACGAACACCGCGAGGTCCACCTGGCCGTCGCGAAGGAACTGGTTCACCTCGCGCACGAACTCGACGACGAGCGCGCGCGAAGCCTCGCGATGGATGACGGTCCGCTTGTGCAGCTTGCCGTCGCCGATCAGGCGCTTCACCAGGCTGAGGCGCGACGGGCTCCAGAGCCGATAGCCCTTCTTGTTGCGCGGCGGCTCGGGCACCTTGCCGGCGTAGAGCCAGTTCAGCAGCGTCTGCTTGCTGACCTTCAACTCGTGGGCCACCTCGAGGGTGGTGAGGTACTTCATGCGGGCGGAATCGCTCGGGGATTCTGGCGCAGCGCCCGGCAATTATCAATACGCGCCCGGATCCTCGCGCACCGCGTCGTGTCACAATCGGCCGCCCCGGGGCGCGCGCCCGGGAATAGGAGGAGCCTCCGCTCCGTTGAAGCGACAGAGGGGACGCCTGCCCAACGGTTGAGTCACGACCTGAGGTTCGAAGCGGAGGCACTCCCGCTCTGGAGGGCGCTGTTCAAGACCGCGTGCCGGTTGACCCGCAACGTCCATGACGCCGAGGACCTCGTCCAGGAGACGCTGCTGCGCGCCTATCGGGCCTTCGACCGCTTCGAGCCGGGGACGAACATCCGTGCGTGGCTCTACACGATCCTGCACCGCGTCCATCTCGACGGGATTCGCCGCGCCCTGCGGAGGCCCGGCCTCACGGAGCTGCCCGAGGAGGGCCTGCCCGTCCCTGCGGCGCAGGAGTCGATCGCGTCCGGCGGGCTCGACCTGGCCCGCGCCCTCGCGCGCCTCCCGGAGCCGTTTCGGACGGCCGTGGCGCTGCGCGATGTGGAGGATCTGCGTTACGACGAGATCGCGCGGATCGTCAACGTGCCGATGGGGACCGTGATGTCGCGGATCCATCGGGGTCGGAAGCTGCTGCGAGAGATGCTGAAGGGG
>DATFEN010000133.1:0-23869 GCA_035251085.1 Vicinamibacteria bacterium | reverse complement strand
CGTGACCATGGACGCTCATGGGGGATGCCTCCACGCGGAAGTGGAGAGGGCTTCCCGTCCAGGCGCTCTCGCGGCAGGCCACATCTTACGCACCGGAGGTCGACCATGAATGACATGATGTCTCCTCGCGCTTACGTCTCTTCGCTCATGGCCGAGGTCAAGGCCAAGAACCCGGCGGAGCCCGAGTTCCACCAGGCTGCCCGGGAGGTGGCCGAGTCCCTCGCCCTCGTCCTGGATCGGCATCCGGAGTACCGTCACGCCCGGATCCTCGAGCGAATCATCGAGCCGGAGCGCGTCATCATGTTCCGCGTGCCGTGGCTCGACGACCAGGGACGCGTCCAGATCAACCGCGGCTTCCGCATCGAGATGAACAGCGCGATCGGCCCGTACAAGGGCGGCCTCCGTTTTCACCCCTCGGTGAATCTGGGGATCCTGAAGTTTCTGGCCTTCGAGCAGGTCTTCAAGAACTCGCTCACGACGCTGCCCATGGGGGGGGGCAAGGGCGGCTCCGACTTCGACCCGAAGGGCAAGAGTGACAACGAGGTCATGCGCTTCTGCCAGAGCTTCATGAGCGAGTTGCAGCGCCACATCGGGCCCTTCACGGACGTCCCCGCTGGCGACATCGGGGTAGGCGGACGGGAGATCGGCTTCCTGTTCGGCCAGTACAAGAGGCTCCGGAACGAGTTCACGGGCGTATTGACCGGCAAGGGGCTCAACTGGGGCGGGTCTTTGATCCGGCCCGAGGCCACCGGTTACGGCTGCGTGTACTTCGCCGCCGAGATGCTGGCGACGCGCAACGAGACGCTTGAGGGCAAGCGCTGCCTCGTCTCCGGCAGCGGCAACGTGGCCCAGTATACGATCGAGAAGCTTCTCGAGCTGGGCGCGAAGCCACTGACCTTGTCCGACTCGGGCGGCTACGTCTTCGACGAGGCCGGGATCGACCGCGCGAAGCTCGCCTTCGTCCTGGAGCTCAAGAACGTCCAGCGCGGGCGCATCAAGGAGTACGCGGACCGCTTCAAGAGCGCTGTCTATGTGCCGGCGGACGCGAAACTCGACCACAACCCGCTCTGGACGCACGCGGCCGACTGCGCGTTTCCCAGCGCCACCCAGAACGAGATCGGCGGGAAGGACGCAGCGAACCTGATCAAGGGTGGCGTGAAGCTGGTGGCGGAGGGGGCCAACATGCCGACGGACCTCGACGGCGTCGTCCAGTTCCTCGATGCCCGGATCCTTTACGGGCCCGGCAAGGCGGCGAACGCCGGAGGTGTCGCGGTTTCGGGCCTCGAGATGGCCCAGAACAGCATGCGGTATGCCTGGACCCGTGAGGAGGTCGACAGCCGCCTGCGCCTGATCATGAAGAGCATTCACACCGCCTGCATCGAGACCGCGGAACGCTTCGGCTGTCCGGGCAACTACGTCAACGGCGCCAACATCGCCGGCTTCCTCAAGGTCGCGGACGCGATGATGGACCAGGGGCTCGTCTAGCTTCAGCGGACGCACGACGCGGGGAAGGTCGAGGAGGTCTCAGCTTGGTGGGGGGACAGCTCCTGTTGGGCCAGCCTCAGCCTCCATCACCGAAAAGTTCGTGGACATCTTCGCCTGCTCGGGCATGGAACTCGGTGAGCGACGGGCCGCGCCGGATGGCCGAACCGGTCATGCCTGGCGCGGCCCTTGCACTTCTCGCGATGGGAGAAACGATTTGACATCAACCCGCTTGAAAGCAAAGCCGGTTCTGGCTCCGGAGTACTGCAAGGGTTGCGGCCGCTGCGTCGATGCTTGCGCGCATCACTGCATCGAGCTCGGCCACGAGATCAACCCCGCCACGGGCCTCGTCCCCGTGCTGCTCCATCTCGAGGCCTGTACGGGCTGCGCGCTCTGCTTCGACGCCTGTCCGGAGCCGTACGGTCTGCGGCCCGAAGGAGAGCGGGAGCGGCCCACCCCGCGTGTCGCCCCCGAGCCCGAGCCGATCCCCGACGTCCAGCTCGCTCTGCCCGCGAGCGTGCCGCTCGTGATGAAGGGAACGCATGCCTCGGCGGTCGGTGCGATCCTGGCGGGCTGCCGGCACTTCTTCGGCTATCCGATCACGCCCTCGACCGAGGGCGCCGAGCTGATGGCGAGGCTCATGCCCCGGCTCGACGGTGTCTTCGTACAGGCCGTGAGCGAGGTGGCCACGGTGAACCTGATGTACGGCTGCGGCGCGGCGGGCCTCCCGTCGCTGACCTTCACGTCCTCGCCGGGATTCAGCCTGATGCTCGAAGGGCTCTCCTACATGATCGGCGCCGAGCTGCCGGGCGTGTTCGTCGACGTGATGCGGGGCGGACCAGGGCTCGGCAACATCGCCCCCGAGCAGTCCGACATCAAGCTTGCCTGCCGCGGTCTGGGTCACGGCAACACCCACGCGATCGTGCTGGCGCCCGCCTCGCCGCAGGAAATGCTGGACCTCACGATGCTCGCCTTCGAGCTGGCGTTCACGCACCGAACGCCGGTTGTCGTGCTCGCCGATGGCTACCTGGGGCAGGTCACGGGCAAGGTGACCCTCCCGCGAACGATGGTCCAGCCCGGCATCCCGGGATGGGCCGTCTGGGGCGACGCGGACCATCGGCGCAACCTGGTGTCGTCGATCCACCTCAGCGAGGCGGAGCTCGAGGCGCACAACCTGCGATTGATCGAGAAATACGCGCGGATGATGAAGGCCGAGCAGCGGGCGGAGCTGTTCCGCTGCGACGATGCCGAGGTCCTCGTCGTCGCCTGCAACACCCCGGCGCGGATGGCGAAGGGCGCCGTGCGCGCCCTCCGCGCGCAGGGCGTCCGCGCCGGCCTGTTCCGGCCGCAGACGCTGTGGCCGTTCCCGGTTCGACTCCTGCAGCCGCTCCTCGACCGCGCGCGCCGGCTGCTGGTGGTCGAAGCCAGCCATGGTCAGCTCGAGGACGAGCTGCGCCTGGCGCTCAGCCACGCGGACGCGGCGCATCCGAGGATCGAGTCGCTGCGTCATTACGGCGGAGTGTTGCCCGACGAGCGGGAGATCATCGGCGCCGTCCTCGCCGGAGCCGGCGTCGCGGCGCAGGGGGTGCCGGCATGAGCGTCTTCTACGAGCGCTTCGAGCGGCACGCCAAGGGCGAGGGGCTCAAGGCCATGAGCACCCACTACTGCCCGGGCTGCGGACACGGCCTCGTCCACAGGTACCTGGCCGACGCCATCGACGATCTGGGGATCCAGGACCGGACCGTGGCGATCTCGCCGGTCGGGTGCAGCGTGTTCCTGCATTACTACCTGGACGTCGGCAACACGCAGGCCGCCCACGGCCGCGCGCCCGCCGTGGCCCTCGGCCACAAGCTCGCCAACCCCGACGCCGTGGTCATCAGCTATCAGGGGGACGGCGACCTCGCCTCCATCGGCCTGGCGGAGATCATCCACGCCGCGCAGGTCGGCATCCCGCTCACCGTCATCTTCGTGAACAACGCTGTATTCGGGATGACGGGTGGTCAGATGGCGCCCACCACGTTGATGGGCCAGCGCACGACCACCTCGCCCGAGGGTCGCAGCCGGCTCATGGGCGAGCCGATCAAGATGGCGGAGCTGATCTCGCAGCTCGACGGAGCGACCTACGTCGAGCGCGTGGCCCTCTACGACGCGAAGCAACGCATCAAGGCGCAGAAGGCCATCCGCAAGGCGCTGCTGCTCCAGGCGGAGAACCGCGGCTTCGCATTCGTGGAGGTGCTGTCCGAATGCCCGCTGCATCTGGGCCGGACGCCTGGAGAGGCCGAGCGTTGGGTGAAGGAGGAGATGAGCCGTGTCTTCCCGTTGGGCGTGAAGATGGACGCTCCCGCGACGCCCTGGCCTGCGTGGAAGCGGCCGAGCTTCGAGCCCTCCGAGGTGGGTGCCGTCGTGGGAATCGGCGCGCAGCCAGCGCCCCGCTTCTGCCAGGGCTTCCCCCGGCGCCCGTACGGTCCAGATATCGCTTTCAAGCTCGCGGGAGCCGGCGGCGATGGCGCGCAGACCGCCGCCATGCTGATCACCCGCGCGGCGATCAACGAGGGGTTCGACGCCACGCACATCCCGAGCTACGGTCCCGAATCACGCGGCGGCACCTCCTACGCCGACGTGCGCGTCGCCGAGGTCGAGGTGCTCTCGCCATCGGCGCCCTCACCCCACGCCCTCGTGGCGTTCAACGCGCCGAGCCTGGCCCGGTTCGGACCGACGGTCGTGCCGGGTGGCGTGGCGCTCTACGATCGCTCGGTGGTCGCGAGCCCACCGGCCCTCGATCCGAGGGTCCGTCTGCTGGGAGTGCCCTGCTCGGCCCTCGCCCAGGAGCTCGGCGGCGTGATGGCCAAGAACGTCGTTGCGCTCGGCGCGCTTCACGAGGCCACGCGGCTCTTCCCCGAGGAGACCTATCTCACCGCGATCCGCCAGGCGTTGCGCCACAAGGCCGAGCTGCTCGAGCTGGATGAGCGGGCCTTCCTCGCCGGCGCACGAGCAGTGCGGCAGATGCTGGATCCGCTCCAGGGGCCAGCCTGTCCGCAGGCCCAAGCGGACGGCGTCCCGTGTCCGACCGCGAAGAACGACTGCGAGACCTGCCCGGACGCACACCCGACAGGAGGCAAGGCATGAGCGCGACGACGCTTGCAGAACCGTCCGTCGACCTGCGCTGGAGCGACCGTTTCGCGGCGCGCACGCGCGGCATGACCAGCTCGGCGATCCGCGAGCTGCTGAAGCTCACGGAACAGCCGGACATCATCTCGTTCGCCGGCGGTCTGCCGGCGCCCGAGGTGTTTCCACTCGCTGAGGTGAAGGCCGCCGCGAATCGCGTGCTCGAGGAGCACGGCGCGTCGGCGCTGCAGTACGGCACCACCGAAGGATACCTGCCGCTGCGCGAGATGCTCGTGCGCCACATGGGCCGTTACGGCATCCGCGTCACGCCCGCCAACGTGATGGTGACGTCGGGCGCCCAGCAAGCGCTCGACCTCGTCGGGAAGGTCTTGCTGGACCCGGGAGACCGCATCGTCACCGAGGAGCCCACGTTCCTCGGCGCGATCCAGGCCTTCACGTCCTACGAGGCATGCTTCCTCACGGTGCCGATCGACGACGACGGCATGCAGGTGCACCGGCTGGAGGAGGCGCTGAAGGCCGGGGCCAAGTTGATCTACGTGCTCCCGAACTTTCAAAACCCGGCGGGCGTCACGCTGAGCCTCAAACGGAGGCATCTCCTCGTCGAGCTCGCCGCACGCTACGGGGTGCCGATCATCGAGGACGATCCTTACGGTCAGTTGCGCTACGAGGGCCGCCACTTGCCTCCCCTCGTGAAGCTCGACGCCGACTACCACGGCTGCGCGCACGGAGAGCGCTCCTTCCGGGGCGGAGTGCTGTATCTCGGGACGTTTTCGAAGACGCTGGCGCCTGGCTTCCGGCTGGGCTGGATCGTGGCGCCCGAGGAGGTCCTCGTCCGTCTCGTCCAGGCGAAGCAGGCCGCGGACCTGCACACGAGCAGCTTCTGTCAACACGTCGCCTTCGAGGCCGCGCGGGGAGGCTTCCTCGACCGCCACGTGCGAGTGATCCGGCACGTGTACGGCGAGCGCCGCGACGCCATGCTGCGCGCCCTCGCCGCGCACTTTCCAGCCACCGCGCGCTGGACGCGCCCACAGGGCGGGCTCTTCCTGTGGGTGAGCCTGCCCGCCGGGATCGATTCCGAGGAGCTGCTGCAGGATGCCCTCGACGAGAGGGTCGCCTTCGTTCCCGGCCGTTCGTTCTATCCGCACGGCGAGGGGGCGGGGACCTTCCGATTGAATTACTCTTACTGCACACCGTCGCGGATCGAGGAGGGGATCCGGCGTCTGGGCCGGGTCCTCCGTCGCCGGCTATGACGGGGCTGGGGAGCGGATCGATGGAACCTGAAGATTTCGTGGACCAGGTGAACGCGAGTCTGTGGCAGGTTCTGGCGGTTCACGATGCTGCCCTGGATGGCATCCCCGCTTCAGTGGGCCGCGCCGAGGTCCCAGCGCTTCTGCTCGGGGCGCTGCGCCTCGAGTTCGAGGCCTCGGACATCGCGGCGCGCTGGGTCCACTCGACGCCGGAGATCGACGTGAAACTCGCTTTCGCACGCCAAGCCGGCGATGAGGCACGGCACTACGGGCTGATCGAGGAGCGCCTTCGGGAGCTGCGCTACGATCTCAGCGGATTCTCTCCCAACGCGGGTGGCTACGGCCGACTCTACCTCTACCTGGAGACCCTCGAGACCAGCGTCGAGCGCGTGGCGGCAGCGCAGTTCGCGCGCGAGGCCATCGGCTGGAAATCCAACGAGCTCTTCATGGCCTTTTGCGAGGCCGCGGGCGACCATGCGACTGCGGAGATGTATCGCTCTCGGATCCAGCCGGACGAACGGCATCACCACGAGTGGGGTCGGCAGCAGCTCGTGAAGCTGGCACGCGGGCCGGAGGAGCAAGCGGCGGCGAAGCGGGCCATCTTCACGACGCTGGAGACCGCAGAGGAGCTTCGTAGCCTGGCTGCAGGGCGGTTGCTCGTGGAGGCGCTGCCGGGCTGCTAGGCCGGCCGCGCCTTGACAGGCGCGAAACCTACGCCGTCCAGCCCTCCGTGCGCTCCCAACTCTGCAGCATCAGCATGTAGTTGGCGCGCTCGTAGACGGACGGGTCGGGACACGAGGTACGGCTCATGCTGCCCTTCATCTGTGCGAGCGAGGTGTACTCGTGCTCGTGCATCCAGGCGATCATCTCGTCGCGCACGCGACCTAGGTAGGACGGTCCGTGTCGGAGCAGGGCAGAAACCATCTGAACGGCATCCGCCCCCGCCATCACGGCCTTGACGGCGTCTCGGCCGTCGTGGACGCCACCGGTCACTGCGAGCGAGCAGCGAGCCACGTCCCTGAGGAAGCCGAGCCACTGCAGGCGCAGAGGCAGCTCGGCAGACGTCGACAGGTGGAGGTCTCGGTTGAGGCTCAGGTTCTCGGGGTCGATGTCCGGCTGGTAGAAGCGGTTGAACAGGACGAGCCCGTCCACCCCCGCCATCTGGAGCCGGTGGGCGAAGTGGGGCAGCGACGTATAGAAGGGAGAGAGCTTCACGGCCACCGGGATTCGGACCTTGGCCTTGAGCGCGCGCAGCATCTCGAGCGTTCGTCCCTCGATGTCCGCGGCGCTCTCCTCCGGCGACGACGGAACCGCATACACGTTCAGCTCCAGAGCGTCGGCGCCTGCCTGCTCCATGTCGCGCGCGTAGGTCAGCCATCCGCCCAGGCTCGTGCCGTTCAGCGAGGCGATGACCGGCGCCCGGACCGCGCCCTTGATCCGCGCCAGCTGCGCCAGGTACTCCTCGGGCCCCAGGGTGAAGGCCTCGGGACGCGGGAAGTAGTAGAGGGCTTCCGCGTAGGATTCGCCGTGCGGCTCGGTGTGGAGGAAGGTCGCGACCTGCTCGCGCCGGATCTGCTCCTCGAACAAGGAGTGCATCACGATGGCCGCCGCGCCGGCGTCCTCGAGGCGTTTCACGGTGTCGAGGTCGTCGACGAGGGGCGACGCCCCCGGCATGAACGGGTGGGGCAGCTCCAGGCCGAGATAGGTGGTCCTGAGGTCCATGCGCCCTCCTAGTCGGCGGCGGCGACCGGCACCGGGGCGTCTTCGTTCGCCGCGCCCAGCGGGATCGTCAGGCCCGCGAGTTGGCGGTACACGGCGTAGCGCTGGCGGGCCTCGCGCTCCGCCTTCGCCAGCAGGCTCCGGAAGCGTTCAGGGTTCTGCTTCTCGACCATCCGGAAGCGTGTCTCGTTGCGCATGTACTCGCGAGCCGGGACCTTCGGCTCCGGGGAGTCGAGCAGCAGGGGCGGCTCGCCCTTGGCGACGCGCCGCGGGTCGAATCGGTACAGTGGCCAGATCCCCGAAGCGACCGCCAGCTTCTGCTGCTCGGCTCCCAGGGCCATGTCGTAGCCGTGGGCGATGCAGTGGCTGTACGCGATCACGAGGGACGGTCCCGGATACGCCTCGGCCTCCAGGAGCGCTTGGACCGTGTGGTTGTCCTTCGCGCCGAAGGCGATGCGAGCCACGTACACGTGGCCGTAGCTCATGGGCATCATGCCCAGATCCTTCTTGGCGCTCTCCTTGCCGGCGGCGGCGAACTTCGCGGCCGCGCCGAGGGGCGTGGCCTTGGACTGCTGCCCACCGGTGTTGGAGTAGACCTCCGTGTCCAATACCAGGACGTTGACGTCGTGGTGTGTGGACAGCACGTGGTCCAGGCCGCCGAAGCCGATGTCGTAGGCCCAGCCGTCGCCGCCCACGATCCAGACGCTCTTCCGGACGAGGTCTTCGGCGAGCAGCCCGAGGCGCGCTGCCTCGGAGCCAGGCAAGGCGCCGAGCGCCGCGCGCAGCGCGAGAACGCGCTCGCGCTGGTCGCGGATGCCCGTCTCGTGGGATTGGTCAGCGTCGAGCAACTCGTCCACGAGCCGGGACGGGAGCTGGGGCGCAAGGCCGCGCAAGAGCCCACGTGCCTGCTCGCTCCGACTGTCCAGCGCCAGCCGCATCCCCAGCCCGAACTCGGCGTTGTCCTCGAACAAGGAGTTCGACCAGGCCGGGCCGCGGCCGTCCGCGTTCGTCGCCCATGGCGTGGTCGGCAGGTTGCCGCCGTAGATGGACGAGCAGCCGGTGGCGTTGGCGACGAGCAGGCGGTCGCCGAAGAGCTGCGTCAGGAGCTTCAGGTACGGGGTCTCGCCGCAGCCGGCGCAGGCCCCCGAATACTCGAAGAGCGGCTCCAGGAACTGCGTTCCCTTCACGTCGCGGGACAGCTTCGTCCGGTCGAACTCGGGAAGGGACAGGAAGAACTCGTAGCTCCGCCGCTCGCGCTCCAGCACGGGCAGACGCGCTTCCATGTTGATGGCCTTGTGGCGCGGCTCCTTCTTGTCCTTGGCGGGGCACACGACCACGCACAGGTTGCAGCCGGTGCAGTCGTCGGGCGCGACCTGGATCGTGTACTTCAGGCCCGTCAGCTCCCGGGACTTGAAGTCCACGCTGACGAAGCCCTCGGGCGCTCCCGTGAGAGCTTCGGGCGCCGAGAGCTTGGCGCGGATCGCGGCGTGGGGACAGACGAGCGCGCACTTGTTGCACTGGATGCAGATCGCGGCGTCCCAGAGCGGAATGTCGAGTGCGATTCCTCGCTTCTCCCATTTCGAGGTGGCCGTGGGCCAGGTGCCGTCGGGGGGGAAGGCGCTCACCGGCAGCAAGTCGCCCTTGCCGGCGATCATCATCGCGGTGACCCGCTTGACGAAGTCCGGCGCGGCGTCGGCGACGAGGGGCGGGCGCGAGCGCGTCGAGGTCGCGGCGCTCGGGACTTCGATCCGATGCAGGTGAGCGAGCGAAGCGTCGATCGCCGCGAAGTTCCGCTCCACGACCTCGCGGCCCTTCTTGCCGTAGCTCTTCTCGATCGCCTCCTTGATCTTCGCGATGGCGTCGGCCTGGGGCAGGACGCCCGAGATCGCGAAGAAGCAGGTCTGCATGATCGCGTTGATCCGGCCGCCCAGGCCGGTTTCCTTCGCGACACGATAAGCGTCGATGGCGTAAAGCTGCAGCTGCTTTTCGATCACCTCCTGCTGGACGTCGCGGGGCAGCCGGTCCCAGACCTCCTCGGGCCGATACGGCGCGTTCAGAAGGAACACCGCATTCGGCTCGGCCGCTGCGAGGACGTCGAAGCGGTCGAGCAGGCCGAACTGGTGGCAGCCGATGAAGCTGGCACGGCGGAGCAGGTAGGTCGAGCGGATCGGTCGCGGGCCGAAGCGCAAATGGGAGACGGTGACCGCGCCCGACTTCTTCGAGTCGTAGACGAAGTAGCCCTGGGCGAAGTGGTCGGTCTCCTCGCCGATGATCTTGATGGAGTTCTTGTTGGCGCCGACGGTGCCGTCGGCTCCCAGGCCGAAGAACAGCGCCCGGACGGTGTCCGCAGGCTCGACGTCGAAGTCGGGGTCGACGGGCAGCGAGGTATGGGTCACGTCGTCCACGATCCCGACCGTGAAGCGGTGCCGGGGCGTCTCGGCGCCGAGCGTGTCGAAGACGGCCTTGACCATCGCCGGCGTGAACTCCTTCGACGAAAGGCCATAGCGGCCGGCCACCACGCGAGGGGCGGGCTGCGGTCGCGCCTCCTGCAGAGCGGCGACGACGTCGAGGTACAGGGGATCGCCGACGGCGCCGGGCTCCTTCGTTCGGTCGAGCACCGCGATGCGCCGGACCGAACGGGGGAGAGCCGCAACGAAGTCAGGGATCGAGAAGGGCCGGTACAGCCGTACCTTGAGCACGCCCACGCGCTCGCCCCGCGCGTTGAGCCAGTCGACGGTCTCGTGGACGGCCTCTGCGCCGGAGCCCATCAGCACGATCACCCGCTCGGCCTCGGGGTGGCCAACGTAGTCGAAGAGGTGGTAGGCGCGGCCGGTCAGCTCGGCGAAGCGCGCCATCGTCGTCGCCACGACCTGAGGGCACGCGTCGTAGAAACCGTTGGCCGCCTCGCGAGCCTGGAAGAAGGTGTCCGGGTTCTGCGCCGTGCCGCGGAGCACTGGATGGTCGGGCGTCAGGGCGCGACGGCGATGCGCCGCGACCGCCTCTGCATCGATCAGGGATCGAAGGTCGTCGTCGCTCAGCTCCTCGATCTTCGCGACCTCGTGGGAGGTGCGGAAGCCGTCGAAGAAGTGCAGGAATGGCACCCGGGTCAGCAGCGTCGCCGCGTGTGCGACGGCCGCCAGATCGTGGGCCTCCTGGACCGAGCCCGAGGCCAGCATCGCGAAACCGATCTGGCGGCAGGCCATCACGTCGGAGTGGTCGCCGAAGATCGAGAGCGCATGGGTGGCGACCGTACGCGCCGCAACGTGCATGCAGAACGGCGTCAGCTCCCCCGCGATCTTGTACATGTTGGGGATCATGAGGAGCAGGCCCTGGGAGGCGGTGAAGGTGGTTGCCAGCGCGCCCGCCTGGAGCGCCCCGTGGACGGCGCCGGCGGCGCCTGCCTCCGACTGCATCTCGACGACCTTGGGGCAGGCTCCCCACAGGTTGGTGCGCCCCGCCGCGGACCACTCGTCGGACAGCTCGCCCATCGTCGAGCTCGGCGTGATCGGGTAGATGGCGATCACCTCGCTCAGGCGATGGGCGACCGAAGCGGCCGCCTCGTTGCCGTCGACCGTGACGATGCGTCTGACGCTCATTTTGGCTAGATCCAGGATTCGGTGGTGGGAAGCCCCGCCCGTCTTCGCAGACCGTCCGCGGCAGCGCGCCGTTCCCTAGAGTTCTGGGCGGCAGCCGCTCGGAAGCGAAGGCCCTGACGCTTGAGCCAGAAGGCGAGGAGCGGCTCCTCGGTCTGGGGCGCGGCGAGCATGTCCTGCAGGCGCGTCCGGATGTCGTTGCAGGCCTCGGCCCACACGATCCGCTCCTGCGCTCCGGGGCCGCCATGGATGAGCACGAGCAGGCCGGGACCGTCCACGGCCGCCGGGAACATCGCCGGCTCCAGGGGCAGGTCGTCGCTCCACACGAAGCCCGCCGCGAGGTCCATGTGCTGGAAGGGGGCCGGATGCACGATCGGCAGGCCCAGGAGGCCACGGAGCACGTCGAGGGTCGAGACGAGCCCGACAGCTCTGCCGGACGCGTCCACGACGGTCAGCCGATGCCGACCCGTTTCGGCGAGAAGGCGGCCCGCGTCGGAGACGCTGGCGCCCTCAGGCACGGTGGCCGCCGGACTCGTCATGCGGTCGGACACGTGGTCGCCCGGCCGCCGGCCCACGAAGTTGCGGAGCGACACCATGCCCAGCGGCCGGCGCTCGTCGTCGAGGACCGGCGCCCCGCTGATGCCCAGGGCGAGGATGCCGTTCAGGGCGTCCTCGGCGGCGTCCGAAGGCCTCACGCTGAAGAGTTCCTTGTTCATGATCCCTCTCACCGTGAGTGCCATGTCCACCCTAGGCGGCGTTGCATGACCCGGGCCAGCGGAGGGAGGCCCCTGGAGGTCCGGTTTCGTACGTCGTGGCGCAGTACTTGCGGCATCCTCACGCGTTGACGCAACGGACGCGCGATCCGGTGCGGATCCCGAGCCCCTCCGGCTCCTAGCGGCGATCAGCGACGGTTGGCGACCGAAGGCGCGTCGGTCGGAACGACCTTTGCTCAGGTTGCTCCATGGAGGCACGAGGTTCGCCCATGCTCACAGGGCCTCTGCCCGCGCTCGAGCCGGACGACGCTCTCGCGCCACCGCCCAGGCGTGTTGCTCGTCCCGCCGTCCCGGATCCCCCTCCGTTCGTCGGGCTGGGCGCCTTGCCGTCGCACAAGCCATACGAAGTCACTGCAGTTGCAGCTTCGGCGCTCCTCCACTCGCTCGTCGTCGGCGTGCTGCTCCTCGCGCCGCTTGCGAGAGTCGAGCTGCCGCCCCTGCGCCGGGATCCCGTGCGGGTCCTGATCTATGACCCGCCTCCCCCGCCGCCGCCGCCGCTGCCGCTGGGCACCGGTCTCGGCACGACGCCGCGGCGCAACGAGCGGCCGCAGCCGAATCTCCCCCGCCGCGAGCCCCGCCTCATGCCGCCAATCGAGACGGCACCCACGATGCCGCCGGAGACACACGCCTCCGAAACGGAATTGCCGGGCGGCAGCCCCGAGGGCCATCCACTCGGCGAACCCGAGGGCATGGAAGGCGGGATCGTGGGCGGCGTCGTCGGAGGCGTGCCGGGTGGCGTCCTCGGTGGCGTGATCGGAGGGACCGGTGACATCCCCTACGAAACCGTGGATTCGCCGGATCGCCCGCCACGGCTGTTGAGGCTGGTGAAGCCGCACTACCCGAACGATGCCTTCGTCAACAAGACCGAGGGAACGGTCCTGGTCGAGATCGTCATCGACGCAGAGGGCCGCGTCGCCCGCGCCCGGATCGCCCGCTCGGTGCCGGGGCTCGACGAGGCGGCGCTCCAGGCCGTGCGCCAGTGGCTCTTCACGCCAGGCGTCCACGCGGGCCGACCGGTGGCGACGCGGGCCATGGCGCCCGTCAGTTTTCGCATCTACTGACGGGAGGGACGCGTTCTCGTCGAGGCCGCCAGCAGCGCGCTGAAGGCTCCTCACACGCGCTGCATCCCTTGCAGGAACCGGCCGGAAAGCCGCATTCCATGCGCTCGGACGCCACCCGGCCTGCAGCTTCGGTCCAATGCGGCGTGGCCGGAAGTTTGCACTCCAGACGTCGGAGGTCAGCGGGTGCAGCCCGACGATAGCGCAGTTCTCGCAGCAGCAGAGGTCGATCGTCTGGTGGCCGTTCTCATTTCGCGGGGGTATGAAGTCGTGGGCCCCACGGTCCGCGACGGCGCGATCGTATATGACAGACTCGCCTCCCTTTCCGATCTCCCTGTCGGCCTGACGGACGAGCAAGCCGGTGGCCGTTATCGGCTCTCACGGCGGGAGGACGGCGCCTTCTTCGGGTACGTCGTCGGACCCCAGTCCTGGAAGCGCTTCCTCCACCCGCCGTTCCTCACGCTCTGGAAAGCGAAGCGCGCCGCGGCAGGCTTCGAACTCGAGCCCGGCGCGAACGGTGAAGCCGCATATGCCCTCGTCGGCGTCCGGGCCTGCGAGCTGGCCGCGATCGCCATCCAGGACCGCGTGATGCTCGGAGGACCCTTCGGCGACCCCGGCTACAAGCGCCGCCGCGAGGCAGCCTTCCTGGTGGCGGTGAACTGCGGCCAGGCCGGCGGCACCTGTTTCTGTGTCTCGATGAAGAGTGGCCCGCGCGTCAGCGGGGGCTTCGATCTGGCACTCACCGAGATCCTCGAAGGCGAGCATCGCTTCCTCGTCGAGGTCGGCTCTGAGCGCGGCGCCGAGATCGCGGCGGAACTGCCCACGCGGCCGGCCTCGGAGCCGGACGTGGCCGCGGCGTGCGCTCCGGTGGCCAGGGCCGAGGCGCAGATGGGCCGCCACGTCGAGACCGACGGGCTCAAGGAGCTGTTGTATCGGCACTACGAGAGCCCGCACTGGGACGAGGTGGCGAAGCGCTGCCTGGCTTGCGCCAACTGCACCATGGTTTGTCCCACTTGTTTCTGCACGAGCGTCGAGGACGTGACCGACCTGACTGGCGGCAGGGCCTCGCGCCAGCGCCGCTGGGATTCCTGCTTCAGCGTCGACTTCTCCTACATCCACGGTGGCAGCGTCAGGGGCTCGGCGGGCGCCCGTTATCGGCAGTGGCTCACCCACAAGCTCGGGACCTGGTACGACCAGTTCGGGTCCTCGGGCTGCGTGGGCTGCGGGCGCTGCATCACGTGGTGCCCCGTCGGCATCGACATCACGGAGGAAGTTGCGGCCTTGCGGCAGCGCGAGGCCGGAGGGAGGTGAGAGCGGTGCCGATCGAGAACTTCGAAAAGATACTGGCCGCCCATCCCTTCTTCGAGGGGATTGAGAAGACCCACCTCGAGACGATCTTGGGTTGTGCGGCTAACGTGACCTTCGAGGCAGGCGACTTCATCTTCCGGGACGGAGCCGCGGCCGACCGCTTCTACGTGCTGCGCCACGGCAAGGTGGGTGTGGAGGTGTTCGTGCCGGGCAGTGGTGCTGTGCGCGTCGAGACGCTCCAGGACGGCGAGGTGCTCGGCTGGTCCTGGCTGTTCCCGCCCTACAAGGCGCACTTCGACGCCCGAGCCCTGACCTTCGTTCGCGCCCTGTCTCTGGATGGGGCCTGCCTGCGCGCCAAGTGCGAGAAGGACCCGGCCTTCGGCTACGACCTGATGAAGCGCTTCGCGCCGATCCTGATCCAGCGCCTCGACGCGACCAGGATCCAGCTCCTGGACCTGTATGGCAGCCACGCCTGAGCTCGCGGCGCTCGCCGCGACCGACCCGATGTGGCCGCGGCCGTTCACCGTGCGCCACGCCGCACGGGAGACGGGCGACACGTTCAGCCTCGTGCTCGCTCCGGTGGACGACGTGGCCCAAGCAGCCTTCCTGCCCGGCCAGTTCAACATGCTCTACGTCTTCGGGGTGGGCGAGGTGCCGATCTCGATCAGCGGCGATCCCGCCAGGTCCGAGCTGGTCCACACGATCCGGGCCGTCGGCGCGGTCACGCGGGCGCTCCAGAAGCTGGGCAAGGGCGACGTGGTGGGCGTCCGCGGCCCGTACGGGAGCGCCTGGCCGGTGGGCCAGGCCCAGGGCCACGACGTCGTGATCGTAGCCGGCGGCATCGGCCTGGCGCCGCTGCGGCCCGCGATCTGCCACCTGCTGCTGCACCGCGGCCTCTACGGCCGGGTCGTGGTCCTGTACGGCGCCCGCACGCCGCGCGACCTGCTGTTCACCCGCGAGCTGCGCGAGTGGCGCGGCCGCTTCGACATCGAGGTCGAAGTCACCGTGGACCGCGCGACGACGGACTGGCAGGGCGCGGTGGGCGTCGTCACCAAGCTGGTGTCGCGCTCCCCGTTCGACGCCGCCTCCGCCATGGCCTTCGTGTGCGGACCCGAAGTGATGATCCGCTTCAGCGTGATGGCCCTCGAGACGCGTGGCGTGCCGCCGTCACAGGTCTTCGTGTCGCTGGAGCGCAACATGAAGTGCGGCGTCGGGCTGTGCGGGCACTGCCAGTTCGGCCCGCACTTCATCTGCAAGGACGGGCCGGTGTTCCGGTACGACCGCACCCTGCCGTTCTTCGGCATGCGAGAGGTGTGAGGTGGACGTCCAGAAGAAGCCGAAGCTCGCGGTGTTCAAGTTCTCGTCCTGCGACGGCTGCCAACTCTCGCTGCTCGACTGCGAGGACGAGCTTCTGGCCGTGGTGGGCCGGGTCGAGGTCGCGAACTTCCTCGAAGCCTCCCGCGCGGTCGTGAAAGGACCCTACGACGTAGCCCTCGTGGAAGGCTCGATCACGACACCCCACGAAGTCGAGCGGATCCGCGAGGTGCGTCAGGCCTCGAAGTTCCTGGTGACGATCGGGGCGTGCGCGACGGCCGGCGGCATCCAGGCGCTCCGCAACTTCAAGGACGTGCGGGAGTTCATCCAGGTGGTGTACGCGACACCCGAGTACATCACGACGCTCGAGACCTCGAGCCCCGTCGCGCAGCACGTGCGCGTGGACTTCGAGCTGCGCGGCTGCCCGATCAGCAAGGCGCAGCTCCTGGAGGTCCTCGGGGCGTTCCTGCACGGCCGCAAGCCCAACATCCCGGCCTACAGCGTGTGCGTCGAGTGCAAGCGTCGCTCCACGGTCTGCGTGATGGTGGCGCGCGGCGTCCCCTGCCTGGGCCCCGTGACCCAGGCCGGCTGCGGCGCCCTGTGTCCCGCCTACGACCGCGGCTGCTACGCCTGCTTCGGGCCGATGGAGTCGCCCAACGCCGCCTCGCTCGGGGCTGCCTGGCAACAGCTGGGCCAGACAGACGGCGAGTTGGTCCGGGCGTTCCGGTCGTTCAATGCCTGGGCGCCCGGCTTCCGGGCGGCGAGCGAGTCCCATGAAGGCAAGTAAGCGGCGCACGATCAAGGTGGACGCGCTCGCGCGTATCGAGGGCGAGGGCGCGCTCCTCGTCAAGCTGAAGGACGGCCAGGTCACGGACGTCAAGCTGCGCATCTACGAGCCGCCTCGCTTCTTCGAGGCCCTGCTCAGGGGACGCCATTTCTCGGAAGCCCCGGACATCACGGCGCGTATCTGCGGCATCTGCCCCGTCGCCTACCAGATGAGCGCGGTCCACGCGATCGAGGCGGCTTTCGGCGTCAAGGTCGAAGGCCCGCTGCGAGAGCTCCGGCGCCTGCTCTACTGCGGCGAGTGGATCGAGAGCCACGTGCTCCACGTGGCCATGCTTCACGCCCCGGACTTCCTGGGCTACGAGAGCGCCATCCACATGGCCAAGGACCATTCCGGCGTCGTGCAGCTCGCGCTGGCGCTCAAGAAGCTTGGCAACGACGTGATGATCCTGCTCGGCGGGCGCGAGATCCACCCGATCAACGTCCGCGTGGGCGGCTTCTACAAGCTGCCGCGCCGCGAGGAGCTGCGCGCGCTGCTGGAGCGGCTCAAGTGGGGCCAGCAGGCGGCGCTGGAGCTGACCCGTTTCGTCGCCGGCTTCGAGTTCCCCGATTTCGAGCGCGAGTACGAGTTCGTGGCGCTGCGCCACCCCTGCGAGTACCCGCTGTGCGAGGGACGCCTGGTCTCCAGTCGGGGCCTCGACATCCCCGTGGCCGAGTACGAGGAGCACTTCCAGGAGGAGCACGTCCCGCACTCGAACGCGCTCCACTCCGTGCTCAAGCAGCACGGCGCCTACCATGTCGGACCCCTGGCCCGCTACAGCCTCAACTTCGATCGCCTGCCCGACGTCGCCCGCGACGCGGCCAGGGCCGCGGGCCTCGGCCCGGTCTGCCGAAACCCGTTTCGCAGCATCATCGTGCGCGCGGTCGAGACGCAGTTCGCGATTGACGAGGCGATCCGGATCATCGAGGGCTACGAGGTCCCCGACAGGGCCGCGGTTGACGTGGTGCCCAAGGCCTCGATCGGTCACGGCTGCAGCGAAGCCCCGCGCGGCATCCTCTATCACCGCTACAGTCTTGATGACCAGGGCAGCATCCTGTCCGCGAAGATCGTCCCGCCCACCTCGCAGAACCAGAAGACGATCGAGAACGACCTGTGGCGCTTCGTCCCGAAGCACGCCGGGCTTCCCGACGACCAGCTCCGCTGGCGCTGCGAGCAGGCGGTGCGCAACTACGACCCGTGCATCTCCTGCGCGACCCACTTCCTCAAGCTGAACGTGGAGCGGACATGATACCGACCCTGGTCATCGGGATCGGGAACGCCGACCGCGGCGACGATGCCGCGGGGATCGAGGTGGCGCGCCGCCTGCGGGGCCGTGGACGTCAGGACGCCCGGGTCTGTGAGTGCGGGGGGAGCGCCGCTTGCCTGCTCGAATCATGGCAGGGACGCACCCGGGTGATCCTCGTGGATGCCGCGTCGGGCGTCGGCAGGGCCGGGACGGTCCGCCGTTACGAAGCCCACCGGAAGCCGCTGCCCACGGGCTTGCTCCACACTTCCACCCATTCGTGGGGCGTCGCGGAGGCGATCGAGCTCGCGCGCGGGCTGGGGCAACTCCCTGCGGAGGTCGTGGTCTACGCCATCGAGGGCAAGACCTTCTTCCCTGGCAGGCATCTGTCCCCTCCGGTTCGGAGAGCCGTCGACCGGGTCGAGAAGCGGATCCTCCGCGACCTGGAACGGACGGTCTGATGCAGGCCCTCGAGGCCGCGGTACGCGAGCGGCTCCTGGTGCGCGGCGCCGTGCAGGGAGTCGGCTTCCGGCCCTTCGTCTACCGCCTCGCTCAGGGCCTCGAGCTCGCCGGCTGGGTGGAGAACTCGGCCCAGGGCGTCACGATCGAAATCGAGGGGCCCGAGGACCGCGTCGCCGAGTTCCGCCGCCGGCTGGTCGATGACAAGCCCGCGCGCGCCGCGGTCGAGGCCCTGGAGCCGGTGCGTCTGGGCGCGCGCGGCCACGAGGGCTTCGCGATCCGCGAGAGCGACGGCTGCGGCGAACGCTCGGCCCTCGTGCTGCCGGACGTAGCGACCTGTCACGACTGCCTGCGGGAGATTCTCGACTCCGATGACCGCCGCTACCGATACCCCTTCACGAACTGCACCAACTGCGGACCCCGCTACAGCATCATCCGGGACCTGCCGTACGACCGCGAGCGCACCACGATGGCGCGCTTCGCGCTGTGCAGCCGCTGCCGGGAGGAGTACCGGGACCCCGAAGACCGCCGCTTCCACGCGGAGCCCATCGCCTGTCCCGAGTGCGGACCGCAGCTCACGTTATGGGATGCGCGTGGTCGGGACGTCGTGCGCCGCGACGGTGCGATCCTGGCCGCGGCCGCAGCGCTTCGCGACGGCCTGGTGGTGGCGGTCAAGGGTCTCGGCGGCTTCCACCTGCTGGTGGACGCGCGCCGGGACAGCGCCGTTCGGAGGTTGCGCCAGCGGAAGGGCCGCGAGGCCAAGCCCTTCGCCGTGATGGTCCCTTCGCTGGTTGCGGCGCGCCGTTGCGCCACGCTGGAGCCCCAGGAGGAGGCCCTGCTCGCCTCGCATCAAGCACCGATCGTCCTGGTTCGCCGCCGCGGCGACGCGGTCGCGCCCTCGGTGGCCCCGGACAACCCGTACCTCGGTCTGCTGCTGCCCTACACCCCCCTGCACCACCTGCTGCTGGCCGAGCTCGACTTCCCGGTCGTGGCGACCAGCGGCAACCGCAGCGACGAGCCGATCTGCACCGACGAGCGCGAGGCCCTGGAGCGCCTGCGCCAGATCGCCGACCTGTTCCTGATCCACGACCGGCCCATCGCGCGCCCGGTGGACGACTCGGTGACGCGCCTGATGGGCGGGCGCGAGATGCTGCTGCGGCGGGCGCGCGGCTACGCACCGCTGCCGGTGGCGGCCGCGCCCTCAGTCCGGCCGGTGCTGGCGGTCGGAGCGCACCAGAAGAACACCGTGGCACTCTCGGCCGGCGGACGGGTGTTCCTGAGCCCACACGTGGGCGACCTCGAGACGGTCGAAGCCCATGCCGCTTTCACGCAGACGACCGATGCCCTGTGCCGGCTCTACGACCGGCGGCCTGAGCTGATCGCCTGTGACGCACATCCGGACTACATGTCGAGCCAGTGGGCGCGCAGTGGCGGCCGCCCAGTCCTCGCGGTCCAGCACCACTACGCCCACGTTCTCGCCGGGATGGCCGACAACGAGCTCGCGCCCCCGGTGCTCGGCGTCGCCTGGGACGGCAGCGGCTACGGCCCCGACGGAACGATCTGGGGCGGCGAGTTCCTGCGCGTCGGGCGCTGGTCCTTCGACCGGGTTGCGCGCATGAAACTGTTCCCGCTGCCCGGTGGCGAGCGGGCCGTGCGCGAGCCACGGCGCTCGGCGCTGGGCGCGCTCTACGCGCTGCACGGAGACCGCCTGTTCGACGACGAGGCAGATCCCGTGCTCGCGCCGTTCCTCGAGTCGGAGCGGAAGCTGCTGCGTTCGATGCTGCGACAGGGCGTGAACTGCCCGCTCACGTCGAGCGTGGGCCGCCTGTTCGATGCCGTCGCCGCCCTGACCGGGCTTCGCGCCGTCTCGCAGTTCGAGGGCCAGGCGGCGATGGCCTTGGAGTTCGCGATCGGCGACGAGTCTGGCAGCGGCGCCTACCCGTTCGAGCTGGTCCGCGAGGGGAGCGGCTTCGTCTTGGACTGGGGTCCGGCCCTCGAGGAGGTCAGGCGCGACGACCGCTCGGGCGTGGCGCAGGGCCGGATCGCGTTGCGCTTCCACAACACGCTGGCCGAGATGATTGTCGCGACGGCCGAGCGGGCGGGGGAGCGGCGGGTCGTACTGAGCGGCGGCTGCTTCCAGAACCGCTACCTCACGGAGCGGGCGATTCGGCGGCTGCGCAAGGCCGGCCTCGAGCCTTACTGGCATCAGCGGATCCCGCCGAACGACGGCGGGATCGCGGTCGGACAGGCGCTGGCGGCGGCGCGCGGCACGGTGGGGGACTAAGAGACCATGTGCCTCGCGGTGCCCGGACGGGTGATGGCGGTGGAGCAGGAGGGTCCCGACATCCGCGTGGCGCGGGTGGACTTCGCTGGGATCGAGAAGCAAGTGAACCTCTCCCTGGTGCCGGAGGCGCAGGTCGGGGACTTCGTCCTGGTCCACGTCGGGGTCGCCATCGCGCGCGTGGATGCGCAGGAGGCCCGCAAGGTGTTCGAGTACCTCGAAGAGATCGACGCCGTCGCGCAGGAGCTCGGCCCGTGAAGTACGTCGACGAGTACCGTGACGCCGGCGCCGCGCGTGCCCTGTCTCGTGCCCTGGCTCGCATCACGACACGGCCCTGGACGCTGATGGAGGTGTGCGGAGGCCAGACCCACGCCATCGTCCGCTTCGGCCTGGATGCGCTCCTTCCGAAGGGCCTCGAGCTGGTTCACGGCCCCGGCTGCCCCGTGTGCGTCACGCCCGTGGAGTTGATCGACAAGGCGGTCGCGATCGCCGCGCGGTCGGAGGCGATCCTCTGCTCCTTCGGGGACATGATGCGCGTGCCCGGTTCGTCGAAGGACCTGCTCACGGCCAAGGCCGAGGGCGGCGACGTGCGGATCCTGTACTCGCCTCTCGACGCCTTGGAGATCGCCCGGCGCAACCCCGACCGGCAGGTCGTATTCTTCGCCGTGGGCTTCGAGACCACGGCGCCCGCGACGGCGATGGCCGTGCATCGCGCGAACGCCGAGAGCCTCGGCAACCTGTCGCTGCTCATGTCCCACGTCCTGGTGCCGCCGGCGATGCGGGCGATCCTGGGCTCCCCGCTGAATCGCGTGCAGGGATTCCTGGCGGCCGGCCACGTGTGCACGGTCATGGGCTTCGAGGGGTATGAGCCGATCGCCCGACGCTACCGAGTGCCGATCGTGGTCACCGGCTTCGAGCCCGTGGACATTCTTCAGGGCGTGTATCTGTGCGTGAAGCAGCTCGAAGAGGGCCGCGCCGAAGTCGAGAACCAGTACGCGCGCACGGTGCGGCGCCATGGCAACGAGCCGGCGCAGCGGCTGATGCGCGAGGTGTTCCGCGTCGTGCCGCGGCAGTGGCGCGGGCTCGGAGAGATCGCCGAGAGCGGGCTGGGACTCTCGGAGGCCTACGCCGACTTCGACGCCCTGCGCCGCTTCGACGCCGTGGCCGAGATCCGGGCGGCTGAGGCGCCGGACTGCATCAGCGGCGCGATCCTCACCGGCACGAAGAAGCCGCCCGAATGCGCGGCGTTTGGATCCCGCTGCACGCCCGAAGCGCCCCTGGGCGCGCCGATGGTCTCCTCCGAGGGCGCCTGCGCGGCGTACTACCGCTATCGGAGGGTGGAGCGGGAGGCATTCGCATGAGCGGCTCTGGCCCCGCCTGTCCCGTGCCGATCAGCCGTCACAGCCGCGTGCTCATGGCGCACGGCGGGGGCGGACGCCTGATGCGGGACCTGATCGAGAGCGTGTTCCTCCCCAGCTTCGCCAGCCCGTTCCTGGCCGCTCGCCACGACGGGGCCGTGTTGCCCATCGCGCCCGACGTCCGGGTGGCCTTCACCACCGACTCCTACGTCGTGAAGCCGCTGTTCTTCCCGGGCGGAGACATCGGCAGCTTGGCCGTCAACGGCACCGTCAACGACCTGGCGGTGTGCGGGGCCCGACCGCTCTTTCTCTCGGCCGGCTTCATCCTCGAAGAGGGCCTGCTCATGGAGGACGTCCGGCGCATCGCCGCTTCGATGAGCCGCGCGGCAGCCGAGGCAGGTGTTCAGCTCGTGACGGGCGACACCAAGGTCGTGGAGCGTGGCAAGGCGGACGGGATGTTCGTGAACACGGCCGGCGTGGGCCTGGTCGCCCCCGGAGTATCGATCGCACCGAGCATGGTCCGCGCGGGCGACGCGGTCATCTTGAGCGGCGACATCGGCCGCCACGGGGTCGCGATCCTCGCGGCCCGCGAGAGCCTCGGTTTCGAGACCAGGATCGAGAGCGACTGCGCGCCGCTGGCTGCGCCCGTCGCGGCGCTGCTGGCCGCGGGCATCCCGGTGCACTGCTTGCGCGACCTCACACGAGGCGGCCTCGGCGCGGCGCTCTGCGAGATCGCGGAGACATCGCGGCAGCGGATCGCCCTGGACGAGGAGGCGATTCCCGTCCGCGAGGACGTGGCCGGGGCCTGCGAGCTGCTGGGCCTCGACCCGCTCTACGTCGCGAACGAGGGACGCTTCGTGGCCTTCGTGCCCGAGGGCGACGCAGACCGAGCGGTTGACGCGCTTCGGGAGCACGCTGTCTGCTCGGGCGCCGTCCGCATCGGGGAAGTCAAGAACGTCTGCGACAAGCTCGTCACCATGAAGACCCGCTTTGGCGCGAGCCGAGTGGTGGACCTTCCGAGCGGCGAACAGCTCCCGCGGATCTGCTAGCGCCGAACACTGCGCTGCGCCCGGCACCGCCGCCAGGCGCGGCTGCCTCGTCAACTCTCGTCAGTGATCGCGTTTCATTTGGGCGGCCTCGAGCAGCCAGCCGGCGAACTCCTCGATCCCCTGGCCCGTCGTGCAGGAGGTCCGGAACACGACGACGTCCGGATTCACCTGGCGAGCGAACGCGACGGCCGCTTCCGCGTCGTAGGTCAGATGTGGGATGAGGTCGATCTTGTTCAGGACCAGCGCGTGGGCCTTGGAGAAGAGCGCCGGGTACTTGAGCGGCTTGTCCTCGCCCTCCGCAGTGCTCATCACCACGACCCGCATGTGCTCGCCCAACTCGTAGGAGGCGGGGCACACGAGGTTGCCGACGTTCTCGATGAAGAGCAGGTCGAGGCCCGTACCGGGCACCTGGGGCAGCGCTTCTTGCACCATCCGCGCCTCCAGGTGACATGTGCCGTTGGTGACGATCTGCACCACCGGCACGTCGAGCGCGGCGATGCGGGCCGCGTCGCGGTCGGTCTGTACGTCGCCTTCGACCACCGCGCAGCGGGCGCGCCCGCCGAGGGTCTGGAGCGTCCTCTCGAGCAGACTGGTCTTGCCCGAGCCCGGCGCGCTCACCAGGCCCACGGCGAACGCGCCGCGCGCCTCGATCTCACGGCGGTTCTCCAGTGCGATTTCGGCGTTCTTCTTGAGGATCTTCTGCTCGATCGTGATCAGATTCGCCATCGTCCAACACGACAGCCGCGAGGGTCAGCTCGTCGCCGTTCTCGAACACCAGTCTAGGCTCACCGCACGAGGGGCACAACCAGCTCTGCTCAGCGATCTCGGCGGTCGCGCCGCATGCCCCACAGCGTCCCTGCAGCGGCTCGAGGCGCACGCGAAGCTGCGCCTGTGGTCCGAGACGCTCGTCGCGCAGCGCCTCGAAGTAGAACAGCATCGCTTCGGGGCTCACGCCGGTCAGCAGGCCCACGCTGGCGCGAACCTCCCGCACGCGGGCCCCCCGGGGCACCGCGTCCTCTGCGAGCCGGATCAACTC
>DATFEN010000125.1:0-4490 GCA_035251085.1 Vicinamibacteria bacterium | reverse complement strand
GGACGGGCCGCGGAGCCTGGTCGAAGCTCGTGAGCTGTACGCGGCGAGCCTGACCGAGCTGGGGGAGTTCGCCGCCCGCGAGGTCGCGCCGCGCGCCCGCGACATCGACGCCGAGGGGGTGGCCTTCGTGGACGGGCGCGTCGTCCATCCCCGGGGCCTCGTCGCCAACATCGAGGGCCTCAAGCGCCTGGGCGTGATGGCGCCGAACCTTCCCCGCGAGCACTCCGGGTTCAACTTCCCGTTCACGGTGGGGGCCGCGATGATGGAGGTGCTCGCGCGCGCGTGCACCAACACCTTCCTGCTCTGGATCTTTCACCAGAGCCCCGCGGTCACGATCCTGCGCTTCGGCAACGAGGACCAGGTGGCGCGCTGGGTGAAGCGTCTCGCAGAGGGCGAGATCTCGGGCGCGGTCGCGATGACGGAGCCCGACGCCGGCTCCGATCTGGGGCGCATCCGCACGAGCGCTCGCCCCGACGGCGGGCACTGGCGCCTGAGCGGCCGCAAGCAGTTCGTCACGAACGGCTGCGGCGACGTGTGCGTCGTGCTCGCGCGCAGCGAGGACGGGTCCCAGGGCCTCGACGGCCTCTCGCTGTTCGTGGCGCCGCGGATCGAGGACGGCCGCGAGAACTATCGTGTCGCGAAGCCCGAGAGGAAGTTCACGATCCGCGGCTCGGCCACGTGTGAGCTGGCCTTCGACGACGCGTGTGCCGAGCTGCTCGGCCCACGCGGTGCGGGTTTCTCCGAGATCCTCACCTTCATGAACGAGGCCCGCATCGCGGTGGCGATCCAGGGCCTCGGCATCTCGGAGGCCGCGCTGCAGGCGGCGCGCCGCTACGCGTCCCAGCGCGTGCAGATGGGCCGCCCGATCGCGAAGCACGAGCTGGTGGCGGACATGCTCCTGGACATGGAGGCCGAGGTGCATGCGCTGCGCGCCCTCGTCTATCGCTGTGCGGAGCTGCAGGACCAGGTGATCGGAATCACTCGGCCCGCCCTGCTAAGGCGCGAAGCTGTCCGGGAGACGAAGGTGCTGCGGGCCTTGAGGCGGGCGCTCCGCGAGCGCACGCCGCTCCTCAAGTGGTTCGGGTCGGAGCGGCCGCTCTGGATCACGCGGGCGGCGGTCCAGGTCCACGGCGGCTACGGGGTCGTGCAGGACTACGACGTCGAGCGGCACCATCGGAACGCGCTGATCCTGCCGATCTACGAGGGGACGAGCCAGATCCAGGCGCTCATGTCTTTGAAGGACCAGGTGAGGTGGTCTCTGGAGCGGCCGGCCCGGCTGCTGGGCGGCCCGATCTCCGTCGAGGCCCCGCCCGACACGCGCGGCGACGCGCTGCGCGAGATGGCGCGGGAGTACAACCGCGCATTTCGCTACGTGCTGCGCGCGAGCGTCGGAGGCCTCGGGTTGTTGTGGGCGCTGGCCGGCCGAGGCGAGCCGTCGCGCGAGAGCCTCGGCTACGCGCTGCTCTCGGCCGAGCGGCTGTGCGCGATGCTGGCGCACACACGCGCCGCCGAGGCGTTGCTGGCCGCCGCCACGAGCGAGCCACGGCGGCGGATGGCGGACCGCTTCCTGCATCGCTCGCTGCCCCTCGTCCGCATGCACGGCGAGGTCGTGCGGAGCGGCGACCGCAGCACGCTGGAGGCGATCACCGGTTGAAGAGGAACGGCACCATCCTGAAACGGCCGGCCAAGCTGCCGAAGCTTGCCGCGATCCTCCCGCGCTTCGGCGGCTCGCTGGGCCGGCGCTTCACGCGGAACAACCTGGAGCTGGTCGGGCTGGCACATACCGCCTACATGGGGCTGCGGCGCTCCGCGAAGAGTATCCGGGGCCGCGGGGCCAACATCTTCACTCAGTGGGTCGGGGATCCGGACGCGCTCGGCAGCGCGGTGCTGCTCAAGGGGATCCTCGAGGAGCTGGGCGCTCGCGAGGTCCGGGTCTTGACAGGCAGCCTGGGGCATCCCCAGAACCGCAACCTGGTGCTGCGCTGCGGCATCCAACTCCACGACCCGAACGACGGGCGCCTCCCGCGCGGCCTGCACTGCATGGTCGACACGTCGCCGCCGCTCGGGATGGCCAACACGACGCGGGTCGAGCCGGTGTCGGAGTATTTCTTCGTCGCCGACCACCACGCCGACCCCGACGACGTCGAGGCCAACTGCCGCGCCCGGGGAGTGAAGCGCGTCAAGCTCGCCTACGTGGGGCTCCCGGTCGGCTCGACCTCCGCCTTCATGGCGGCGATCGGCATGGCGTTCGACGTGTGGGATCGCATCGGCCCCGAGGGCCGCGCGGCGGCCGCCCTCGGCATCTACACCGACACGAGCGCCTTGCTCCACGGCGCGACCGCCCTGGACTTCCGGATGTTTGAAAAGCTGACGCGGGACGAGGAGACCCAGGACATCCTCGACGACCTCCGCGACTATCGGGTTCCGCCCCTCTGGCAGGCCTACAGGGCCAACGCCTTCCTCAACCTTGAAGTGCGGGGCTCCGTTCGCGTCGCTCCCGTGGGTTACGTGCGCGAGGACCACCGCGACGTGATCGCCGAGATCGCGAGCGAGGTGCTGCGCATCGAGGCGACGTCCATCGCGATCGCCGTAGCGGTGACGGAGCGGGGGACCGAGGTATCGGTGCGCGCGGACGGCCGGCTACTAGGCTACGACCCCGAGCGCATCGTCCGCGTGGTCGAGCACCTGTTGAGCCATGCGTTCCCGGGGGTCTCGGGCTTCAGATACGAACGCCGGCCGCCCCACCGCGTCGAGGGCGGAGCCTGCGTCCCGCACGACGAAGCGCGGGAGCGCATGTGGGCCCTCGGCACCGTGGCGGGCCCCGTCGGCAACGGCGATCCGATTCTCGAACACTGCCGCGCGTGCGCACGAGCCCTCATCGTCGCGTTGCAGGACCTCAAGGTCGCGAAGCCGGACGAGATCCAGGGACTGATCTAAGCGATCAGCCAAGTTCTGGGGTTAAGCGAATGGCGTATCTCCGTATAAACGAAAGTGCTGCCGTGGAGAATTGCTTACGGCTTGAACCAATCTATGATAATGAGAACGCCACACGAGTCATGGCTGACACCCCTCCCGCTGTCGCGGCGGCCTCTGCGTCAATATGGGCTCTCGAGAGCCCCGCGGGCGGCGATCGCCGTCTCGCGCGACTCGCGATCCGGAAGCTGCCGTTTCGAATCGGACGCCGCGCCGGCCTCGAGCTGAGCCTCCCCTACGAGTCGGTCTCCAAGGAGCACGCCGAGATCTACGTCTCCGACGCCGGCCTGCGCGTGCGCGATCTCAACAGCAGGAACGGCACCTTCGCCAACGAGGTCCGCGTGCACGATGCCCCTCTCCATGAGGGCGACATGCTGCGCTTCGCGGATTTCCAGCTCCGCGTCGTACGGCTGGACGCCGAGGCCAAGGTTGCCCCGGACGACACCGCTCAGATGGGCGACTTCCTTCCGGTCAGGGCGGAGCGAGGCGGCGGCCGCGAGCTGGTGGAGCTGCTCGAGAAGGAGCTGGTCGAGCTGGTGTTCCAGCCGATCGTGGTGCTGCCGGGGAAGGCGCTGGTCGGCTTCGAAGCGCTCGGTCGTGGCCGCCACCCGGCGCTGCCCGAGAGCCCGCTCTACCTGCTCGAGATCGCGGAAAGCATCGGCGTCGTTTCGGAGCTGTCGCGGCTGTTCCGTCGCAAGGCCGTCGAGGCCGTGCGCGCCCGGGCCGAGCTGCCGATGCTGTTCCTCAACACCCACCCCAAGGAGCTGGAGCACGGAGGCCTGATCGACTCGCTCGCGGAACTACGCGCCCTCGCCCCGGACATGAGGCTGGTCCTCGAGATCCACGAGAGCGGCATCACGGATCCGCTGTGGGTCGCACACATCCGTAGGGAGCTCGGCCGGCTCGGCATGCGTCTGGCGTTCGACGACTTCGGGATCGGCCAGTCGCGGCTCCTCGAGCTGAGCGACGTGCCGCCCCACGTGCTGAAGTTCGACCGGAGCCTGGTCGCGGGCATCGACCAGACCCCGGCCGTCGCTCGGCGCCGGCTGCTCCAGTCGCTCGTGCAGGCGGCGAGCGAGCTCCAGGTGCACACCGTCGCCGAGGGGATCGAGACGGAGTCCCAGGCGCAGGTCTGCGTCCAGCTCGGCTTCAGCCATGCCCAGGGGCATTATTTCGGCATGCCCGTCCCGGTGGCGGAACTCTGACCGAACGGAGCGCGCGGCCCTTCGCCTGCGCCCGTCGCCGCTCGTAGCTCTCGATCAACCGCGCGAAACGCGGTACATCGGTAAGGGTCACGTGCCAACCGATCAGCAACCCGCCCCGGCCCTGCAGGGCGTAGCCGCTCCATGCGCGCGCGGCCAGCGCGGCCCAGTTCTCGCGCACGAAGCTCTCGAGCCGAGCCCGGCCTTCGCCATCGTCCGCGTCCATCAGTGCTCGAACAGGTCGATGAAGCCCAGGATGTCGAGCTCGGCCAGTACCGGGATCGCCGCGAAGCACTCCTCGGCCAGGGTGTCGCG
>DATFEN010000113.1:0-3326 GCA_035251085.1 Vicinamibacteria bacterium | reverse complement strand
ATCGCAAGCAGGCCGTCGCCGCTCTGCCGCCGGTCATCGAAGCCGCCGAGGCCTGAGGCACTCGCGCACATCTCGCGAGGTTTGACAGCCGAGGTCGGTCAGAGAGACGATCAGGCCAGTCAGCTTCAGGCTCCTCCCTCCGGAACCGGCAACGAGGGTGAACCTTCGGTCAGGAGGCGAGATGGGGCCAGCGCAACGGACACTCCCGTCTGTCGGCGTGATCGTCGCCTTGCTGTGCACGGGCGGCGCTCTCGCTGACAACATCCCCGCCGGCGACGATCCCTACAAGGTCGCCCAGCGGCTTGCCGCTGCGGCAGCCATGCGGCAGGGAGATCTCGTCCTCCTTTCGGGAAGCGCCCGCGACGCGCAGCTCCTCGAACAATTGGCCGCGCACGTCCGCGGCGTCGGCGCCCATCCGATCCTCGCGCTGGACACCGAGCGCACGAGCCGGCCCCGGTTGACGTCCGCCTCGGCCACGAAACTCGAGGGCGCCGTGATGGCCGAGGTCATCGTCGAGTTCGGCGAGAAGCCGGCGGCCCTCGTCGATGCCCCGGCCAGGCCCTCGGGGGCGCCGGCTGGCGCGGCCTCATCGATCGAGAGGACGTTCTACTCCCGGAGCCTCCGACAGGTCCATCTCGAGAACAACCTTTACCCCACGAAGAGCAACGCCGAGATCCACGGCATCCTGCCGTCCGACCTGGCGAAGACATTCTGGGATGCTGTGGCTCTCGACCCCGCCGGCGTCCCGTTCAGCGCCCGCGCGCTCCGCTCTGCCCTGGTGGCGGGAAAGGAGCTCCGCGTCCGCCACACCAACGGCACCGATCTGAAGCTGCGGGTGGAGGGCCGTCCGGTCTACGCGAGCGACGGCGCCATCTGCCGTTCGGACGCCAGAGAGGGCGGCGGGGCCCGCAGCGTGTGGCTTCCAGCCGGTGAGGTGTATTTCGTTCCCGTTCCTGGCAGCGCCGAAGGGACCGTGGTCGTGGATCGGCAGGTCTTCCAGGGCAAGGACATCGAGGGGCTGGCGCTCGCTTACAAGGCTGGCAAGCTGACATCCATGACGGCAGCGTCGGGCCTCGAACCCCTCAAAGCCCTCTACGACTCAGCCGGGGCCGGCAAGGATCTCCTCGGCGTGATCGACATCGGCATCACTCCGGACGTGCGCGGAAGCCGTTCCCTCGACGTGTCGCCGGCAGGCATGGTCACGCTCTATCTCGGAAACAATCTCTGGGCCGGCGGATCCAACACCTCGTCCTTCGGGCTGGGAAGCCGCCTTCTCGGGACGACCGTGACGTTGGACGGCAACGTCATCGTCGAGAACGGTGCCCTGAAGGGCCAGCCGTGATGACCGCCCGCACCCGGTAGTCGGCTGTTTACGGCGTCCGTCCCGATACGATCCGCCGCCGCGGCTGGCCCGCGATCGTCTCGCTAGAGCGCCGCCGCCACGAACCGTTCGAGCTTGACGGGGTCGAGGCGCCCGTCCGTGCGCACGCCGGTGCAGACGTCCAGGCCGAAAGGGCCGACGGACTCGACCGCTTCGGCCACGTTCTCCGGCCGGAGCCCGCCGGCGAGATAGACGGGGATCCCCACGGACTCGCGGATGCGCCGGCTCAAGGCCCAGTCGTGGCGCCGGCCGGTGCCCCCGAGTTCCTTGACCGCGAGAGCCGGATTCCCCGAGTCGAGCAGGATCGCATCCACGCTCGCGGCCACCGACACGGCGTCGTCCACCGACCGTGGTCCAGTGACGTGGATGACCTGGACGAGACCGATCCCGGGCAGCGCCTCGCGCAGATCCGCGTACGCCCCGCTCTCGAGGCTGTCGACAAGCTGCAGCGCGCTCGTGCGCAGTCGCCGATGCTGCGCTGCGATCGCGGCCGTGCTGCGCAGGCTGGTGAGCAGGAAGCTCGCAACGCCGGGCGGCACGCAGGCCGCGATCCCGGCGATCGCCTCCTCGGAGATCACGCCGGGGCCGCTGGGCATGGCCGAGACGAGACCGAGCGCCGATGCCCCGAGGCGAATCGCCGTCCAGGCTTCGTCTTCGTCCTGGATGCAGCAGACCTTCAGGCGTGGCCGCCGCGTGGGCTCCATTCAGGCGGGAACCTCCATGCCCTAGCGCCGCGAGCGCCCGCTCCCCACCCAGCCGAGCTTCCAGAAGACGACCAGCAGGCTCACGGCCGTGAGCGCCATGAATGCGAGCACGCCGAAATAACCGACTTCCCACTTCAGCTCGGGCATGTGCTCGAAATTCATCCCGTAGATGCCGGAGATCAACGTCAGGGGCAGCAGCACGCCCGACATCACCGTCAGCACGCGGGCGATCTCGCTAGTGCGGTTGGCGGCCGTCGCCTGCACCGTCGCCAGGATGCCGTCGAGCAGGTCCCGGGACGAGTCGATCGACGCCCTCACGGCGTGCGCGTTCTGGAGCATCTCGTTGAAGGAGGCCCGCGCCTCGTTGCTGATGAACGGGCTGCGCTTGGTCGCGAGCAGCATCAGCACGATGTGCAGGCTGGCCGACAGCTTCTTCAGCGTAAGGATGTTGCGGCCGGCGGTCGAGATCTCCGTGGTCAGGCCGTCCCGGCCTCCGCGGCTCACGCGGGATTCCAGGCCGTCCAGGAAATTGTCGTTGGCCAGGCTGAGGTGAGCGTAGTCGTAGAGACAGCGCTGGAGGAAAAGGAACCCGATGAAGCCCGGCGTCTTGCCGGCCAGACGGAAGCTCTCGGAACAGTTCGCCTTCACATCGTCCACGGCCGCGAGCGGGCGCCGGTGGTATGTGATCACGTAGTCGGCGCCAAGGACGAGGATCATGCGCGCGAAATCGATCTCCGCCAGGCGCTGGGATGTGTCCAGGTGCCGCTCGGGGTCTTCTACCTCATAGAGATAGAAGGCCAGGCAGTCCCGCCGCTCGACGATGCGCGGCAGTACCTCGGGTGCGTCGAAGTGGCTCACGAGGACGAGGTCGATCTCCAGCCGCTTCAGGACCTCGTTCAGGGCGCTGATGTCGGGCGCCTGGATGTCGATCCACGAGAAGACGTTGGGATCCCTGAGCTCGCGATCGAGCTCGTCGCGTCCGAAGATCCGAGAGGTGCGGTCCTGAGGATTGAAGCTGACGCCATGGAACACGCCCGTGGCGGTGGCAAGGACCGATTCTGTGAGGCTCACTCCCGGGGGCGAGTCTAGGACCCCTGTCTTCTGCCTGCAAGTCGCCCGGCGGCCCGCTTAGAATCCCGCGCGTGACCCGCGCGGCGCTCTTCCTCCTCTCGGCGGCCGCTGTGCTCTTTGAGCTGGCCCTGGTTCGGCTTGCTTCGGTCCTGCTCTACGCCACGGTCACG
>DATFEN010000112.1:0-4513 GCA_035251085.1 Vicinamibacteria bacterium | reverse complement strand
AGCATCAACTTCGACCATCCGAACGACATCCGTGGCGGCCGCAAGTTGCGGAAGCAAGCGCGGGCCCAGGGGTGGGAGCTGGCCGGTCCTCGGGCTTTCCCCTGGATCCAGCATCTGGCGGCCGACGGGATTTCGCTACCGATTGAATCGGACGACTATCGGCGGGCCACGGCCAGCTTGCGGGCCATCACGGCGTTCATGGAGGGCCACCGGAGCCTCTTCGAGGGCGAAGGCTCCGATCCAGTGCGTGAAACGATGACGGTTCGCGACGTCCCGGGGGAGGTCGTGGTGACGGTGACCGCGCCTTTCCCCGACGTCCGATGGCAATGGGGCCAGGAGTCGTCGACCGATGGGATGCGGCGCACCGAGGCGGAAGGCGCTCGCGACGCCTTTCTCGCGGCGCGGCGCGCGGACTTCTCTGAGGAGGAGGTCCTCGAGGCCGGCTCGGCGGTCTCGGAGCTCATCGAGTTCGGCGTATTCCACGCGGGTGAGCCGCTGCCGCGCTGGACTCCCGACCTCGTCAGCGAGTACCTCGTCGAATACTACCCGCGCAAGGGGAGCGTCAGTGGCGACGAGATCGACGCCATCCCCGGTTACCTCGGCGCCTTCTTCGAGTGGCTGGGAAAGTCCGGCCAGCTGCCGCAAACGACGGCGACGGCCATCCGACGACGCATCGGCCGCGAGCGCGCCTCCTTCCTCCGCGCCGCTCGCGATCCGGCCCGCTTCGGTCCCGCCAAAGCCGTCGTCGCGACGATGCAGCGCGAGGGCGTGGACATCGAGGACGAAGCTGCCGTGCATCGCTTCCTGGAGGACTTCAATCGCCGCCTGGAGAAGGACCCGGAGCTGTTGCCGATGCCGGACCTCTCACGTTTCCTCGGGCCTTCGAAGAAATGGGTGTGGAACGGCGAGGGCCCGGCCCCGGATCCCGTGGCGAGCTGCCCTTGCGGCAGCGGGCGGCGATACAGGAAGTGCTGTATGCCGCGGTGAGCTACGGTGCGAGCGCCTCCCTGACGATCGCCTCCTGCTCGAGCAGGTGGATCTTGTGGGAGCCCGGAGCCGGAGCGGCGCTCGCGTCGCGGCCCAGATAGCGCGGGACGCGGCCGCCGGGATCGAGGACGACGCCGTCGACGAACAGCTCGCGGATGAAGCGCCACGCTCCCATGTTGCGCGGTTCCTCCTGGGCCCAGAGCAGCTCGATCGTGGGCGAGTAACGGCTCAGGACCTGCCAGAGCTCGTCGCTCGGCACGGGATAGAGCTGCTCGAGCCGAACGAGCGCCACGTGATCGGCTCCCGAGTCCTCCCGACCCTTGAGCAGATCGTAGTAGAGCTTGCCGCAGGTCAGGACCACGCGCCGCACCTTGGCCGGCTGCGCGCCTGCGTCGTCGAGCACCGGCGCGAAGCCGCCCTCGGTGAGCTCTTCGAGGCTCGAGATGCAACGCGGGTGGCGCAGCAGCGACTTGGGTGTGAACACGACCATCGGCTTCTCGATGGCGGAGCGGCCCTGCCAGCGCAGCAGGTTGAAGAGGGAGGCCGGCGACGAGGGATAGGCCACCCGCAGGTTGTCCTCCGCGCACAGCGTGAGGAAGCGCTCGATGCGGGCGCTGGAGTGCTCGGGGCCCTGGCCCTCGTGACCGTGGGGCAGCAGCAGGACCAGGCCGTGGGGCTGACCCCACTTCGTCTCGGATGTGGCGAAGAACTGGTCGACGATCACCTGCGCGCCGTTGAAGAAGTCGCCGAACTGCGCCTCCCACATGACCAGCGTCCGGTGGTCGGCCACTGCGTAGCCGTACTCGAAGCCCATCACCGCTGCTTCGGAGAGCAGGCTGTCGTGCACCTCGAAGCGCGTGCCGGCGGGCGCGACCGCGTTGAGCGGTGCGTACTCCTTCGCCGTGCGAGTGTCGTAGAGCACCGCGTGGCGCTGGCTGAACGTTCCGCGGCCCACGTCCTGACCCGAGAGCCGGACCGGGATGCCCTCGAGGAGAAGCGTGCCCCAGGCGAGGGACTCGGCCGTGGCCCAGTCCACCGCGCCCTTGCCCTCGAGCAGCTCGCCGCGCGCCTTCACGAAGGGCATCAGCTTCGGGTGGATCTCGAACCCCTCCGGCAGAGTGCTGAGCGCCCCGAGCACGACCTTGAGGCGCGCGCGCATCGCCGGGGCGTCGACGGGCGGCGGTTCGGCCGGGGCGCGGCGAGCGATGGTCGAGAGCTCGCCCCCGGCGCCGCCCTTCTGCATCGCGGCCTTCTTCTCGGCCCAGAGCGCGTCCAGCTCCTCGCGCGTCATCCACCCGGCGCGCACGGCCTGTTCTCCGTAGATCGCAGCCGCGGACGGATGGCTCTTGATCCTGGCGTACATGAGAGGCTGCGTGTAGCTCGGCTCGTCGCCCTCGTTGTGGCCCCAGCGCCGGTAGCCCACCAGGTCGATCATCACGTCCTTCTTGAAGCGCTGCCGGTACTCGAAAGCGAGCGCGGCCGCCCACGCCACGGCCTCGGGGTCGTCCCCGTTCACGTGGAAGACCGGGGCGTGCACCATCTTCGCGACGTCGGTGCAGTAGGTCGAGGAGCGCGCGTCCTGCGGGAGAGTGGTGAAGCCGATCTGGTTGTTGACGACGACGTGGATCGTGCCGCCGGTCGAGTAGCCCTCGAGGCCAGCCAGGTTCAGCGTCTCCGCGACGATGCCCTGGCCAGCCACCGCCGCGTCGCCGTGGAGCAGGATCGGCAGCACCTTCGAGCGGCCGGTGTCCCCGATCGCGTCCTGCCTGGCGCGGACGATGCCCTCCACGACCGGGTTCACGAACTCGAGGTGGCTCGGGTTCGGCGCCACCGAGACGGCCAGCGTCTCGCCCGTTGGCGCCTTGTGCTCGCCCGTGGCGCCCAGGTGGTACTTCACGTCGCCCGAGCCCTGAATCGAGTCCGGGTCCACGTTGCCCTCGAACTCCGAGAAGATCTGGGCCAGGGACTTCTTCACGGTGTTGGCGAGCACGTTGAGGCGGCCGCGGTGGGCCATTCCGACGACCGCCTCCTTGACGCCGCCGCGCGCCGCGTCGTTGAGGATCCGGTCGAGCAGCGGAATGAGCGCTTCGCAGCCCTCGAGTGAGAAGCGCTTGTGGCCGACGTAGCGGGCGTGCAGGAAGCGCTCGAAACTCTCGGCCTCGAGCAGCTTCTCCAGGATGCGCTTGCGCTCCCCGGCCGTGAGCGGCAGGCGGTTGCGAGCCGACTCCATGCGCTCCTGAAGCCATTCCTTGCGCTCCGGGTCGGCGATGTACATGTACTCGATGCCGAGCGTCCCGCAGTACGTCTCGCGCAGCGTCTCGAGGATCTCCCGGAGCGTCGCGCGGTCCCGGCCCGAGAGCCCGTTGGTGATGAACTCGCGGTCCAGGTCCCACATCGTGAGCCCGTAGGTCGCGGGGTCGAGGTCCTTGTGGGGCGCCCGCTTGCTGTCCAGGGGGTCGAGGTCCGAGACCAAGTGCCCGCGCACGCGGTAGTTGTGGATGAGCTGGAGCACGCGGGCCTGTTTCTCGATCTCCTCGCGGCCACCGGCCGGCCCGCCGATCCCGGGAGCGGCGTCGATCTCCCAGCGCACCGGGCGGTGCGGCACCTTCAGGTCCTCGAAGATGCGCTCGTAGAAGCCGTCGTCGCCCTTGAGCAGGTCCTCCATGCGCGCGAGGAACATCCCCGACTCGGCGCCCTGGATGATGCGGTGGTCGTAGGTCGAGGTCAGCGTCATCACCTTCGAGATGCCGAGCAGGGAGAGCGTGCGCGGGGCCATCGAGCGGTACTCCGCCGGGTAGTCGAGGGCGCCGGTCGCAATGATCACGCCCTGGCCGGGCATGAGGCGCGGAGCCGATGACGTGGTGCCGACGGTGCCGGGGTTGGTGAGCGACACCGTGGTGCCCATGAAGTCGTCGGGCGAGATCGAGCCTTTGCGCGTGCGTGACACGAGGTCGTCGTATGCCTTGAGGAAGCCGGCGAAGTCGAGCTTCTGGGCGTCCTTGAGGTTCGGGACGAGGAGCGTCCGCGAGCCGTCCTTCTTCTGCACGTCCACGGCGAGCCCCAGCCGCACCGAGTCGCGCTGGATCCGATGGGGCTGACCCTCCAGCTCGGCGTAGGCGTCGTTCATGCGCGGGAACGCGTCCAGGCCGCGCAGGATCGCCCAGGCGATGACGTGGGTGAAACTGATCTTCGAGCCGCCGGTCGCATCGCGGTGCTTGTTCAGCAGGCGCCGATTCTCCTCGAGGGTGCGCACCGGGATCGTCCGCACCGAAGTGGCGGTCGGGATGGTGAGGCTCGCCTCCATGTTCTCGACGATCCGAACGGCGCCGCCGCGGATCGGCTGCGCGATGTCGCCTGGCAGGATGGCCGGAACGACGAGCGCGCGGGAGCGCGCGGCGGGCGGCCCGGCGGCCGGCACTACTGTGATCTCGCCAGCACGAACCTGATCAGCAGCGGGGGGCGAGGCGGCCGAGGCAACGGATTGCGGCGCCTCCTCCGCTTCCGCCGAGCGTCCGGACAAGCGGTC
>DATFEN010000102.1:0-26483 GCA_035251085.1 Vicinamibacteria bacterium | reverse complement strand
GAGGCAGCGCCGGCCTTCGACCATCTGAAGCTGACGGCGTACCGGGGCGATCTGCCCAAGGACCGAGCTGGCCGAAGCGGGCAGCTCCTGTTCTTCTGGGCCACGTGGTGCGGGCCGTGCAAGGCGGCGCTGCCGGAGCTGCTCGCGTTCGAGCGCGTCCGCGGCGTCCCGGTCGTCGCCGTCACCGACGAGTCCGCGGAGACGCTCGATCCGTTCTTCAAGACCTTTGTCGACCCGTTTCCCGAGCGTGTATCGATCGACGAGGCGCGGCGCGCGTTCCGCGCCTACGGCGTCAGCGGAACGCCGACGTTCGTGCTCGTCGATGGAGCTGGAACGGTCCGCTCGTATGCGACCGGGTACTCGAAGGGCAAGGGGCTCGGGATAGACGGATGGAGGTGGTCCGAGATGGGTACGCCGGCCGCGGTCGAGGCTTCTCCTTGACATGATGAAACGATGAAAATACACTTTCATCATGTCGAGCACGATGTTGCAGATCCGCAGCGTCCCGAGCGAGTTGCACCGCCGGTTGAAGGCCAGGGCGGCCATGGAAGGGCTGTCGATGTCCGACTTCGTCCTGCGCGAAATCCGCAAGGCGCTGGAGCGCCCCATGCGGGAGGAGGTTCTCGCACGGCTACGGGCGCGCCCCGTCCGGCAGCTCCGGAGCAGAGCGGCCGACGTGATCCGGGCAGAGCGTGATTCGCGTTGATCGTGCTGGATGCGTCGGCCATCGTCGAGCTGCTGCTGGGGACGCAGGCTGGGCGCTCGGTCGCGCTTCGCATCGCCGACCCAGACGTGGGCCTGCACATCCCGCACCTGGCCGACGTGGAGGTGGCCCAGACGCTGCGTCGCTACGTCCGAGCAGGCGAGATCGACACCGCATCGGCGGCAGCCGCGCTCGAGGACCTTCACCAGATGGATCTTGAGCGGCACAGCCATGAACCGCTCCTTGACCGTGTCTGGGCTCTGCGCGAGAACCTGACGGCGTACGATGCTGTGTACGTCGTGCTCGCCGAGGCGCTCGGGGCGACGCTGCTGACCTGCGACGGAAGGTTGGCGCGCGCTCCTCTCGGTGGCCTGCGAGTCGAAATGGTCCGTTGAGCCGCTCGCGCATCTCGTTGGCCTTCGCCGTCGTCCTGGCCGGCCGTCTCGTCTGGCCGGCCATCGTCGACGCCGGCGAGCCGGCGCCGATCTCCCAGGCCACCGTCTTCCTCCGAGTCCGCGGCGATGTGCGGGTCGAGCGCATGGACGGGTGGAAGCAGGTGGAGGAGCGTGAGGGCCTCGAGATCGCGTTAGGCACCGGTTTCCTCGTCACCCCGACCGGGTACATCGTGACCAACCGGCACGTCGTCGATGGAGCGGCCATGTCGGGGACCGTCAGGGATCGCGAGCTGTTCGTGAGCGTGAAGGGAGTCGACGTGTTCGTGCGGGGAGTTGGCACAAGCGAGAGCTACCCGGCGGTCGTCGCGGCGCTGGATGTCGAGCACGACCTCGCGCTGCTGTCCGTGACGAGCGCGGAAGGCCTGCCCTACGTGCGGCTGGGAGACTCGGACGCCCTCGTCGCCGGCGAATCGCTGACCGCATGGGGCTTTCCGCTCGGGCGGCGCGTCGAGGTCGGCCGCGAAGCGTCGAGCGTGGTCGTGCCGGAGGTCAGCTCGAGTCCGGGAAACCTGAGCGCCGTGCGACGCGACGACAAGGAGGACGTCCGCTACATCCAGACCGACGCCACGCTGAACCCCGGCAACAGCGGGGGGCCGATGGTCGACGAGGACGGCTACGCCATGGGCGTGGTTCGCATGAAGCTCCGTCAGGGGAAGGACCTCGGCTTCGGAGTCCCCATCAACCTCGTCAAGGACTTCCTCGAGTCGAACGGCCTGGCGGACCAGCTCCCGCATCGCTTCCGGCTCGGGTCCCTCGAGAGCGCCGGTTGGAAGGGGCTGGCGATGCAGGTGGCCGAAGGGCTCTCGGACACCTGGCCCGGACGAACGCGATGGGAAGCGGCGGACGAAACCAGCGGCCTGAGCCTCCGCATCGACCGCGTCGTTTCGCCTCTCGGCCTCGATGAGCTGATCGAGGCGCTCCTCTCCGGCGAGGTCCTGGACGGATTCAGCGCGATGCGCAGGAACACGATGGAACCCGAGCGCCCGCCGAACGCGCCGCGCATGCGCGTGGGCTCGGCGCGTGGCATGGAGGACGAGGACCGCGCGGTCGAGTTCGCCGTGGTGAGCCTGGGCGCGGAGAAGATCCTCGCGCGCTACTCGGGGTCGGCCGACGTGGTGGCGTACAACCGCTCGGTCCTGCGCAACTCGCTTGCGAGCCTCGCCGCGGAGCGGCTGCTCACCGAGCCGGTGACGACAGCCCTGGAGGCTGCCTTCGAGCCGGTTGCCATGTCGATCCCCGACGCCCCGGTCGTCTTGATGCCCGCGGGCTGGACGCGCGAGCCGTGCGTCGACGACCTCCCGAGTGGACTGCCGCCGCCGGACGCGGTGCTCTCCTCCTCGCCGCCGGGGGATTTCACCGTGGCTCTGCGGGCGCTCTGGTGGAGACGCATCGAAGGCGTCGCGGAAGGGAGCCCCTATCGGCGCGAGACGAGCCTCCTGCGGACGCGCTACGTCGAGACGGGGGTCTTCGAGCGAGCGGAAGACGGCGTCCTGCTTCTCGCGACCCGCACGCCCCGCGAGAAGGCAGCCCACGTCGCCGGGCTGTTCGACGAGTGGGTGGCGCAGGAACCGAAGCGTTGAAGCCGTAAGCCGGCACCGAAGCAGGACTCGAGCAGGATCGAGCCGCTCAGATCTCGGATTGCGTCTCCTCGGAGCGCAGGTCGCGGACCATCAGCCCGCCTCCGGACGTTTCTCGGAATGTCACCTCGAGCGTTGCGGCGGTCACGGCCGCGCTGGCATCCGGCGCGACGAGCGAGTACTCGCCGCCGGCGAGTCGGAAGACCTCGACGGCCTTCGTGTCCCGGTCGATGACGATCACCTCGGACACGCCCAGCCTGGCGAAGAAGGGGAGCTTCTCGTAGGTCTCGTCGGAGGGCGAGCGGACCTCTATCACCGCATCCGGGGGTCCACCGCGGATCCCATCGGCCTTCATGACAGACGTGCGACTGGCCCTGACGAAGGTCAGGTCGGGGATGCGGTAGTTCTCCTTGGGCGAGGCCTCGTCGAAGATGTTGATGCCGGATCGCAGGATGCCTCGGCCGCTCTTCCGCAGTAGCGGCCGGAGGAACTCGATCAGTTCGTCCAGGATTCGCTGATGCTCGTCGGTCGGCGCCGGCGCCATGTGTAGAACACCCTCCCAGACCTCGTCCCAGCGGTCGATGCCGCTGCGGCGCCTCCTGGCCAGCTCCGCCTCGCTCACTTCGAGCAGCACGGCCTTCATCGGCAGCATGTTACACCCTGCCGTCACGCGGGTTCGGTTCTACGACCGGAGTCTACTTCTTCCGCTTCGCCGCCTTCTTGATCAGCGCCGTGGCGCGGGCGGCGTCGGCCTCGCTCTCGAAGCCGAACACCGCCGAATAGCGCCGGCCCGCGACCTGGGCCACCATGAAGCTCAGGTTGATCCCCGCGTCGGCGAGCGCCTGCGTCATGGCGTGGCCGATGCCGGCGCGGTCGTCGCCGGTCACCAGCAGCACCGGCGTGGGCGACGCCGAGAGGCCGGCCGCACGTGCCGCGTCGGTGGCTTTCCTTCCCTTCACCGGATGGACCTCGATGACGGCGTGTGCGCCTTCGCCCGGCACGGTATAGCCCATGACCACTTCGAGGCTCGCCCGAGCCGCCGCCTGGCCGGCGAGGATTTGGGCCAGCGTGCCGGGACGATTCTCGACGCTGGCGCGCCAGAGGGACACACGCTTGACGGTGATCGCCATCTCGTCCTCCTTGTTTCGGGGCAGCCTACGCCGCGCGCCCCGACGGGTCAACGCCGGTGCGTCGATCGGCTAGACTATTCGGCTATGCCACTCTCGACTCGACGCGCCGTGATGCTGACATTCATCCTTCCCGTCGCCCTGGCCGCCTGCGGCGGCAACGATCCCGCGCCCGCCGGGCCCTCCAGCCTGGTCGTCGAGGACCTGGTGGTGGGGACCGGTGCGGTCGCCGCTACCGGCGACACGGTCACGGTCCACTACGTGGGCACGCTCACGAACGGCCAGAAATTCGACAGCTCCTACGACCGCGGCCAGCCGTTCAGCTTCCGCATCGGCGCCCGCCAGGTGATCGCCGGCTGGGAACAGGGCATCCCGGGGATGCGCGTGGGCGGCAAGCGCCGCCTGACGATCCCGCCGTCCCTCGGCTACGGCAGCCAGGCCAACGGCCCGATCCCGGCCAACTCGACGCTGATCTTCGAGGTCGATCTCGTCGCCATCGCCGGACGCTAGCGCCCGCCCGGTCGTCGTCGTCGGTGGCGGCGCCGCGGGACTCGCCACGGCGATCTTCGCGGCCCGCCTCCGCCCCGGCCTGCAGCCGCTGATCCTGGACGGCGCGAAGCGCCTCGGGGCCAAGATCCTGGTCAGCGGTGGCGGCCGCTGCAACGTCACGAACACGGTCGTCGAGGCCGCGGACTTTTGGGACCCGCGCTCGCCTTTCATACGCCGCCTGCTGCGCTCGTTCAGCGCCGCCGACGCGGCCGCCTTCTTCCGCGAGCTCGGCGTCGCGCTCCACGAGGAGCCGGGCGGCAAGCTGTTCCCCGACACGAACCGGGCGCGCACGGTGCTCGACGCGCTGCTGGCCGAGGCCGATCGGAGGGGCGTGCGAATCGAGACGTCGCGCCGGGCGACCGGCGTGGCGCGAGACGGCGTGGGCTTTCGCGTCGAGACCCCGGTGGGGCCGGTGGTCGCCCGCCGCGTGGTCCTCGCGACGGGCGGCCTGTCGCTGCCCAAGACCGGAAGCGACGGCGCCGGATATGCGATCGCCGAGGAGCTCGGCCACAGCCTGGTGCCCACGACGCCGGCCCTGGCGCCGCTTCTGCTCGACGGCGATTTTCACGCGCCGCTGTCGGGGGTGTCGCTGGACGCGGAGCTCGCGGTTCATGCCCCGCCTCGAAAGCCCGCCCGCGTTCGCGGTGCGCTGCTGTTCACCCACTTCGGCGTGAGCGGCCCGGTGGCGCTGAACGCCTCGCGCTTCTGGCATCGTGGCCGGGCCGAGGGCCGCGACGTGCGCGTGACGGCCAGCCTCCTTCCCGGCGAGCGCTTCGAGGACGTCGAGGGCTGGCTGATCGACCTGGCGGCGCGCCGGCCGCGCCTCACCGTGGAGAGCGCGTTGGCCGAGCGCCTTCCCGGAGCCGTCGCTGCGATGCTGGTCCGCGAGGGACGCATCGAGGGCACGAGCGTCGGGCGTTTGAGGCGCGAAGACCGACGCGTCCTCGTCCATGCGCTCGTCGAGCGGTCGCTGCCGGTTCGGGACAGCCGCGGCTACAACTTCGCCGAGGTGACGTCGGGCGGCATCCCCCTGAGCGAGGTCGATCCGGCGACGATGGAGTCCCGGCGCTGCGCAGGTCTCTACCTCGTAGGGGAGATCCTGGACGTGGACGGCCGCATCGGCGGCTTCAATTTCCAGTGGGCATGGTCCTCGGCGCGCGTCTGCGCCGAGGGGCTCGTGCGCGGGCTGTGAGCACCGCAGCTGCCGAGGTATGCTGTCGTCGGGGGTGGCGCCACCGGCGCCCGGAGATCGGATGGTCCTAAGAGCCCCCCGTGTCGTACTCGTGGCGGCCCTGGCCGCCCTCACGTTCCCGGACGAACGCACCGAGAGCGCAGCGATCGCCGAGGCGCTCGCCCTGCGCGCTGGGCAGAGCGTCGCCGACGTCGGAGCGGGCGACGGAGAGTACAGCGTCGACCTCGCATCGCGAGTCGGCGCCGCCGGCCACGTGTACGCCACCGAGGTCGACGAGTCCAAGATCGAGAGGATCCGCGCGCGTGCCCAGGCCGCCGGCATCGAGAACGTCACCGCCGTGCGCGGGGAGCAGCAGGAGACCGGCCTCGCGGCCGGCTGCTGCGACGGGATCCTGCTGCGGCTCGTCTACCACCACTTCACCGAACCATCCGCCATGCGCCGCAGCCTCTGGAACGCCCTGCGCTCCGGCGGCCGGATCGCCGTGATCGACGTCCCGCCGCAGAAGAGCTGGCGCCGGATCGAGGGCGTTCCCGACCGCGGCGGCCATGGCATCGAGGTCGACGAGCTGGTGGGCGACATGACGAAGAGCGGCTTCGAGTTGGTGGAGCGCCACGACAGCTGGCCCGCCGAGGACGATGCCTACTGCGTGGTGTTCCGCAGGCCCGGCTAATCCGGGATCACTTCGCCGCAGCGGTCGACCGACGCCGAGCGTGGATCAGCACCGCGATCTCGTCGGGGCGCGGGTTCCAGAAGTCGAGACGGACGCGGCCCTCAGCGGTCTCGGAGACCGTCGCCGGGATCGAGCAGGCTGTGAGGTAGAAGCCCGCTGGGAGCACGATCGCGTTGCGCGGACGACCGAGGGCGCGGTCGAAGATGAGCGTATCGCCCTCGAGGCGGTAGCGTCCGGCGTCGGTGTAGGTTTCCGAGATCCGCAGGCGCAGCGAGCCGCCATTCGCCACCGGCGGGAAGTGGACGACCACGACCTCCGTGTCGGCCTCGACGGGCTCGCCGATGTCGAGCCTGGCTCGCGTGATCGCCTCTCCCTTGAGCGTCTCGACCCGCAGCTCCTCGCCGGTGTCGAGGACGCGCGCCGCCGGCCCCGAGGCCGTGCTGCCCTTGCGCACGACGTTGAGGTACTTGTCGACGCCGGCGCGGGTCTCTGTGTAGTCGTGGTAGAGCCAGAACGAGTGCGTCTCGGGCGGGTTCAGCTCGTAGACGATCTCGCGGTCCTGACGTGCGCGCTCCGACAGCCGGCCCTCATCCTGCTGCGCGTGGACCGGCCCGGGCGCGAGGACGAGCGCCGCGACCCCGAGCTTCATGGCAGCCGCCGGGCCTTCACGACGACCGGCGCCTCCACGGGGAACGGGTTCATGAAGCTCACCCGAATCCGACCGTCCTCGTCGGACAGCACCTGGGCCGGAACGTTGCACGCCACGAGCTCGTAGCCGCGAGGCAGCACCAGGGAGTTGCGCTGGATGGACAGCGATCGTGAGAACACGATGAGCGGACCATCCCGAGAGTAGCTGGCAGGATCGCGGTAGGTCTTGTCCACCAGCAGACGAACCTCGCCGTCCACCGGCACGGCGCGCGGCAGCTCGATCCGGATGTAGGACGTCTCGAGGTCCGCATCGGCGACCCCGCCTTTGCGGGCCTCCGCGCCGCTCACGATTCCGAAGGGCAGCGGGCGCCCCGTCAAGCGGTCGTACACAGCTTCGTTCGTCGCCGCGCTGCCCTTGCGGATCGGGTTGAAGTAGACCCTGGCACCGGCCGTGGTGGCGGAGACCTCGTACAGGATCCGGAACTGAGCGGTCTCCGGCGCCAACAGCTCGTAACTGGTGTACTCGTCGGCTTCGGTCTGGGCGTCGGGAGGCGCCGCGACGGCGGGGAGGGCGAGCGTCAACATCAGAGCTGCTGTTGTCTTCATCGTCAGGCGGCGTCGAGTATAGCGACATTGCCATGGACGCGGCCGGAGACCCGACCGTCAGGCGCGCGCCGCTTCGACGACCGCCGCGGCTGCCGACGTCACCGCTTCCGCATCGCGCCCGGCCGTGTCCACCGCATGAGCCGCCTCGGCGTAGAGCGGCTCGCGCACGGCCAGGATGCGGCGAAGCTCGACCATGGCCTGCGGGTGATCGGCCATGGGCCGGCGGTCGCCCTGCTGGACGACGCGGTTCCAGTGGTCCTGGGGACGGGCCCGCAGCCAGATGGTCAGCGCCCGGCGCTTGAGCAGCGCGTAGGTCTCGGGCGAATTGACGATCCCACCGCCCGTGGCGAGCACCACGGGGCGGCCTTCCTGCAGCACGGCCTCGAGGGCCTCGCGCTCGAGGCGGCGGTAGTAGTCCTCGCCGTGCAGCGCGAAGATCTCGCTGAGCGTCAGGCCCGCAGCCTCCTCGACGCGGCGATCCAGCTCGACGAAGGGCAGCCGCAGCCGGCGCGCGAGCCTGCGCCCGATCGTGCTCTTGCCCGCGCCGCGCAGCCCGAGGAGCGCGACCACGGGCAGCACTCCCGCGTCCATCCCGGGGAGCAAGGCCGCCGGGCTCGTGCCGAGGGCTCCCGCCAGGGCCGCGAGGTTGCGGACGGAGATGTTGCCCTCGCCCTTCTCGACCTGGCCCAGGAAACGCGGGGACAGCCCCGACGTGCCGGCCAGCTCGCGCAGCGACAGGCCTCGCTCGCTGCGGAGCTGGCGCACGCGGCGTCCCAGTGCCTCCAAGAAGCGGTCCTCCCGCATGAAGGGCAATATAGTGCTGAAATCGAGAGATGTCAACGCACTATAGTGCTTGACACGGCGAGGGCAGCCACGATATCTTCATTGTTCTATGGAGCACGCCGCCGCAACGGCCATGGCCCCCGTCCGCTTCGAGACGCAGCCCGACAGCTATGTCCACTGGAGGCTCGAGATCGAGCCGCCCGTGGCGCGTCTCGTGATGGACGTCCAGGAGGACCGGCCGCTGCGGCCCGGGTACCCGCTGAAGACGAACAGCTACGACCTGGGCGTCGACATCGAGCTGGCCGACGCGATCCAGCGCCTGCGCTTCGAGCACCCCGACGTCCGGGTGCTGGTGGTCTCGAGTGGCAAGGACCGCATCTTCTGCTCGGGCGCGAACATCTACATGCTGGGCTCCTCGACCCACGCCTTCAAGGTCAACTTCTGCAAGTACACGAACGAGACGCGCCTGGCCCTCGAGGACGCCTCACGGCACTCGGGCCTGAAGTCCATCGCGGCCGTGAACGGTGCGTGTGCGGGCGGCGGCTACGAGCTGGCGCTCGCCTGTGACGAGATCCTGCTCGTGGACGACTCGTCGTCGGCCGTGAGCCTGCCCGAGGTGCCGCTGCTCGCGGTGTTGCCGGGCACCGGCGGGCTGACGCGCGTCGTGGACAAGCGCAAGGTGCGGCGCGATCTCGCCGACGTGTTCTCGAGCCTCGGCGAAGGCGTCAAGGGCAAGCGCGCCGTGCAATGGCGTCTCGTCGACGAGGCGATCCCGCTCTCGAAGTTCCCGGCACGAGTCGCCGAGCGCGCGAAGGCCCTCGCCGAGAAGGGCCCCACCCGCGGCGGCCCCGGCGTCGCGCTCGCGCCGCTGGCGGGGACGTACTCCGACGAGGGGATCGAGCATCGTTACGTGAGCCTCAAGGTGGACGAGCGGGCGCGCGTTGCGGAGCTGACGGTTCGCGCGCCCGAGGCCGACGAGCCCAAGACGCCTGACGAAATGCGCCAGCGGGGGAGCGAGCTGTGGGCGCTGCGCGCGTTCCGCGAGCTGGACGATGCGCTGCTCGAGCTGCGCTTCAATCGGCCCGAGATCGGAGTCGTCGTGCTCAAGACGCGCGGGACCATCGACCGCGTGCTCGCCGTCGACGCTGCCCTCGAGGCGAGCCGGGACGACTGGTTCGTCTCGGAGGTGATCCACCACATGAAGCGCGTGCTGAAGCGCCTCGACCTCACCGCGCGCAGCCTGATCGCGCTGATCGACGAAGGCTCGTGCTTCGCCGGCTCGCTCTTCGAGCTGGCATTGGCCGCGGATCGCTCCTACATGCTGTCCGTGGACGGAGGTCCCGAGGTCGCCCTGTCCGCGATGAACCGGGGGCTGCTCCCGATGTCGAACGGCCTGTCGCGCCTCGAGACGCGCTTCCTCGCGGGCGTTCCCGAGCTCGACTTCGCCGGTCGCTACGCGGCCGAAGCGGCCCTGGAAGCCGGCCTCGTCAGCTTCGCGCCCGACGACATCGACTGGGAGGACGAGGTGCGCCTCGCGGTGGAGGAGCGCGCCAGCCTCAGCCCGGACGCGCTCACGGGCATGGAGGCCAACCTGCGCTTCGCGGGGGCCGAGACCATGGAGACGAAGATCTTCGGCCGCCTGTCCGCGTGGCAGAACTGGATCTTCCAGCGGCCGAACGCCGTCGGCGAGAAGGGCGCGCTCACGCTGTACGGCAAGCCCGAGCGCGCGAAGTTCAGCTGGTCGCGAACGTAGACGATGACGGCACGCTTCCCGAGGTGATTTGAGATGTCCACAGTCGATCTGAACGCGAAGATCCCCAACAACGTCGACCTGGGCGAGGACAAGCGCTTGCTGCGCGCCCTCGAGGCCTGGCTGCCGAACTACATCGACTGGTGGAAGCAGATGGGGCCCGAAGGCTTCCAGGCGAAGGACGTCTGGCTGCGCACCGCGGTCGCGGTCGACGCCGAGGGCTGGGCGAAGTTCGACTACGTGAAGATGCCCGACTATCGCTGGGGCATCTTCCTGGCCGACCCCGTCGCCGATCGCACGATCGGCTTCGGCGACAGCATGGGGAAGCCGGTCTGGGAGGTCGTCCCCGGGGAGCACCGCAACACGCTGCGCCGGCTCATCGTGACCCAGGGCGATACCGAGCCGGCCAGCGTCGAGCAGCAGCGCCTGCTCGGCCAGTCGGCGCCCTCTCTCTACGACATGCGCAACCTGTTCCAGGTGAACGTCGAGGAGGGCCGCCACCTGTGGGCGATGGTCTACCTGCTCCAGAGCTACTTCGGCCGCGACGGGCGCGAGGAAGCGGAGGAGCTGCTCCTGCGTCGTTCGGGCAACCCGGACAAGCCGCGCATTCTGGGCGCCTTCAACGCGCCCGTGGACAACTGGCTCGACTTCTTCATGTTCACCATGTTCACGGACCGCGACGGCAAGTACCAGCTCCTCGCCCTTGCGGAGAGCGGCTTCGAGCCGCTCGCCCGCACGACGCGCTTCATGCTCACCGAGGAGGCCCACCACATGTTCGTGGGCGAGACCGGCGTCGAGCGCATCGTGCAGCGAACCGCAGAGCTGATGAAGCAGGACCCCAACGAGGACGCGAAGGCGCTCGGGGGCATCCCGCTCGACGTCATCCAGAAGTACCTGAACCTCTGGTTCGCGCTGTCCCTCGACCTGTTCGGCGGCGAGATCTCGTCGAACGCGGCGAGCTACTTCGCCGCCGGTCTCAAGGGCCGGGCGAAGGAGCCGTCGTACGCGGACCACGTCGCGTTGAACCAGACCTACCGCATGCCGGTGGTGAAGGACGGCGTCGTCGCAGAGGACGAGGTCCCGCTCCGCAACGCGATGAACGAAGTGCTTCGCGACGAGTACGTCGAGGACTGCCAGCGTGGCGTCGACCGCTGGAACAAGCGCCTCGAGGAGGCGGGCCTCGGCCAACGGCTGCGCCTCCCCAGCAAGCGCTTCTACAGGCACATCGGCCTCTACGCGGACATGCCCTTTGATGCGAACGGCGCGCTGCTCGGGAAGGACGAGTGGAAACGCCGCCAGGGCGAGTGGCTGCCGACCGAGTCGGACGGCGCCTACGTGCGGAGCCTGTCGAAGGCCGTCACCGCGCCTGGCCAGATCGCCAACTGGCTCGCCAAACCGGCCCGTGGCATCAAGGGCCTTTCGTTCGATTACGAGTACGTTCGGCTCGACTAGGACCGGGTCGGAGCTCCGGTTGCCCGCAGGCGCCGCGGTTGTTACGATCCCGCTCCCGATTCCTAGCAGATGAGGTTCCTGGAGTGACCCACATGCACCGCCCTGCCGTTTCGCCGAGCCGATGATCGGGCAGAAGCTTTCCGGCCGTTACGAGATCGCGGGCGAGCTGGGTCGGGGCGGCATGGGCGTCGTCTACCGCGCCCACGACCCCCTGCTTCACCGGGATGTGGCCGTGAAGCTCGTCCCTCCGGGTAGCGTGACGCCGGCCCACGAGGAGCGCTTCCAGCGCGAGGCCCACGTCGTGGCGCAGATGGACCACCCCTCGATCGTGCCCATCTACGACCTGGGCCGGCACGAGGATTCCCTGTTCTTCGTGATGCCGGTCGTGCCCGGGGTGAACCTGCGGAAGATGATCCGCGACGGTGGCCTCGTCCTCGGCGACGTGCTGGAGATCGGCGCGCAAGTCGCCGACGCCCTCGACTACAGCCACGACCGCGGCGTCGTCCACCGCGACATCAAGCCCGAGAACGTCATGGTGGCCCGCGAGAAGGAACATCTGCGCGTGCGCGTGATGGACTTCGGCCTCGCCTTCGCCGCCGCCGAGGATCGCCTCACCAAGACGGGCACCATGGTGGGCACGGTGTCCTACTTCAGCCCCGAGCAGGTCACCTCGCGCAGCCTCGACGGTCGCTCGGACATCTATGCCCTTGGCACGCTGCTCTACGAGTGCCTCGTGGGCGAGCCGCCCTTCACGGGTGAGACCCAGGCGGTGCTCTACCGCATCGTCCACCAGCTGCCACAGCCCCTGCGGGCCATGGGCGCCGACGTGCGAGAGGACCTGGACGGCCTCGTCCTCTGGTGCCTGGAGAAGGACCCGGCGCGGCGCCCGCAGCGGCCGGGCCAGGTGGCCGAGGCACTGCGTGGCCACCGCGCCAAGCTCCACGAGGACGAGTACTCCCGCTCGGTCGTGATCTCGGGCAGCCGCGCCCTCCCCCGTCCAGCGATGACGGCGCCGTTCATCGGGCGCGAGAAGGAGTTCGCCCAGCTCCAGCAGCGGCTGAACGCGGCGATGGCGGGTGAGTGCCAGTTCGCTCTGGTGGCGGGCGAGCCGGGGATCGGCAAGACGCGGCTGCTCGCCGAGCTGTCAACGCTGGCGAAGGCGTGCAAGGCGCGCGTCCTGCAGGGCCGCTTCGTCGAGCACGGCGCTTTCTCTCACCAGGGCTTTTGCGAGCTGATCCAGGACTACTTCCGGAGCCGGGACGCATCGAGCTCTGCAAGCGAACGGCCCGACCTTTCGGACCTGGCGCGCGATCTGGTGGCGCTCTTTCCAGTGCTCTCCGAGATCGGAGAGCTGCGCGCGGCGGGCGAGGTCTCACCTTCGCCGGCCCCGCGCGCCGTGAGCGAGGCCAGGGTCGGAGAGACGCCCAAGGCGGAGGACAAGATCGCCATCTTCGAGCTGCTCGCCCGGACCCTCGCGCGTCTAGCCCAGGGCAAGCCGCTCCTGCTCGTCCTGGAGGACCTCCACGGGGCCGACGTCTCGATCGAGGCGCTCGAATACGTGGTTCGGCGCCTGGCGCCCACGCCGACGCTCGTGGCCGGCAGCTATCGGCAGACGGAGATCGACAAGCGTCATCCGCTCGTACGGATGAAAGAGGCCTTCGAGGACGACCCGCGCTTTCTGTCGCTCACGCTGGGGCCGTTCTCCGCTTCGGAGCACCGCGCCCTCGTGGAGTCCGTCGTCGGCGGCTCGAAGCTTTCCGATGCGCTGGCCCGCCGGCTCTACGACTCGACGGAAGGGAACCCGTTCTTCACGAAGGAGCTGGTCCGCTCGCTGATCGACTCGGGCGGCCTGGCCAGGGACCCCAGCGGCGCCTGGGGCTTCTCCGAGGAGCGCGCGCTGGCCGCCGACGCGCTCCCCGCGACCATTCAGCAGGCCATCGAGAAGCGCGTGCGGCGTCTCCCCGAGGAGCTCCGCGACCTTCTCTCCGTCGCCTCGGTATTCGGCAAGAGCTTTGCCTACCGCGATCTGGAAAGCCTGGTCGAGGGGGGGCGCGACCTCGACGAGATGGTCGACCGGCTGCTGCGCGAGGGCATCCTGGAGGAGGAAGGTGGCGCACGAGGCGACCGCCTGACCTTCGCGAGCGGGATCGTCCGCGACGTGCTCTACGCCGCCCTTCCGCGCAGGAAGCGCCGCTCGATCCACCGAAAGTACGCGGAGCTCTTGGAGAGCCGGCACGCCGGCCGGTTGGAGCGTGTGTACCCGGAGCTGGTCCACCACTTCTCACAGGGAGACGTGCCGGAGAAGACCGTCGAGTACGGCATGAAGCTCTCGGAGAGGCTGCTGCAGGCCTTCAATCCGGAAGAAGCCGTCCGCGTGGCCCGAGCCGCCCTGGAGTTCCTGCAGGACGAGGAGTGGCCGGGCGAGCGGTCGCTGGAGGGCCAGGCGCGCATGCTCGTGGCCCGCGCGCAGCAGCAGCTCGGCAACCTCGACGAGGCGGTCGCCGAAGCCGAGGCGGCCGCCAGCAGCTTCGAGCGCGAGGGGGGGGCCCTGCAGGCCTTGCTCGCGATGCGCTTCGCGGCGGAGTCCGCCTGGCAGGGGCGAAGGGCCGAAGAGACCCAGCGTTGGGTGGAGCGCGGCATCCACGCGGCGCGAAAGCTGGACGCGCCCGACCAGCTCACGAAGCTTCTGTCGCTGGCGGCCACGCTGGCGAACCTCCGCGGCGAGTACCAGAGGGCACACGCTTACGTCGCCGAGATCGAGCGGCTGGCGCCGGGGCAGAAGGCCGGCGAGATGGACGCCGTGCCCTCCGGGGGCCGCCTCGTCGTCGCGCTCGCGAACCCCGTCACCGCGCGCGAGCCCGCCACTGCGGTCACGACCGAGGAGTACGAGGTCCTCGCCAACGTCCTGGAAACCCTGGTCGCGCGCGACAAGCAGGGCGACATCGCCCCTTGCCTCGCCGAGAGCTGGACGCTCGGCGAGGGCCGATCGCTGCGCCTGTCGCTTCGCCACGGAGTCCGTTTCTCGGACGGAGCGCCCCTGACGGCCGGCGCCGTCAAGCTCCATCTCGAGCGCGCGATCCGGCAGCGGCGCGAGGAGCTGCCGGCCGTCTTCGCCGCGATCGCCGGCGTGCGCGAGTACGCCTCTGGCGCGGCGTCGGAGGTGGCGGGGCTCGCGGCCGTGGGCGAGGACGCACTCGTTATCGAGCTGAAAGAGCCGCTCCCCATCTTCCCCGCCCTCCTCACGGACATGACCGCCGCCATCGGGCGCGTCGTGAGCACGCCTGGCGGAGGTGAGTCACTCATCGGCACCGGTCCTTTCCAGATCGCCTCGTGGAGCAAAGACCGGATCGTCCTCGAAAGGAACCCGCACCACTGGCGGGAGGGCCTCCCACGGCTCGAGGCCATCGAGTTTCAGCCCGCCATGAGTGCAGCAGCGATCGCCTCAGGGCTGCGCGAGGGGAAGCTCGACCTGGCCCGTGACCTCCTTCCCGCGGACCTGGAGGAGCTTCAGCGCGCCCCCCACTTCCGTGGCGGTCTCGTCGAGACCCCAAAGCGGGGGACCTACTTCGTCCTGTTCAACTCTTCTGGCCCGACAGCGAAAGAGGTCGCGATCCGCCGGGCCTTGGCCGGCGTGGTCAGGAGCCAGGACTTCGTGTGGAGCACTCTCGGCAGGTTCGCGGTGCCCGCCACGGGCCTGATCCCTCCGGGCATCCTGGGCCACGATCCCGGCCGGCGGCGGCCCCATCTGACGCCCGAGAAAGCCGCTGAGCTGATCAAGTCCTCCGGACTCGAGCCACCCTTGCGGCTCCGCGCCTCCGTCCACCCCGTTTACAACGATCGCTATCGCGCCTTGACCTCGGCCCTCTTCGGGATCTGGAAGGAGATGGGTATCGAGATCGAGGTGGTGGCTTCGACGATGTCGGAGTACCTCGAGACATGGCATCGGAGCGAAGGGATCGACCTGGTCCTCTTCCGGTGGATCGCCGACTACGACGACCCCGACAACTTCACGTTCAGCCTCTTCCACTCGGAGAACGGCCTGCTCAAGAGCCACCTCTCCTCTTCCGAAACAGACCGCGTGCTGGCGGAGGCCAGGACCGAAAACCGCCCCGCCGCCCGAGAGTCCCTGTATCGCAAATTCGAGGACGTCCTCCTCGAAGGGGGCCACGTCGTTCCCCTCTTCCACGAGGTGGACTACCGGCTGGCGAGCCCCGCCGTGAAGGGCCTGGAGCTGCGGAGCAGCCCACCCTTCGTGAACTACGCCGAGGCGGGCAAAGTCGTGACGCAGCCTTCCGAGCTGGCGACGACGCCCGGTGGAGGGACTGTAGAGGTTCCGATGGCCGGCACGACCCGGACGCTGGACCCCTCGCTAACGGAGACCGTGGAGGAGGCCGAGTTCTTCCCGGCGATCTTCGATGGCCTGGCCAAGTGCGTGGAGGGCCGCGTCGTTCCGTGGCTCGCCGCGGAGATCCGCGCGGAATCGAACCAGACACGCTTCCGGATCCGGCTTCGCCCGGGCGTCCGCTTCCACGACGGGCGCCCACTGACGGCTCGGGACGTCCGCTTCTCGTTCGAGCGCCTGCTTCAAAATCGCGGGTCGTCGTACCGGGAGATGTTCAGGTCAGTTCAGGGAGCCATGAAGCTGATTGGAGGCGAGACCACGGAGCTGTCGGGCTTCCGCATGCTCTCGCCTCACGAGTTCGTCCTGGAGCTGGAGCGGCCCATCTCGTTCTTCCCCGTCCTGCTGGCGCACCCGGCGACTTCCATCCTCCCGGAAGGCACCAGTGAGCTGGGCACGAGCTGGCGCCAGGGATGCGTAGGGGCCGGGCCCTTCCGCGTGGTGGGGTTCGAGCCGGGACGCCGGTTGGAGCTGGAGCGCAACCCGCACTACTGGCGCGACGGGTTCCCCCAAAGCGAAGGGCTGGTCTTCCGGTTCGGCGTTCCCCCCGGGGAGATCAAGAACGACTTCCTCGGGGGGCGACTGTCGCTCGCGTCCGACATGCTCCCGGCCGATGTCGAGGAGCTTCGGCATGACCCGCGCTATGCCTCGGGTTATCGAGAGTGCCCGAGCCTTTCCACCTACTTCGTTGCCTTCAACATCCACAGCGAGAAGCTGACGGAGGTCCGCCTGCGCCGGGCCCTCATCGAAGCCCTGGATGTCCCGGCGCTACTGCGCCAGTCCATGGGCCGGCTCGCCGTCCCCGCGAACGGCTTCATCCCTCCGGGCCTCCTCGGTCATAGCACCACTGCTCCCGCCCGGCCGAAGCGAATGGTCACCGAGTCCTCCGGCTTCACCCGGTCCCAACAGCCGGTCGAGCTCACGGCCGTCGTCAACCCTGTCTTCTTCGGCGAGTACGCCGCGCTGCTCGGGGAGATCACACGAGTCTTTCGTGAGATGGGGTTCACCGTTCGTCCGGTCAACAGCAAGGGCCAGGATTTCATGCCCTTCGTGAGGGCGGTCAGCACGGATCTCTACATCGGACGCTGGGTCGCGGACTATCCCGACGCCGACACATTCGTCTACAACCTCATCCCCCGGGGCTACCCAGGCGTGTACTGCGGCACGCCGGAGATCGGACGGTTGGCCGAGCAGGCGCGGGCCGAAAGCGATCCGCGCGCTCGTCACTCCCTCTACCGGCAGGTCGAGGAGATCCTCGTGCGCGACGCGCTGCTGCTCCCCCTCTTCCACGAGCAGGTCTACCGTTTCGCGCGACCCGAGGTGGAGGGGCTCTCGCTGGGCTTCGCTTCGCCGACCGTGGCGTACGAGGAGCTACGCATTCGGCGCTGAGGCCGCGGTGTAAGCTGCCGCTCCGCCAAGGACCTGGACCATAGAAGGAGAGCGAGCATGCGTCGATTCGCCTTCGGTGTGTCTTTCGTCAGCGCGCTCGTCGCGGCCCTTCCCGCCGTGAGCGCGGCGGCGCCCTACGCCGAGGAGCTGTTCCAAGCGATGCAGTTCCGCCTGGTGGGCCCGTTCCGCGGCGGGCGCTCGACGGCGGTGGCCGGCGTGGTGCAGGATCAGCGGACCTTCTACATGGGCACGACCGGCGGTGGCGTGTGGAAGACCACCGACGCCGGCCTCACCTGGCGGAACGTCACGGACAAAGTGCGCGAGGACAAGCCGCTGCCGCCCGCCCGGCCCATGGGCGAGGGCGCGCCCCCGCTGCCGGCCGCTGGCGCCGCCAAGGAGCTGCAGGTGCGGGCCGGCGATGCGCTCGGGAGCGCTTCGGTGGGTGCCGTGGCGGTCGCTCCGTCCGACCCGAACGTCGTGTACGTGGGCATGGGCTCCGCGTGCATCCGTGGCAACGTGTCGGCCGGGGACGGCGTGTACAAGTCCACCGATGCCGGCGCCACCTGGCGCCACGTTGGGCTGGCCGACGCGGGCCAGATCGGGCGCATCCAGGTCCACCCGACGGACCCGGAGCGCCTCTACGTCGCCGTCCTCGGCCATGCCTTCGGCCCCAACAAGACGCGCGGCGTCTTCCGCTCGAAGGACGGGGGCAAGACCTGGGAGAAGGTCCTTTACGTGAGCGACAAGGCCGGAGCCGTGGACCTCGCGATGGATCCCTCCAACCCGCGGATCCTGTACGCCGCGACGTGGGAGGCGCTGCGCCAGCCGTGGACCGCGGTCAGCGGCGGCCCGGGCTCGGGCCTCTTCAAGACGACCGACGGCGGAGACACGTGGCAGCCGCTCACCGAAGGGCTGCCCGAGGGGACGAAGGGTAGGATCGCCGTGGCCGTGTCGCCGGCACGGCCGGGCCGCGTGTTCGCGCTGGTCGAGCACGCCGAGAAAGCCGGGCTCTACCGGTCCGACGACGGCGGTAAATCCTTCCGCCAGATCAGCCCTGACCGCAACCTGATCACGCGTGCCTGGTATTACACACACGTTTACGCGGACCCGAAGGACGCAAACACGGTGTACGTGCTGAACGTGGCGTTCTGGCGCTCCGACGACGGTGGCAAGACGTTCCTGCCCATCCGGACTCCCCACGGCGACAACCACGACCTGTGGATCCACCCCACGAATCCCGAGGTGATGATCGAGGCCAACGACGGTGGGGCCAACGTCACGCTGAACGGGGGTCGGAGCTGGACGGCCCAGGACAACCAGCCGACGGCCGAGATGTACCGCGTGACGGTGGACGACCAGTTCCCGTACTGGCTCTACGGCGGCCAGCAGGACAACAGCGCCGTCGCGATCCCCAGCCAGGCGCCGGGAGGCGGCATCGGGCGCGAGGACTGGTACGTTCCGGGCGGCTGCGAGAGCGCCACCGTCGCCGTCGACCCGCGCGATCCCAACATCACTTATGCCGGTTGCTACGGCGGCTCGATCGGCCGCTACGACCGCCGCACCGGCGTCGAGCAGGAGGTGATGGTCTGGCCGCAGATGGCCGTGGGCCAGCGGCCCGCCGATCTCAAGTACCGCTTCCAGTGGAACACGCCGATCCGCATCTCGCCGCACGACCCGGCGGTCCTCTACACGACGTCGAACCACGTGCACCGGTCTCGCGACGAAGGCCGCAGCTGGGAGGAAGCGAGCCCGGATCTCACACGGAACGACAAGGCGAAGCAGGAAGCGTCCGGCGGTCCCATCTCCAAGGACAACACCGGCGTCGAGGTCTACGGCACGATCTTCGCCTTCGAGGAGTCGAAGCACGCGAAGGGCGAGCTGTGGGCGGGGAGCGACGACGGCGTGATCCAGCTCTCGCGCGACGACGGGAAGAGCTGGAAGAACGTCACACCGTCGGGCCTTCCGGAGTGGGGGACGGTCAACATGATCGAGCTGTCCTCCCACCAGCCCGGGCGCGCGTTCGTCGCGGTCCACCGCTACCGCATGGATGACTTCAGGCCGTTCGTCCTCCGGACCAACGATTGGGGCGCGACCTGGGAGCCGTTGACGAGCGCGAGCAACGGGATCCGGCCAGGGCATTTCGTGCGAGTCGTGCGAGAGGATCCGGCGCGGCGCGGGCTCTTGTATGCGGGGACCGAGTACGGGCTCTATGTGTCCTTTGACGACGGCCGCGCGTGGCAGCCCCTGCAGATCAACCTGCCGGTCACGCCGATCACGGACCTGGCGGTGAAGAACGACGACCTCGTCGTGGCCACGCAGGGCCGCTCGTACTGGATCCTCGACGACCTGGGCCCGCTGCGACAGATGAGCGCGGCGGTCGCATCGGCCCGGGCGCACCTGTTCACGCCGCGGCCGGTCGTGGCGGCGCTCGGGAGCGGCGGCTTCGCGAGCCCCACCGACGGCCAGAACCCGCCCGAGGGCGCGATCCTCTACTACCAGCTCGGCGAAGACCTCTCGGAGAAGGGCAAGGCCGAAGTGAAGCTCGAGATCCTCGACGGTTCGGGGAGAGTGCTGCGCAGGCTGTCGAGCCAGAAGGAGGAGTACCAGGCGCCCAGCCTCTTCAGGCAGCTCTTCCCGGAGCTGTTCGAGCCGCGGAAGCTCACGGCCAAGAAGGGGCTCAACCGCTTCGTGTGGAACCTGCGGCTCGGCGACGCGGAGGTCGTGGAGAAGGCGGTGCTGTGGGGATCGGCGGCCGGCCCCAAGGTCGCTCCGGGCACGTACGAGGCGCGGCTCAGCGTCGGTGACGCGTCGTCAAAGGCGTCGTTCGAGGTCCGGCCCGATCCGCGGAGCAAGGTCTCCGCAGAAGACCGGGACGCTGCATTCGGCCTGGCGCGCGACGTGTGGAGCGCGGTTAACCGGACCCACGCGACGATCCGCAGGATCCAATCGGTGCGGCAGCAAGTGGACGATCTCGTGGCGCGCCTGGGCGCGGCGGGCCGAGGCGAGGGCATGGCCGACGCCGCGAAGCCGCTGAAGGACAAGCTGGCGGCGATCGAGGAGAAGCTGTGGCAGCCCAAGAACCAGGCCAGCCAGGACATCCTCAACTTCCCGCCGCAGCTCGACAACCAGCTCCTGTTCCTCCAGGGCGTTGCGGAGAGCGCCGAAGGCCGACCCACGCGTCAGACGCAAGAGCGCTTCGTCGAGCTGAAGGCCCAGCTCGACCGCCACCTCGCCGATCTCGAGAAAGTGCTGTCGGTGGACCTGGCGGTCTTCGGCGAGGCCGTCAAGGCAAGAGACGTCGCGCCCGTGCTGGTGCCCGCCGAGAAGAATTGACGACGGACGCGACCAGGTTGCCGAGCTATCCTCGGGCTATCGTTCGAGCCGCGGAGGGGGGCATGAGGAGCATGAGGAACCGTCTGGTCGCTGTCCTAGGCTCGCTCGCGCTGGCCGGTGCCGCTGCCGCCCAGGCCCCCCAGGCGCGCATCGGCTTCGATTGGATCTGGAGCGACGAAGGCAAGAGCGCGGCGGCGGTGCCCAAGCACGCATGGCTGGAGACGGGCCACGTGCTGCTTTATGACACCCGCCTGCCCAAGAAGGAACGCACGCTTGAGTCGTACGACCCGGCCACCGGCTCGCGCACGAAGCTCGTCGATGCGGCACGCGCGGTCGCGAACATCGCCGCGGCGTCGGGTCTCGCCCCGGACGAACTGGGCTGGCCCGACGCGATCGATCCGCAAGGGCGTTGGGCCGCCTACGAGAAGGACGACGCCCTCGTCGTTCTCGATCTTCGCGGCGGAGACTGCGCGCGCGTCGGCGGTCCGGGAGCGAAGGGGAAGTCGGCGCGCTTCTCTCCCGATGGCAAGAAGTTGGCGTTCGTCCGCGACAACGACCTCTACGCTTACGACCTGGAGACACAGCGCGCGCAGCGCCTGACCACCAGCGGCTCGGCGACGCTTCTGAACGGCACTCTGTCGTGGGTCTACTGGGAGGAGGTCTTCGGCCGCGAAGACCTAGGCTACTGGTGGTCGCCCGACTCGCGCGCGGTCGCGTACCTGCAGACCGACGAATCCGGCGTCAGCATTTCGCGGTTCGTCGACTTCGAGCCGGCAACGCCGCGCGTGATCGAGCAGCGCTATCCCAAGTCGGGGGAGCCGAACCCGCAGGTGCGTGCAGGCGTCGTCGATCTGGCAACCGCGCGGACGATCTGGGTGGATCTCGGCGCGCACCCCTATGAGTACCTGGCGCGGGTGCAGTGGTTGCCCGACGGGAAGCGGCTTGCCGTTCAGACACTGGATCGGCCGCAGACGAGCCTCGACCTCTACCTCGCCGATGCTGCTACCGGAAGCGTCGAGCACCTTTTCCGTGAGACGGATCCCGGTTGGGTCAACCTGCACGATGACCTGCGCTTCCTACGGACGCGTTCGGAGTTGCTGTGGGTTTCGGAGCGCGACGGCTACGCCCATTTCTATCTTTACGGCCTCGACGGCCGGCTGATTCGGCAGGTCACGAAGGGCGCGTGGGCGACGCGGGCGTCGGCCAGCGTCTCCTGGCTGCGGCAAGCCGGGGCGTCTCTCGACGAGAAGGACGGGTGGCTCTACTTCACCGCGCACGAGAAGGCGTCGATCGAAGAGCATCTGTACCGGACTCGCCTCGACGGCACCGGCATGCAACGCCTCACCAAACAGGACGGCGTGCATCGGATTCGCTTCAGCCCGGACGGCAGGCACTACCTCGACGCGCACTCGTCCAGCGATCGTTTGCCCTCGTTGAGCCTGCACCGCGCCGACGGCACGCCTGTCAGGGCCGTGGCCGAGCCGCGGCCGGAGATGTTGAAGCGCTTCGACCTGCGTCCGCGGGAGCTTTTCACGATTCCGGCGCGCGACGGCTTCGCCATGCCCGCGATGCTGCTGCGGCCGCGCGACTTCGACGCCAAGCGCAGGTATCCCGTCGTCATCTACGTCTACGGCGGGCCTTCGGCCCCGACCGTGTCGCGGTCGTGGGCCGGCTCTCCGCGCGACTACTACGAGCACATCCTGTCGGACGAGGGCTTCGCCGTGCTGCGCGTCGACAATCGCGCGTCGACCGCGCAGAGCAAGAAGCTCGAGAACCTGATCCTGCGCGACGGCAGCGGGACGGTCGAGCTGAACGACCTGCTCGACGGCGTGAAGTGGCTCAAGTCGCAGAGCTGGGTCGATCCGGAACGCGTCGGCATCTGGGGCTGGAGCGGCGGCGGGTCGTACACGCTGCTCGCGATGACGTCGTCCAAGGAGTTCCGGGCTGGCATCGCCGGCGCGCCCGTCAGCGACTGGCGCTACTACGACACCAAGTGGGCCGAGTCGCTCATGAAGCGCCCGGAGGACAACCCCGAGGGCTATCGGAAGACCTCCCACGCGGCGCGCGCGAAGGATCTCCACGGCCGGCTGATGCTCGTCCACGGGACGTACGACGACAACGTCCATCCCCAGAACACGTGGCGCTTCACCGACGAGTTGATCACGGCCGGCATCACTCTCGACATGATGATCTACCCGATGCGCAAGCACGACATGCGCGACGACGCGGCGCAGAAACACCTGTACCGAACGATGCTGGAGTTCTGGAAGCGCAACCTGTCAGCGCGCTGACCGGGCAGCTAGTCCGCGATCGCTTTCTACTTGGCGGCGCTCTCCGGTGGATTGGAGACCGGCGCGTCGCGCAACGCCTTCCACGAGCCGTCGGTCTGCTTCTGCCACACGACCACGTAGTTCCCCTTCACGGTCGAAGGCTTCTTCTTCGCGTCACTCAGCGTGAGGGAATAGGTGCCGCCTTCGAAGGCGAGGTCTCCCGAGCGCGCCACCACCACCTTGTCGGTCTCGAACGCGAGCGCGAAGTTGGGATCCTGCATCAAGCCAAAGGCCGCCTCTCGAATCGCCGGCTTCCCGCTGAAGTCGGGCGAGTTCTCCAGGAGCAGCATCGCGTCCTCGGCATAGAAGGACGCGAACTTCTCCGCATCCTTCGCCTGCGCGGCGGCGGACCATTCCTTGACGGCCGCGCGAATCGCAGCTTCGTCGGCAGCGCGGGTATCGGGCTCCGGCGTCGGCGTCGGGGGGGGCGCCGGCTGCGCGCAGCCGATGAAGGTCAGGACACAGGCCAGGAGGCCGGATCGGCCGAAACGGGACATGGGCTCCTCCTCGATTGGTGGGCAAGGCTCTCGCGCGGGGGCTGAGATGTCAACAGATCGATAGTTTTTCGCCTTCCGGCGCGCCCCGCGCAACTTGTGCCGGGAGAGTCCTGCGACTCTGTCGGCAACGTCGCTCCTGCAACGACTTCCCGGGTTCCGATCGCGACGAAGCTGGCACGAAGGTTGAACTAAGAGCGAGCGTTGTCGTGTACGCGGTCGGGCTCGCCCGACGGCGCCAAGGTTTGCCATGCAGGGACCGGTCATCGATCCCCATCCGGTTCGAGATGCCGAGCCCGTGACGCCGGCAGAAGCCAGCGGAAGCTCGCGGTATCGGGTCCTCGCCCGGCTGGGCGGCGGCGGGATGGGTGTCGTTTACAAGGCTGAGGACAAGCGGCTGGGCCGCGAGGTCGCCCTCAAATTCCTTCCCGACCATCTTGTGCGGGACCGTCAGGCGGTCGAGCGTTTCGAGCTCGAAGCGCGCGCCGCCTCCGGATTGAATCATCCGGGCATCTGTACGGTGCACGACGTCGGGGAGCTCGACGGTCGGCCCTTCATCGCAATGGAGCTGCTGGAGGGGCGAACCCTCAAGCGGCGGATCGACGGCCGGCCCATGGGCATGGAGCTGCTGCTGGACGTCGCCATCCAGGTGGCGGATGCCCTGGATGCCGCCCACGGGAAGGGGATCATCCATCGCGACCTCAAGCCCACCAACATCTTCGTCACCGAGCAGGGCCAGGCCAAGGTCCTGGACTTCGGCCTCGCCAAGCTCTCGGAGGTCTCCGATTCCCACATCTCGAGCCGTCCCACCGCCTCCGCGCAAGAACGCGCACATACGAGCCCGGGTGCCGTCCTGGGCACCGTCGCCTACATGTCTCCGGAGCAGGCGCGGGGCCTGCCCCTGGACGCGCGGACCGACCTCTTCTCGTTCGGAGTGGTGCTCTACGAGATGGCGACGGGCCGGACGCCGTTCGAGGGCACGACCGTGGCCGTCATCTACGAGGCCATCCTGAACGGCGAGCCTCCGCCCCCCTCGGCGCTGAGCTCCCTCGTGTCCGCGGAGCTCGATCGCCTGATCCTCAAGGCGCTCGACAAGGACCGGAGTCTCCGTTACCAGACCGCGCGGGACATGGGCGCGGACCTTCGACGCCTGCGGCGCGATTCCACTTCGGGAAAGCGGGCGGCCCTTCCTTCAGCTCCCCGGGCGAGAGGGGCCTTCGGGCTCGTGCCGCGCTGGCTGCGGCGGCATCGCCTCGCTACCCTGGCGGCGCTGATCGGCGCCTCCGCGCTGGGAGCCTACCTCGCCAGCTCGCCTTCGCCGCCGAGGGTGACCGGCTACCGCCAGATCACCGAGGACCGCGCCCTCAAGTACTGGCCCGTCACCGACGGCTCCCGCGTCTACTTCACGGAAGCGCGCGAACCGTACGTCAACGCCCTCGTCCAGGTCTCGGCCGGGGGCCGCGACGTGGCCCCGATCCCGACGGAGCTGCCCTCGTCCCGACCGATCATCCTGGACGTGTCGGCCGACGGCTCGGAGCTGCTCGTGGCCGCGGAACGAGAGCCCATAGGCACCGCCAGAAGGTCCGTCGAGCTGTGGATCGTCTCGACCCTCGGTGGAACACCCCGGCGCGTCGGCGATCTTCGCGCCACCAGCGCGGTCTGGTCGCCGGACGGGAAGAGGATCGCCTTCACCGATGGCGAAGACCTCCTCGTAGCGGGGAGCGATGGATCCGGGGCCCGCAAGATCTGGACCGCTCCCGGGCTGGTTCTCCTCTCCGCCTGGTCGCCGGATGCACGGCTTCTCAGCGCCACCGTCTACGAGTCGGGGCGCCAGCGGCTGTGGGAAGTGGGAGCAGACGGACGGGTTGCCCGACGCCCCGTCCCGGCGCTCGACGCCGCAACCTGTTGCGGGCGCTGGACGACCGACGGGCGCGGCCTCGTGTTCGAGGCCTACGACGACCGAGGCGCCGACCTCTGGTTCCTGCCGTCGCGGAGCGGCCGACTGTTCGGAGGCCAGGCGAGGCCCGTGCGCTTGACGCAGGGTCCCATTGCGTTCCATCAACCCGCTCCGAGACGGGATGGCCGCGGGCTGTTTGCGCTCGGCACGCAAGCCCAGGGCGAGCTCGTTCGGTACGATCCGCGCTCGGCCCAGTTCGTGCCCTATCTCGGCGGCCTCTCCGCTCAGGGTGTCGACTTCTCCAGGGACGGCCGATGGATCACCTACGTCGCATTTCCGGCGGGCACTCTCTGGCGCAGCCGCGCGGACGGCAGCGAAAGGAGCCAGCTCAGCTTCGGGCCGGCGCCGGTCGGGCTGCCGCGCTGGTCTCCCGACGGCAGCCGCATCGCCTTCATCGAGAAGCCGCGGGGACAGCCGTGGCGCATCCAGATCGTCCCGGCCGCCGGCGGGGCGGCGAGGTTGGCGACACCGGACGCACGCAGCCAGACGGACGCGAGCTGGTCACCCGATGGAGCGAGGCTGGCCGTGGGCTTGTCCACAGAGGAGCAGCGTGACGAGCGTCCGATCGACATCCAGGTGGTGGACCTCGCGACCGGGCGCCGCTCCACATTGCCCAGCTCCGAAGGGATGTTCAGCCCGCGCTGGTCGCCGGACGGTCGCCACCTGGCGGCCCTTTCCTACGATTCCCTGCGCCTCCTCATCTTCGATTTCGCGTCCGGCAGCTGGCGGACTCTCCTGGAGGAGAAGCAGGTCCTGACCTACCCGGAGTGGGGCCGGGACGGGCGGCACCTCTTCGTCAGTCGCGGCCTGGTCCGGATCCGGCTGGATCCTGAGGACGGCCGCCGCGAAGTGGTCGCGTCGTTCGAGGGCCTGCAACAGGCCAACGAACCCTTCGGGGAGTGGGCGGGCCAAGCACCGGACGACAGCGTGCTCGCGCTGCGCGACGTGGGCATCCGCGAGATCTACGCGCTCGACTGGGAATTGCCCTGAGCCCACGCCGCGGGGCGCTGACTGGGACGAACCTGGCGCTCGAATCTCATGCCGTGGTGAATCGCCGGAGGAGACCGAA
>DATFEN010000090.1:0-2011 GCA_035251085.1 Vicinamibacteria bacterium | reverse complement strand
GAGGGGCGTCGCACCCGTCCGCCGATCCTCGAACAGGTCAACGGCCATGAGCACACCGACCGCCGCAAGAAAGGCAATGGCCGGATCGATGCGACGCCCTTCCGACGCGCTCACTCCGCCTCCTCCAAGAAACACTCCAACTTGTCGAGGGCTCATCCTACCGCCCTTTTGCCACCCCTCGCAGCGCGTATCGAACGCTTGCCGGATGGTGCTTCGCTCTCGCCCCGCGTACTTTCGGTCACAGCGCGGCCACGCTGTCGCCGCCCAGGAGATGCCTATGGTCGTCGACACCGAACCCCGGGGCGGACCCTTCCTTCCCGGCGCGGCTTTCGGACTGTTGGCCGTCGTGTACGGATTCGGACTGGGCGCCGCGTTCGGAGCCGCCGAGGAGCAGCTCAAGTCCGGGCTGAAGGCCTCGGCCGAGGCGGCACGGGCGACCTACCTGGCTCGGGCGGCGAAGGAGCCGGACCCGGAGGCAGCAGCTCGGGCCGAGACCGCGAAGGTCCTCGAGAAGTCCTGGATCTACCTGCAGCGCGCCCACCTGCATGCCGGCGCCCTCGGAACGATCGCTATCGCCGTGAGCCTGCTCGTCGGCTGGCTGCCGGCCTGGCGCAGGGCGGGACACCTCGCAAGCGCATCGCTCGGCCTGGGCGCCCTGGCCTACCCGCTCTTCTGGATGCTGGCCGGCTTCCGCGCGCCGGGGCTGGGCTCGACGAGTGCAGCCAAGGAATCGCTGCAGTGGCTCGCGATCCCCGGGTCGGGCCTCTGCCTGCTGGGGGCGGCGCTCGCTCTGCTGCTGGTCGCGAACGAGATCGCCAGGCGGATGCGGACCGGGGCGTGAGGGCCGGAGCTCTCGCGCTGGTGCTGAGCGGTGGCTGGGCCTCGAGCGACACACGAGTGGCCGAGGGGCAGAAGATCTACGCGGCGAGCTGCGTCCAGTGCCATGGACAGGATGGTCGGGGCAATCCCGAATGGGAAAGCCTTGTCCGCCCGATCGACCTGACGGACTGCGGAACCACTGCCGAGCCCGCCGAGCTGTGGGAGGCCGTCGTACGGAGGGGAGGAGCCGCGCACGGGCTGTCGTCGGTGATGCCCGCATTCGGCGAGGCCTACAGCGCCGATGAGATCGGCGCCGTCGTCGCCTACCTGCGTACCTTCTGCGAGACCGCCGACCGCTATCCTCCGGGAGACCTGAACTTCCGGCGCCCGCTCGCGACCGGCAAGGCCTTCCCCGAGGCCGAGCTGGTGCTGCGCGTCTCCCACCGCCCTGATTCGGAGGCGCGAGAAACTGAGCTCGAGGTGATCTACGAGAACCGGCTCGGATCCCGTTTCCAATACGAGCTGGAGCTGCCCCTGCGCCTGTCGTCGACCGACTCCGCGGGCGAAGCGACTGGAGTGGGTGACCTCGTTGTCGCGGGGAAGCAGGTGATCGGGTTCAGCCTGCGACGGCGCGAGATCCTGTCCGCCGGACTCGAGCTGACGCTGCCTACGGGCAGCGAATCGAAGCAGCTTTCGAGCGGAACCTTCGTCGCGACGCCGTACCTGGCTTACGGGCGCGGATTCGGCCGCACCCTGGTGCAGGCGCGCTCGGGCGTCTCCGCGGCCGCCGACACGGACGCCGTGCCGAGCTCGCTGCGCTATGCCTTCGCGATCTCGCAGGCCCTCGGACCGGCGCGGACGAGCTTCACGCCCGCGATCGAGTGGACCGGGGAACTCGAGCTCGAGAGCGGACGCAACCGGCATGCGCTGTGGCTGGAGGTGTCGAAACCTCTCAACCGGCTCGGCCACGTGATCGCTGCGGCAGGCGTGCGCGTCCCGATCCGCCCGCGTGCCGAGAGCCTGCGCCTCGAGGCGTACCTGCTGTGGGACTTCGGCGACGGTCCGGTCTGGGTCGGCTGGTGATGCGCTCAGCCCCCGGCGTGGATCTCCTGCAGGCTCAGCACGTCCAGCTGGTGCTGGCGCAGCGCGCGGATGCCCTGGACTGTCGCGGCAGCCCCGGTCAATGTCGTCA
>DATFEN010000081.1:0-11578 GCA_035251085.1 Vicinamibacteria bacterium | reverse complement strand
GTCGAGGAGATGGAGGAGCTGTTCCGAATCATGATCGAGTGGAAGGCCTCGGACCTCCACATCTCCACGGGCCAGCCGCCGATGCTGCGGCACGACGGCGAGATGAAGAACCTTCCGGGCCGTGCCGTGCTCTCGCCCATCGACACCGAGCGCATGCTCTGGGCGATCACGCCGGAGCGCAACCGCAGCGAGTTCCGGGAGCGCAACGACACGGACTTTGCCTACGAGATCGCCGGGCTCGCACGCTTCCGCTGCAACCTGTTTCGAGACCGCAAGGGGATGGGCGGCGTGTTCCGCCAGATCCCGAGCAAGATCATGACCGCTGAACAGATGGGCCTCTCGAAGGAGATCCTGAACCTCTGCTATCTGCCCAAGGGCCTGGTGCTCGTGACGGGGCCCACGGGCTCCGGCAAGTCCACGACGCTATGCGCGCTGATCGATCACATCAACGCCAACCGCAGCGACCACATCATCACGATCGAGGATCCGCTCGAGTTCGTCCACGAGAACAAGAAGTGCCTGATCAACCAGCGCCAGGTAGGAGAGCACACCGGCTCCTTCAAGAACGCGTTGCGCGCCGCGCTGCGCGAGGATCCGGACATCGTCCTGGTGGGCGAGATGCGCGACCTCGAGACCACGGCCATCGCCATCGAGACTGCAGAGACCGGCCATTTGGTGTTTGGAACGCTGCACACGTCGTCGGCGATCTCGACCGTGGACCGGATCATCGACCAGTTCCCGGGAGAGCGGCAGAGCCAGATCCGCGTGATGCTGGCCGAGAGCCTGAAGGGCGTCATCAGTCAGATGCTCTGCAAGAAGATCGGCGGCGGCCGCGTGCCCGCCATGGAGGTGCTGATCTCGACGCCGTCGGTGTCCAACCTGATCCGCGAGGGCAAGAACTTCCAGATCCCCTCCATCATGCAGACGAGCAAGCGTCTGGGCATGTGCCTGATGAACGAGAGCTACACCGATCTGGTCAGGAAGAAGATCGTGGAGCCGCAGGACGCCTACGCGAAGGCAGCTGACAAGCCGGGGCTGCTCGCGATGTTCAAGAAGAACGGCATCGACACGTCGTGGGCGCCGGCCGAGGGCGTTCCCGCGGCGGGAGCGTCGGCCGCATCGGCCTGATGGTCCGAGTCGTACCGATCCGGAAGGACACCAGCGATCCTGAAGCCGTGGGCCTCGCCGCGGCGGTGCTGGCGCGCGGCGGCCTGCTCATCTACCCGACGGATACCCTGTACGCGCTCGGTTGCCGTGCGCTGGACGGCGCGGCGGCCGGGCGCGTCCGAGCGGCAAAGGGGCGCGACGACGGCAAGCCGCTGCCGCTCGTGATCGCGGGCCTTGAGCAGCTCGAGGAGGTTTGCGCGCGCCGGCCTCAGGCGCTCGGGGCGCTCGCCGAGCGCTTCTGGCCCGGGCCGCTGAGCCTCGTGGTGCCCGCGGCACACGGCCTCGCGGAGACCGTCACGTGCGGCACCGGCACCGTCGCTGTCCGCGTGCCCGACCTCGAATTCGCCCTGAGCCTGTGTCGGCTCGCCGGCCCCGTGGTGTCGACCTCCGCGAACCGGTCTGGGGAACCCGCGCCGGCGAGCTGCGAGGCTGCGGTCCGGGAGGTGGGCGAGTTCGCGGAACTCGCCATCGACTCGGGCGAGGGCCATCGCACCCCATCGACGCTCGTGGACCTGACGGGAGCGGAGCCGCGCCTGCTTCGCGCCGGGGCCGTCCCATGGGAGGCCGTCACCGCGGTGCTCCGCGAGGTCCCCTCTTGATACAATCGAACGCGTGACATCCCTCGAGGCGGCCCCCATCGCGCGGGCCGAATCGCGAAGCTGAACGAGATCCAGACCGAGAGGGCCCTGCTCGTCGGAGTGAGCCGGGGCTCGAGAGGACGCAGCCGCACCGAGATCTCCGTGTCCGAGCTGGGCCAGCTGGCCGCGAGCGCCGGCGCGGAGGTGGTGGGCGCGGTGATCCAGGAGCGCGAGCGGCTGGACCCGGCCACGCTGATCGGACGCGGCAAGGTGGGCGAGGTGGCCCGCCAGTCGGAGGCGAAGCGCGCCGACCTCCTGGTCTTCGACGACGACCTCTCGCCCGTCCAACAGCGCAACATCGAGAGCGAGGTCGGGCGCAAGACCGTCGATCGCACCCAGCTGATCCTCGACATCTTCGCCCGCCGCGCGCGCACGCGGGAGGGCCGCCTCCAGGTCGAGCTGGCCCAGCTCGACTACCTGCTGCCCCGCCTCGGCGGAAAAGGCGTGATGCTGTCGCGCCTGGGCGGTGGAATCGGCACGCGGGGACCCGGCGAGACCAAGCTCGAGACCGATCGCCGGCGCATCCGCCATCGGATCCAGGTGGTGCGGCGGGAGATCGACCGCGTACGCCGGAGCCGCCACACGCGCCGCGATGCGCGGCTCAGGGCCGACGCGCCGGTGGTCGCCCTGGTGGGTTACACCAACGCGGGCAAATCCACACTCTTCAACGCGCTGACCCGGGGCGGTGCAGACGTCTCCGAGCAGCTCTTCATGACCCTCGACCCGATGGTGCGCCGTGCGCGGCTCGGGCCGGGACGGGGCATCCTTCTCGTCGACACGGTCGGCTTCATCCAGAAGCTGCCGCACGCCCTGGTCGCCGCGTTTCGCGCCACCCTCGAGGAGGTCAGCCAGGCCGATCTGGTCCTGCACGTGATGGACGCATCGGCCGACGATCTCCCGGAACGCGAGGCGGCCGTGCTGGACGTGCTGCGCGAGATCGGCGCTGCCGAGCGGCCCACCATCGACGTGCTCAACAAGGCCGATCAGCTGCCGGCCGGCCGCAGCGACGCGTTGCGCGCGGTTCGCCCGGAATCGGTGCTCGTCTCGGCTCGAAGCGGCGTCGGGCTGGATGCGCTGAGGCAGGCGGTGGCTGCGCGCCTCGCGCTCGTGCCGCGGGCCGTCCGGCTGCGTTTCCGGACGGACGAGACGCGGGCGATCGCTGCCGTCTACGGAGCGGGGCGCGTCGTCTCCCACGCCGTGGACGGCGACGACGTCACGATCGACGTCGAGATCCCGGAGCGCTTCCTGCCCCGCTATCGCGAGCGCCTCGTCGGATGAGGCGCGCGGCGCTCGTGCTCGGGCCGGCTCTGGCCCTGCTGGCGGCGTGCGCGAGACCGCGGGCCCCGCAGCATCTGCCCCAGGGAGAGGACTACCTCTACCCAGCTCCGCGCGCCGGGGAACTCCGCCAGGACGAGGCCCTGCTCTTCGAGAAGGCCTGGCGCGACGTGCTCGCGGGGAGCACGGACTCCGCGGCGCGCGCGTTCACCGAGGTCCTGCGGAAACGTCCGGGCCTCGCTCCGGCCCAGGCCGGGTTCGCATATGCGAGGCTGCGCGCGGGCCGCTATCGCGAAGCGGCGCAGGCCTTCGATGTGGTCCTGGAGGGCCGAGCCGATTACGTGCCGGCCCTGATCGGCGCGGGCTCTGCTGCGTTTCGCCTCGGAGACCCGGAGCGCGCGCTCGGCTACTACAGGCGCGCTGAGGAGGCGGCTCCGACGCAGCCGCTCGCCACGCGCCGATTGGCGGAGCTCAAGCTGCAGGTGACCGAGCGCCGCGTGGCTGCCGCGCGAGCGTCCCTGGAGCGCGGCGAGACGGCGGCGGCCGCGGAGGAGTACCGTCGCGCCCTCGAGGTCGCTCCGGAGGTGGGTGCCCTGCGTGTGGAGTACGCGAACCTGCTCCTGGCCGGCGGAGACGTGCCCGCGGCGATCGAAGCGCTGCGCTCCGACCCGGTGGGGGACCGCCAGGCGCTGTTACGTCTGGGTGAGCTCCTGACGGAGCAGCAGGATCACGTGGGAGCCCTCGAGGCGTATCGGCGGCTACTGCAGCGGGATCCCAAGGACGTCGAGGCGCAGCAGCTGGCCTTCGCCGCGCGGGACGCGCTCGAGCTCGAGGACCTGCCTCTCGAGTTCCGCCAGATCGTGGATGCACCTCGCATCACGCGCGCCGATCTGGCCGCCCTCGTGGCCGTGAAGCTGCCGTCCTTGAGACGAGTCGAGGGCGCCGACCCGGACCTGGCCGTCGACATCTCCGGGTCCTGGGCACGTGAATACATCCTGCTGGCCCTGTCCCACGACGTAATGGACGTTTACCCGAACCACACGTTCCAGCCGGGGGCGATCGCCCGGCGCGGCGACCTCGCCCGTGCCGTGGCCCGCGCGCTGGATCTGCTGAAGCATCCCGCCGAGGCCGCCCCCGTCATCAGCGACATGTCGCCGAACAACCTGTTCTACGACGCCGCTGCCCGCGCCGTCGGCGCGGGCTTGATGGACCTGACGCCGGCCGGTGCCTTCGAAGCCTGGCGGCCCGTCACCGGCCGAGACGCCACCGACGTGGTCGAGGCGCTCGCGCGACTGCTGGGGCCGTGATATAGCATCGGCGCGACCGACATGACCAGAGAGTCCGACGACCGCGAGCTGCTCCGCACCGTGCCGATCTTCGCGGAGCTGGCGGAGGCCGACATCGAGAGCCTTGCCCGCCTCTCCACTCGGCGCCACTGTCCCAAGGACACCGTGGTGTTCTTCGAGAACGAGGAGGGCGACTCCTTCTTCATGATCCTGGCGGGCCGGGTCAAGGTCACGATCCTGGGCGACGACGGCCGAGAGATCATCCTGACGATGCTGGCGACCGGGGACTTCTTCGGCGAGATGTCGCTGCTCGACAACGAGCCGCGCTCCGCGACCGCGATCGCCGCCGAGGACACCGAGCTGCTCTGCCTTGCGCGCAGCGATTTCGAGAAGGTCGCCACGAAGCGGTCGATCACGCGGGCGCTCATCAAGACGCTCACGCAGCGCCTGCGCCGTGCCAACCACCAGATCCAGACGCTGGCCCTGCTCGACGTCTACGGGCGTGTGGCGCGCGTCATCCTCGACATGGCCAAGGAGGAGGGGCGGCGGCTCAAGGACGGCCAGATCGCCTTCCGCCGCGCCACGCACCAGGAGATCGCCAACCGGATCGGCACGACGCGGGAGACCGTGACGCGCATGCTGAAGGACCTCGAGCGGCAGGGCATGATCAAGGTCGAGGGCAAGGAGATCATCCTCGGGCCGGACTTCGAGAAGGCGTTCGACTAGGCGCGCTTCAGCTGCGAACGGCTCGGAGCAGTGCGATCAGGATCATCGCTCCGATCACGGAGAGCAGCAGGCGCCCGATGGCTCCATAGGCGGCGATGCCGACCAGCCCGGCCAGAAAGTGGCCGAGCAGGGAGCCGACGATGCCGACCACGATGACGCCCAGCAGGCCGACCCGGGCTTTCATCAGCACGCTGCCCAGCCAGCCGACGATCGCGCCGACGACGAGCGTGACGAGGATATCCATTCGAAGGGATGCTATACCAGATCGGCCCAGCACGGCGCGGCGCCGATGTTCACGGGTGGGGCGCGCGGGTCGCGCCCTCGTCGAGGGCTTTGACTAGCTTCCGCGAAGCCACGGCCCGATAGCTCTCGTCGATCCATTGCTTGAGCACCTCGATCGGGGGCCGTGCGCCGCGATCGAAGTGGGACGTCACCCAGCCGCTCTTGGCGAGGCCGTAGCCGGTGGGAGAGGTGAAGGGAAGTCCGAGCGCCAGCGTCGCCGAACGGGGCAGCTTGACGGTGATACTGAGGCCGGTGTCGGCCTTGCCCAGGAAGACGAAAACCTTCTTCCCCACCTTCGCCACGCGCTCACCCCAGGGGGTGTCCTCCCAGGCGGCGGGATACGAGAGCGCGAAGCGGCGCAGCTCCATCTCGGCCTTTTCGAGCCGGGGGTCGAACCGGCGGGGGAAGCGCCCGGAGCGGGTCAAACCCGCCGCTGCTCCGACTCGAGCGCTTCGAGGTAGCGGGCGGCATCTTCGAGCTGGCGCTCATTGAAGACACGTATCCCCGCCCGCGTCAGGAGCGCCGCCGTGATCCCTTGGCCCTGGTCGCGCTGGCCGCGAAACGTGCCGTCGAAGATGTAGCTCGAGCCGCACGAGGGGCTCCCGTCCTTGAGGACCGCGAGCCGAGCCCCGTGGCTGGTGGCGACGGCCAACGCCGCCTGAGCGCCCTGGATGAAAGAGGTCGTGACGTCGACGCCCGTGCTGTAGGAGACGAGGGCTTTTCGCTCCAGCACTGCGTGGCCGTCGCCGCCGGCGATCTCCGCGGGTGGCCGCGGGACAGTGAGGCCCGCGGCCGTCTCGGGACACACGGGCACGACACGGCCTTCGTCGAGCCAGCGATCGAGGACGGCGTTCCGACACAGCGCGTCGCCGCCATGGTAGCGGACCTTCTCGCCCAGCAGGCACGCGCTCACGAGGACTCGGATCATGGCATTCCAGAGGCTAGAGCAGGCTGAGCAGGTGGTCCTTGATGCGCTTACGGACGGTCTCGTCCTGCGTCGCGGCGAGCGCCAGCTCCCACATCTCCACTGCCTTCCGCCAGAATTCCTGGCGCTGATAGAGGTTCGCCAGAGCCGTGATGGCGTCGTAGAAGTCCGGGTTGATCTGGATCGCCTTCTCGTAATGGTCGATCGCGTTGAAGACCATGTCCTTCTTCTCGTACGCCATCGCCAGGTAGTAGTGGAGCATGTCGTTGAACTGGTCGATGCCGAGGCCCTTGTGGAAAGCCGCGACCGCGTCGTCGAGCTGGTCCTGCTTGAGGGCGATCACGCCCTGCTTGAGGTGCTGGCGGGCGGCGGCCTCTGAATCCGGCGCCACGGACGGGGCCTTGTTGAGCATGACCTCGACGCGGCGCAAGAACTCCGCCGGCTCGAACGGCTTCTCGAGATAGTCGTCGGCGCCGTACTTCTCCTTGACGTCGGCGGCGAAGCGCCAGCCGGTGTGGACGGCCGACATCATGAGCACCGGGATGTGGCGGAAACGCTCGCTCGTCTTGAGCTGCCTGCAGATCTCGAAGCCGTGGACCTCGGGGAGCATCCCGTCCAGGACGACGACGTCGGGCATGGTCTCGCGGACCTTGGCGAGCGCCTCTCGCCCGGTCTTCGCCGTCAGCACGCGATAGCGCCGCGACTGCAGCAGCTGCTCGGTCAAGCGCAAAATGCCCTCGTCGTCGTCCACGGCCAGGATGGTCTGGGTCTCCTCGACGGCCGGGATGCGTTGGGGCTCGACGGGCGGCGGCGCGCTCGCCGTGATCGGCGCGCCGGCCAGCGTCTCGAAGATGGCCCGTTCTTTCTCCTCGAGGCGCGACAACGGCACCGGCGTCGAATGCTCCACAGGCACGGTCGCCGGGGAGGGCGCGACGGGCGGCGTCGCGGTCGTCGTCGCCTTCGTCTTCTCGCCATCCCTGTGGCGTTGGACGTTGGGCGTGATGCGGTTCGCGCCGCTCTTCAGCGCGCGGCGTGCCTCGATGATCGCGTTCTTGATCGAGGATTCGAGCGCGATCATCGGGGCGAGGCGCACGCCCGTCTTGAACTCGATCTCGGATACGAGCACGTGGTCGGTGGGGTCCGACATCGCCACCTGCAGCCGCGTGCCCTCGACGCGGACCGGAAAGACCAGGTGGCGCTCGCACAGCTCCAGGGGCACGATCTCCAGGACGGACAGGTCGATGTCGGTCTTCGACAGGTCGATCGGGGGGACGCCGAGCTGCCGGCCGAGGTAGGTGACGGCGAACTTCTCGGTCAGGATCCGCTGGCGGACGAGCACGCTGGCGAGCCGCTCGCCGAAGGTGCGCTGAAGCGCGAGCGCCTCGCTGAGCTGAGCGTCGGTGACGAGGTCTGCCTCGCGAAGGATCTCCCCCAGCTCCTTCCTAGCCATTGGGTTGCGCCTCCTCCACGGCGACCTCGAGCTCGCGACGCCGCCCGTCGCGCACAACGGTGAGCCTCAGGCGCGAGCCCACTTCGACGGCGGCCAGCGCGTTGCGGAGCTGGGCGGCGTCCTGCAGCGCTGCGCCGTCGACCGCGACCACGACGTCTCCGGGCTCCAGGCCGGCGGCGGCGGCCGGGCTGCGGCGCCTCATCTCGACGATGATGGCGCCCTGGGCGGCCTTCAGCCCGAGGGCGTCGGCCTCGCGCTCACCGACGTCGGCGATGCGGGTGATCCCGACGTAGCCGCGCACGACGCGGCCCTTGGCGAGGATCTGGTCGACCACCTTGCGCGCGAGGTTCGCGGGGACGGCGAAGCCGATGCCCTGGTACCCGCCCGAGCGCGAGTAGATCGCGGTGTTGATCCCGATCAGCGCCGAGCGCGCGTCGACGAGCGCACCCCCCGAGTTGCCCGGGTTGATCGCGGCGTCGGTCTGGATGAAGTCCTCGTAGTCCACGATGCCCACGTTGGACCGTCCCGTGGCGCTGATGATGCCCATCGTGACGGTCTGATTGAGCTGAAACGGGTTGCCGATCGCCAGCACGTACTCGCCGACCCTGGCGGCCGAGGAGTCGCCCCAGGGCAGCGCCGGCAGGCTCATCCCGTCGATCCGCAGAACCGCGAGGTCGGTCACCGGGTCGGCGCCCACCAGCGTGACCCGGTGGCGCTTGCGGTCGGAGGTGGTGACCGCGATCTCCCGGGCGTGCTCGATGACGTGGTTGTTCGTGACCACGACGCCGTCCGAGGAGACGATCACGCCCGAGCCCAGGCTGGTCTTGCGCTCCTCGCGAGGGATCCGGAAAGGGTCGTCCGGGCCGAAGAAGTCTTGGAAGAAGGGATCGGAGAAGAACGGGGAACGCTCGCTGCGGTAGACCTGGAGCGCCGAGATGTTGACCACGGCCGGCGTCGCCCGCCGCGCGATCGACGCGAAGTCGGGTCCCGGCAGCGCCGCCGGAGCGCGGCCCTCCGCTGGCGATGCGGCGAGCGTGGGAGGCTCGACGGCCCAGCGCAGGCGAGCGCCGATCGCGAGCCCCGCGCCCAGGCCGAGGAGGCCTGCCAGCAGCAGCACGAGGCGCTTCACCGGGCCTTCTCGACTTCGAGGCGAAGCAGGCCATCCTTGAACTGCGCCGTGACGCGGGCTGGATCGACGGCCTCCGGCAGCTCGAAGGAGCGCAGGAAGGCACCGTAGCTCCGCTCCATGCGATGGTAGCTCTCCGGGCGCGCCGCGCTCAGCAGGCGCCGCTCGCCCTTGAACGTCACGCGGTCGGCATCGACGCGGATCTCCACGTCCTCCTCGCGGACGCCGGCCAGCTCGATCTGGAACACGAAAGCGTCGCTCGTCTCGAACACGTCGCACAGCGGCGCCCAGCTCCCGGATTCCCCCACGGGCTCGGGCCCGCGGGAGCGGGACAGGCTGTCGTCGAAGAGCCGGTTCATCCGCTCCTGGAGCGTGAGGAGGTCCCGAAGCGGGTCGGAGCGGCGCAGCGGCAAACGAGGAGCCTCCTTGGAGGGGGCGCGACGTGACGAGTGTAGGTAAAGGCTCACGGAGGGGTCAAGGCTCGCCGAGGCGGCGCTTGATCTCGGCCAGGAATTGCAGTGCCTCGAGTGGCGTCATGGCGTCCAGATCCAGACGTCGCAGCTCCTCGAGGAGTGGTTCGTTCCTCCCGCCCGCGAACAGCGCGAGCTGGCGGCCGGACTCAGGCTCTGTATCCATGGCGTGGGCGAGTCGCGGGCGCCCCTCGCGGTCGAACTCGGTCTGCTCGAGGTTCCCGAGGATCTCGCGAGCGCGCAACAGCACGGACGCCGGCAGTCCGGCGAGGCGCGCAACCTGCAGGCCGAAGGAGCGATCGGACCCGCCCGGCTCGATCTTGCGCAGGAAGACGACCGTGTCCTTCCACTCGCGCGCGGAGACGTGCAGGTTGCCCACGCCTGGCAGATCGGCCGCGAGGTCGGTGAGCTCGTGGTAATGGGTCGCGAACAGCGCGAACGCGCGGGTGTCCTTCGCCACGTGCTCGGCCACCGCCCACGCGATCGAGAGCCCGTCGAAGGTCGCCGTGCCGCGGCCGATCTCGTCGAGCAGGACCAGGCTGCGGTCGGTGGCATGGCGCAGGATGTGAGCGGTCTCCTGCATCTCGACCATGAACGTGGACTGGCCGCGCAGGATCTGGTCGGTGGCCCCGACGCGAGTGAAGATGCGGTCGAGCAGGCACAGGCGGGCCTCCCGGGCCGGCACGAAGCTGCCAAGCTGGGCGAGAAGGCAGATCAGCGCGGTCTGGCGCAGGAACGTGGACTTGCCGCCCATGTTCGGCCCGGTCACGATCATGAGGCGCGGCCCGCCGTCGCCCAGACCGAGGTCGTTGGCGACGAACGCATCGCTCTGGAGGCGCTCCATGATCGGGTGGCGACCCTCGAGGTAGGCGAGCCCGTCGCCGTCGAGGAGCCGCGGCTTGACGTAGTTGTGACGGCTGGCGACGTCCGCGAGGGAGGCCAGCACGTCGAGGGTGGCCGTCGCGGCCGAGCACTGGCGAACTCGCCGCGCGTCGGCGGCGATGCGGGCCCTCAAGCCTTCGAAGATCTCCATCTCGCGGCTGAGGCCGCGCTCCTCCGCCCCGAGCACCTTGTCCTCGTACTCCTTCAGCTCGGAGGTGACGAAGCGCTCGCCGCCCGCGATCGTCTGCTTCCTCACGTAGTCGGACGGGACGAGGCCCAGGTTCGACTTCGTGACCTCGATGTAGTAGCCGAACACTCGGTTGAAGCGGACCTTCAGCGACTGGATCCCTGTGCGTTGTCGCTCGCGGTCCTCGATGGCGGCGATCGTGCGCTTGCCGCCGTGGGCGACGTCGCGCAGGTCGTCTAGCTCGCGGTCCACGCCGTCGCGGATGAGGCCGCCGTCCCGCGCCAGGGCCGGCGGGTCCGAGACCAGGATGCGCTCGATCTCCTCTGCGAGGTCCGTGGGCGGGTCGAGGCTCTTGAGCTGGGCGCGAGTGAGGGGGGCGACGCAGGCCTCGAGGGCCTGGGCCGCCCCGGGCAGGGCGCGCAAGGAGCGCGCGAGGGCCACGAGGTCGCGCGGACCGGCCGTGCCGAGGGTCACGCGGCCCAGAATGCGATCCAGGTCTTGCACCCCGCCGAGGGCGTCACGGAAACGGCCCCGCTCGATGGTGCGGAAGGCCAGCTCCTCGACGGCGTCGAGGCGGTCCAGAATCGGCTCGCGATGCACGAGCGGCCTCAGGATCCACTCGCGCAGCAGCCTGGATCCCATCGGCGTGCGGGCTTCGTCGAGGACGTCCAGGAGCGTGCCGCGACGGGAGCCGTCGGTCAGGTTCTCGACGAGCTCCAGATTGCGGCGCGTGAGCGCGTCGAGCACGAGCGCGTCGCCGGCCTGGCGGGTGCGCAGCGTCGTGACGTGTGACAGCGCGCGCTTCTGCGTCTCACGCACGTAGCGGAGGGCAGCGCCCGCAGCGGCCGTCGCCTGGGGCAGGCGTTCGCAGCCGAAGGCTTCGAGGGTCAGGACCTCGAAATGAGCGGCGAGATCGCGGCGAGCAAGCCCCGGCTCGAACTCGGCGGCATTCAGCTCGGTGCGCGGCACGGCGCCCTCGGGCTGGCGCGGGTCGGTGAGCCACGCCGGCAGCTCGGCGCTGGCGGGCACGAGGATCTCGCGCGGGCGGGTGCCGCCGAGGTCGTCGCGGAGCCGGTCCCAGCGCGCAGGATCCTCCCACTGGATGACCGTGAAGTCCCCGGTGGTCGCGTCGAGCCACGCCGCGCCGAGGGCGCTGGCGGAAGA
>DATFEN010000068.1:0-10987 GCA_035251085.1 Vicinamibacteria bacterium | reverse complement strand
AGCGAACAGCCGTAGCGGCGGGCGAGCTGCCGAGCGGCCTCGCGAGCCTTGTCGTCGAGAACCAGGGTAGTACGTGACGCCATACCGTATGGCTACCAGAAGTGTGTCGATGATGCAAGATCAATGAGCATTTTCTCTTAGTGACGGACGGAGCAGCAGGCTGGTGAAGTCCGCGAGGGTGGAGGAGGCCACGCGGGAGCCATCGAGGGGATCGGCGCGCCCCGAACCCGGTCCTCCGCGGCAGAGTCGGAGCGCTGATGGCCACCGTCTTCAGCGGGTCAGTGTGGCTTCACCGCCTCGTGGTCGGTCAGATGCGGCACGGTGAGCGTCGTCGTTCCGCGGAAGGTCCCGCAGCGCCCTTCCAGTGCGAACGTGTCCGGCCTCGCCGTGGGGAAGAGCGCGAACGAAAGGTACTCCGTGGGCGCGCCGCCCGTCGTGACCTCGAACGGGATCGTCCACGTATCGGCCCCGACCTTCAGCACCAGCGAGAACTGGCCGCCAGCCTCGATCTGGATGCCGAACGGGTAGCTGCCCTTCGGCAGCGCATGGCCGCCGACGGTCAAGGCGAAGCCGTTCTCGACCGTGCCGATCGCGCTCCACACGTTGGCGTTGACCCGCTCGCGGACCGCGGCGTCGGCCTGGAAGCGCTCATAGGCCGTGGGGTTCCAGTGCATCGCCTTGTACTTCAGCTCGAGGCGGCCCAGCCCTTCGAGCGCGAGGGACTGCCCCAGCTCCCGAGCGGTCGTTCGCGGGTCGTGGGCGAGCGTCGTGGCAGCCACGAGCGCGAGTGTCAAGGCCGTCGGTATCGTCCTCATCTGCCCTCCTATCGGCGCGACTGAACGCCGCGCTCGAGGCACGCGACGGGGCCTGGATCATGTGACCATGGTATCATGACCAGTGTCATGGAAGGAGGCCGCCGATGACGCTCCCGGTCTCGAAGTCCGCCTTCAAGGCGCGGGCGCTCGAATACTTCAGGCAGGTCCAGCGGACCGGCAAGGAGCTGATCATCTCCGACAACGGCAAGCCCGTCCTCAAGCTCGTGCCTTACGCGAGCGACCCGGCCGCGGCGCTCAAGGCGCTGCGCGGCTCGGTGCGCCGCTACGAGGACCCCACGGAGCCGGTCGGAAGCAAGGACTGGGAGTCTCTCCGGTGATCATGCTCGACACGCACGCCTGGGTGTGGTGGATCAGCGCCCCGGAGCGCCTGTCGCGCCGAGGGCGCGAGGCCATCGACGGCTCGATGGGGGATGCGTCTGTGTGCGTGTCGGCGATCAGTTGTTGGGAGGTGGCTCTGCTCGTCAAGAAGGGCCGCCTGGAGCTCACCATGGATCCCAGCGACTGGATCTCGCGCTGCGAAGCCCTGCCCTTCCTGCGCTTCGTGCCAGTGGACAACCACATTGCCCTGCGCTCGGTCCAACTGCCCGCGCCGCTCCACGAGGATCCCGCCGACCGCATCATCGTCGCGACGGCCCAGTCTCTGGGGGCGGCACTCGTGACCAAGGATCGCCGGCTGCGGCGATATCGCCACGTACGGAGCGTGTGGTAGCGAGCTTCGTTTGGACGTAACCAGACGGCGCTCGGCGGTGGACGCCGCTCAGCGCGTAACTCCTTCTGGCGTTGAAAGGCGCGGCCGATTCTAGCTGAACCCCGTGCGGGGTTCGGAGCTGCTCATCGGCGTCAGGCGCTCAAGGTTCTCGAACCGGTTGAGGACGATGCTGGAATGGGAGTTAGACTCCCCGAGCCTCCGGAGCCAACCGTTGCGAGCGCTGCCCTGGGCCGTCACGATTCTGGTTTGGGCAAGCCAGGCGTTCGCGCAAAGCCTGACCGGAAGCATCGTCGGAGTCGTTCGCGATCCACAGGGCGCCGCGCTTGCCGGCGCGACGCTCAGCCTGAACGGCAAGACGGGTTCGACACGCACCACGATCGATGCGCGTGGAAGCTACCTCTTCCCCGCGGTCGAGCCCGGTCGGTATGAGCTGCGGGCGGAGGCCCCGGGCTTCCGGCCCAGACTCGAACGGGGAATCGCCATCACGATCGGGGAGCGGCTCACGCTCGACTTCAGCCTCGAGCTGGCGTCGCTCGCAGAGAGCGTGGAGGTCGTGGGCGAGTCGCCCGTCATCGACGTCCATGCCTCGGCGACGCGCACGGGCCTGGCGCAGGACCTGCTGTTCCAGCTCCCGCTCGGCCGCTTCGTGCCCACCCTGCTGATCGCGACGCCGGGGATCAACGGGGGCTCGACCGGCTTCACGACCGGCAATGCCGAGCGGGGTTCATCGGCCTTCGGAAGCGGCGAGCTCGGCAACGCCCTGCTCGTCGACGGTGTCGACACGCGGGACCCGGGGGATGAAGGCAAGTGGCTCAGCATCGGATACAACACCCTCGAAGAGATCCAGGTCCTGGGCCCGGGCGCGCCGGCCGAGTACGGCGCCTTCACGGGAGCGGTCTTCAATGCGATCCGGCGCTCGGGAGGGAACCGCTTCGCGGGACTCTTCGAGGTGCGATCGACCTGGGAGGGGCTGGCCGGCGACAACGTGGACGCCGAGCTCCTGGAGCAGAACCCTGCCCTCGGCGACCCCGCCGTCACCACCGGCCTGCTCGACCTGAACGCGCAGCTCGGTGGACCGATCCGGAAGGACGAGCTGTTCTTCTTCCTGAGCGGCCAGCGCGAAAAGCTCGACAGCGACCCCTCGGGCCCGCGCACCTCCGCCGATACCCTCGACTACCGTTTCGACGCCAGGGTCACCTGGCAGCCGGGGCAGCAGGATCACGTCAACGTGGGGCTCTTCTACAACCGCGAGGACATCTCTGGACAGTCCCTGAGCGTCCCGGCCGGCGTCGCCACCGACGACCTCACTTCCTCCTGGCACAAGCCGGACTGGAACTGGTACGGCCAGTGGAGACGCGTTGTTGGGACGCGTACGCTCCTCGAGGCCAAGTACACTGGCTGGACCGGAATCGTCGAGGACCAGCCGAAGGTCTCCCAACCGCTGCGGTACGACCTTGCAACTGGCGGCTACTCCGGCGGCAGCGGCTCTACCCTTACCGCGGAACGGCACAGGCACCAGGCGAACGTCTCGCTCTCTCACCACGCCGATGACTTCCTTGGCGCGCACGACTTCAGGTTGGGGCTGGAGATCGAGCGCGGGTACGCGCGCAACGATCTGGACCTGGTCGGTGGCCTCCGCTACCTCGACCTCGCAGGCCAACCGTACCTGGCGTTCTCGGCCGGTCAGAACGTCCCCGGCAATGCCGAGCGCGAAAGCGTCTACGCCCAGGATGCCTGGAAGGCCGGTGATCGCCTCACCCTCAACCTCGGGATCCGATTCGACAACTATCGCGGCAGGGGCGATTCCGAAGCCGTGTACCGTGCCCATGGGCTTGCGCCTCGAGTCGGCCTCGCCTTCGACCTGGCCGGCGACCATCGGACGGTGCTGAAGGCGTCGTTCGGCCGCTACTACGAAGCGCTGCCGGTCAGCTACTTCGACGCCGCGCTTCCCGGAATCGAGGACGTCGTCTTCTACGCGATCGCCGGGCCAAACCTGGTCGAGGTCCGCCGCATCCCCCTCAGCGTGCCGGCGCGCGTGGACTCCGGCATTCGGCATCCGCATGTGGACGAGATCGCGACCGGCTTCGAGCGGGCGCTGGGGAAGGACATGCGCTTCTCGCTGATCGGCATCTGGAGGCGGAGCGGCGATTTCGTGAGCCTCGTCGCGCCCGAGGCGCGTTTCGTGCCCGTCGAGACGCTGAACCTCCTGACCGGTGCGCCCATGACAGTCTACGGCTGGGCGGACCCCACCGCCACGAGCGGGTTCGTCACCAATCCGGACGGCTACTCTTACCTCGCCGCGGAGGGAGGCGTCGTTGGATCGGCCCAGGCCTTCCGCAGGTACAAGGGCCTACTGCTCGTGCTCAGCCGGCGGCTCACGGGCCGCTGGCAGGCGCAGCTCTCCTACGTCCTTTCCAAGGCCGAAGGGACCGTGGACAACGACTACTTCGAGAGCCTCGGCGTGGGCGGCCCGTTCAGTTCCCCGAACAGCGCGCTCACCAACGCAGAGGGCCTTCTGACCCACGACGCGCGGCACGAGCTCAAGGTCCTGGGTTCCTACCAGATCCCGAGGATCGACGTGGCCTTGAGCGGCTTCTTCCGGGTCTTGAGCGGCACGACCTACACGCCGTTTCAGGATCTTCCCGCCCTGTCCGCCCCGCTACCGGAGAGCGTGCGTCTCGAGCCGCGGGGCAACCGGCGGACGCCGACCCGGACGGTCCTGGACCTTCGACTCGAGAAAGTCTTCGGCCTCGGACGCGGAAGGCTCGGCGTGTTCGCGGACCTGATCAACGCCTTCAACGCCAGCACCGTGGTCGCCGTTCAGAACCGCGTCCCGAGCGCCTCGATCCCCGGCTTCGCCGAGCCGGTGCCTTTCGGTGCGCCCAGCGCGATCCTCACCGCGCGGCAGGTCCTGCTCGGCGCGCGTTTCAGCTTCTGAGACCGCCTGTCTCACTGCAGTCCCTCGACCTGGAAGAGGTCGTAGAGGTTCCACCAGGTGCTGTAACAGTAGGCTCCGGCCTGCGGTGCGACGAACATCAGCTCGGGCCCTCCACCGACGAGGCCGGCCGGATCGCCCATCACGATCCGCCGCCAGAGCGTCCTCTTTCCCGTGTGGAGATCGACGCGATAGATCTCCGGGCGGTCGGGCGCTCCCGAACGGACGTAGGCCGCGCCGTCCGTGGCCCAGTCGAGCACGTTCTCCCCGGCCTCGAGACCCGGAGCGGGACGGCTCTCCTGACGCTCCAGCGAGAACACGGTCCACTTCTTCCCCCCGGCATCCCCGCAGAGCAGCTCCCCACCGTCCGGGGATGGCCAGATGCAAGCGAGACCTTCCGCCGAGAGGGGTTGGAGACGGCCATCCTCGATGTCCAGGCTGTACGTCCGCCACAGGCGGCCCGGCTCCTGCCCGGCGAGCACGCAGTGCTTGCCGTCGCGAAACCAGCGGATGAAGATCGGGGTCACGCCGGCGAGGCTCAACTTCCGAGGCTCGCCGGCTCCCGTGGGAAGCAGGACGATCTCCTTGGGGGTCTTGACCGCGGCCCAGCGGCCGTCCGGTGAGAGCGCCGCGCCGAAGGAGGCCTCGCCGAGTCGTATCGGGGCCGCCTTCTCCGTCGTGTTCGCGACGTACAGGGCGCCTTCCCCCTCCTCCTCGAAGAGCAGCGTCCTTCCGTCCGACGAGAGATCCAGCACCTGGGAGGCCGCGAACCAGGACACGTCGCGCTCGCGGTCGGCTCCCGGCGGAAGGCATGTGGCGGCGATCCGAAACGACCCGTGCGTCAGCAGGACGCGGCCATCCGGCGCGATGTCCTGGAGCACCGTCCACGACGGCGGCCGCATCACCAGCCGCAATTTGCCCGAGAGCGTGACCGCCCACAACTCCGTGGCCATGGGACCGCCCCTCCTGGCCGTCAGCCAGACCTCGTTCCCAGCCGGCGCCCACGCCAGCCCCCTGGCCCAGCTCCAGCCCCCGAGCAGTTCGGTCTTGTTCCCCGCGCGGTCGACCACCGCCAGCGACGATTCGACGCCGGGCATGCCGGCTGGTCCGTGCGTGAACGCGACGCGCTCGCCGTCGGGGGAGACGCGAGGGTTCCAGATCGTGGTGTCTTCGAACAGCGTCGTGCCGATCGGGAACTCGAGGCGGGCCCGGCCTTTGACCCAGCGGACCACGGCGAACGCGGTTCCGTCCGGGGACCAGTCGGCTTCGGCGACGTCGTCGAGCACGGCCCGCGGCGTGCCGCCAGCCAAAGGCACGCGGGCCAGGGTCAAGAGTCCCGCGTACGGGCGGAAGGGATGGCGGAGCGCGATGGCCAGCTCTCCGGTGCGCGAGACGCCGAGCAGGCCCGCTTCCGGGAGATCCAGCCGCGTCGATGCGGGGTTCTCCACACGTGTCGAGAAGAGACGGAGCTTGGGGTCGCCGTCCCAGGAGGCGGCGTAGACGACCGTCTGCCCGTCGGGAGTATACCGGGCGTGCATCACGGCGCCGCGCCGGAACGTGAGCCGCTGGAACAGCGGCAGCGTGGGCTCGGCGGTCCGCCGTCCGGTAAAGAGCGCGGCACCGCCGAGCCCGGCCAACGCGATCGCGACCAGCGTCGCCAACAGGCTTCGCCGACGGGCCAGGTACGCAGGCCCCGGCTCGGGTCGGGAGGGCGAGGACCCGGAGAGGGCCTCCAGCGCGAACGCGAGGTCGTGAGCCGAGCGGAACCGGTGCTCCGGGTCCTTCTCCAGGCAGCGCCGCACGATCCGCTCGAGGCCAGGTGGCACCGGCCGCTCCGGGCGCGCGAGGTCCGGCGGATCTTCCTTGAGGATCGCGGCGAGCGTGTCGGCAGCGCTCGTGCCCTGGAACGCGCGGCGCTGCGCCAGCATCTCGTAGAGCACCGCGCCGAACGAGAAGATGTCGGAGCGAGCGTCTGCGGGCAGGCCACGGGCCTGCTCGGGCGACATGTATCCGACCGTCCCCAGCACCAGCCCGGCTTCGGTGGTCGAGACCGTGGGCTCTTCGGACTCGGCATCCGCCGGCGAGCGCTCGACCTCGTGCAGCTTCGCGAGGCCGAAGTCGAGGATCTTGACCCGACCGTCCTTCGTCAGGAACAGGTTCTCGGGCTTGAGGTCCCGATGGACGATCCCCTTCTCGTGGGCCGCGGCCAGGCCGCGGGCAATCTGGCTCCCGCACTGGATGGCCCTCTGCAACGGCAGCCCGCCCGTGCGCAGCCGCTCGCGCAGCGTCTCGCCCTCGAGCAGCTCCGAGACGACGTAGGGAACGCCCCCTTCGGAGCCGACATCGAAGACCGCCAGAACGTTCGGGTGGTTGAGGGCGCCGGCGGCCCGTGCCTCGCGCTGGAACCGCTCCAGCCGGTCGGCATCGACCGCGACCGCGCCAGGAAGCACCTTGATCGCGACGTCCCGGCCGAGGCGTGGGTCGCGGGCGCGATAGACCTCGCCCATGCCTCCCGCACCGATGAGGCCCCGCACCTCGTAGGGGCCGAGCCGCGCGCCCGCGTCGAGTCCCATGCTTGAGTGCCCAGATGATAGCCGTTCACACCCGGCGCTCGCGGAGAGCTATCGGCTTGCGCGCTTCTCCGTCTCGGTCGAGCCCAGCGAGCCGCCCGCGCGGAAGATCAAGACGGCGGAGCCCAGACAGATCTCGTCGCCGTCGGCGAGGGCCGTCGGCCCCTCCGTCCTCCTGCTCTGGACGTACGTGCCGTTCTTGCTCCCGAGGTCCTCGATGAGCGCTCCGGTTCCGGCCACGCGGATGCAGGCATGGCGCCGCGAGATCCTCGGAGAGTCGATTCTGACCTGGCAATCGGGAGCCCGCCCGACCAGATTGTCCCCCTCGGAGAGTCCGATCTCCTGGCCGCGCCAGAGCAGGCCGCAGGCGAACCGTTCACCGGCTTCCAGTTTCGCCAGCTCGTCGAGCGCGGGCCCGGAGAACGCATAGCCGAAGCCGTGAACCGTACGGACGAAGCGCGGAGCCTTGGCTCTGTCGCCGATCACGTGACGGAGCTCGTTCACCGTTCGGGCCAGGCTGGCATACGACACGTGCGTCGATGGCCACAGGAGGTCGCACAGCTCCTGCCGGGACAGCGCCCGTGGTCGGTTCAAGAGGAGCGCGCCGAGCAGGTCCAAGCCCTTCGGCGAGAGCTGCAGCGGCTGCCCCGCCCGGACCACCTGGCGAGCGCCGGAGTCGAACACGCAGTCCCCGAAGCGGATGCGCATGCCGTTGCTGGCGGCCAACGATAACCGAAACAAGCCCGACGCAAGCGAGCCCGCCTGGCCACGCCCCTTTTTCGAATTTAACGATAAGCGAAAGTCGCCGTTAACAACCGGAGCGTCCGGCGCCCCAACTTGTCATCAAGCGCTGAAGTCCATAACCGGTCGCTTGGCCAAGCGGCTCCTGAAAGGGGTCGCTCATGTGGGGTTGCGGAAAGGCGGGGGCTTGCCTCCGGTTGGGCATTACGTCCGCGTGGGTCCTTCTGGCACCTGCGGGCTCGAGTTCGGCACAAGCCAGCATGGCGTCGATCGAGGGCGCTGCTTCCGCGTCCTCATTGCGCACGACGTTGCGAGGGGAGCGGGAGATTCGGGCCTTCAGGCGAGCGGCTGCGGGCGCGCTTCGGCGGCTGGAGCATCCCAAGTGCCAGAGACTGTTCTCGGAGTTCAGGAGCGGTTCCGGCCGGACCCTGCAGGAAGAGCTGGACGCACTCGGTCAGACGCCGACGAGCTTCATGGGCGGGGTCCTCTTCGCGGACGGGCGCGATGAGCGCCCCTGCGCCGACGCCAACATCCTGGCCATGACGCAACCCGGGTCCCGCGCGATCTGGATCTGCGGGAGGCAGTTCACGCGCGAGTACGAACGGGGAGATCCCGGCCTGACGGAGGCCGTACTCATCCACGAGGCGCTGCACGCGCTCGGCCTGGGGGAGAACCCTCCCAGCAGCATGTCCATCACAACGCGAGTGAGGGCGCGTTGCGGATGAGCGGATGCCTCACGGCGCCTTACGGCCGCTGGGCGCCCGTCAGCGCGCGCCAGTTGAGAACGACGCGGAAGCCGATGCTCGCGGCGCTTTCCGTCGGGAGATTGAGCAGGAATCGGTTGCCGTCCGGCGTGACGTCCTCGAACAGCGGCAGCAGCCGGTGCGGCGGCTCCGGAAGGGTGAACAGTGCCTTGGGCGAGCCGGGGCGGAAGGCAGGACTGGTCTCGACTGATGTCGCCATCAGCTTCCCGTCGGGGGTGGTGAAGAACAGCTCCTTGCCGTCACCGCGCCAGCGAGGCTGCTCCCCGCCGCCCGTCGAGATCTGCCACTGCTCCTGGGAACCGCTCGCGGACCGGACGTAGACTTCGGCGCGGCCGGTCTCGTCGGAGAGGTACGCCAGCCAGCGTCCATCGGGCGAGGGCTCTGGTGCGAACTCGTTGAACGGCGTGCGCAGCAGCACGCGCGCCTCGCCCTTGCCGTCGGCTCCCAGGACCAGCAGGTCGATATTGGACTCGGGACTCTGATCGGCGTAGACGACCGAGCCGTCCGGGAGCCAGCCGCCCAAGGTCTTGAAATTGGGCCCCTCGACGAGCGGGGCGAGGTCGCCACCGTCGCGCAACGACTTCGAACAAATGTCCGCGGTGAGCTTGGGCTGGCAAGCGAACAGCAGCCGCCTGGCATCGCGTGACCAACGCGGCTGGAAGAACAGACCGCTGCGGAAGGTGAACCGGATCGCGCGGTCGTACTCGAGATCATGGATCCAGATGTCCGTCTTCGGATCCTCGCCGCGCACGGAGGCAATCATCTTTCCATCCGGTGACAGCCGGGCATCGAACTGGTTGCCGGCTTCACCGAGCGTGCCCAGCGCCCGGCCCGAGCGGTCGTACCAGGTGAGCACGGTCGTGCGGGACGTGCCTGGGAGGTAGACGAGGCTGCCGTCGTTCGAGGCGGCGAACATCAGCAGGTTCTTGGCCTCCCAATAGGCGAGCTTCTCCTCCACGACGGCGACCGGCTCGCCGACGAGGCGGAGCGACTTCGAGTCGAAGCGCTGTGCGAGGAGGTTGGCCGAACGCCCGTAGAGCACGTGGCCCGGCGGGACGAAGGCTGCGTTGGTAGCGTCTTCAGCCAGGATCGTCGGCTCGGGGGAGTCGAGCGAGCCCAGGACGAGGCGCCCCAGCTCCGGCTTGCCCTCGATGCGACCGCGGGACATGTAGAGGAAATGGCGTCCGTCGGGCAGGAACTGCGGCCAGCGGTGGGTGGTTTCCTTCGTTGCGTCGAGGCGAGTGACGGGGGTGGGAGCCCCGCCCGACGCGGCGATGCTCTGGATCGGCGCGTAAAGGGTGGGCGCGAAAAGAATGACGTCGTCCTTGCTCCAGCTCCCTCCGCGCCCCGAAGGAGCTTCCGCCAGCACCTGGGGCGAGCCGCCGCGCACATCGACCTTCTTGAGCTTGCCGTCGGCGAAGAAACCGAGGTAGCGCCCGTCCGGCGACCAGAACGGGTACCACGCGCCCTGGGTCTCGGGGATCGGTCGCGCGGCTGGCGCCGAGAAATCGCGGACCCAGATCTGCTTGGAGCCGTCGCGTGCCAGCGCCACGAAGGCCAGCGAGCGCCCGTCCGAGGTGAGAGCGAGGCCGAGCTCGTCGTAGGGCACGAGCGCGGTGCCCGGCGGCGGAGGCAGGCTGGCGCGGAACGCTGCCGGGGCAGGCGCGCGGCTGCTCACCAGCGCAGCGCCGAGTCCGATCGCGGCCACGGTGCTGAGAGCCGCAAGGCCCCACCCGAGGCTCTCCCGCGTCCGCCGCCTCACGGCGATCGCGGACGCGACTCCCGCCTGCGACCCGGCCTGGGCGATCCAGCGCAGCTCCTCGGCCACGTCGTGGGCGGACTGCCAGCGCTCGTCGGCCTCCTTCTCCAGGCACTTGCGCACGATATGGTCGAAGGCCGGAGGGCACATCGGCACGATCGACGAGATGGGCGGCGGCGCCGAGGACACGATGGCCGCGATCAGGCTGGTTCGTGACTTCCCTTCGAAGGCGTGCTTGCCGGTGGCCATCTCGAAGAGCAGCGCGCCCAGCGCGAAGATGTCGGTGCGGGCGTCGGCCTCGTGGCCCTCGAGCTGCTCGGGCGCCATGTACTGGAAGGTGCCGACGATGGTGCCCTGCTGGGTGAGCGGCTTCGCCGCGGTCGCCAGGTCCGAGCTGCCGCTCGGGGCGCCCGCATCGGCGGCGGCCCGCGCCAGGCCGAAGTCCAGGAGCTTCGCTCCCGTCTTGGTGAGCACCACGTTCCCGGGCTTGAGGTCGCGATGCACGACACCGTGCCTGTGAGCGCAGTCGAGGGCGTCGGCGATCTGCGCTCCGTAGCGCAGCACCTGGTCCGGTGGCAGCGGCCCCTTGGCGATCCGATCGGCCAGCGAGTCGCCCTCGAGCAGCTCCATCACGAGGTAGTGGGTCCCGTTCTCCTGGCCGACGTCGTGGAGC
>DATFEN010000065.1:0-8382 GCA_035251085.1 Vicinamibacteria bacterium | reverse complement strand
TCGCGGCGACCCCGGCGGGCACCGTGGCGGCGCGGGCCGTGGGAAGGGCCCTGACGCTTTCGGAAGAGCGGGAGGCCGTCGTGCTGGGGCCGGGCCTCGGCCAGGGCGCGGGAGCCCGCGCTTTCGTTCGGGCGTTCGTGATGCGCTGCGCGCGTCCGCTGATCGTCGACGCGGACGGGCTCAACGCGCTGGCCGCGCTGCCGAACGGCGGCGGGTTCCGTGCGGTGAGGTCGCGCAAGGCCCCGACCGTGCTGACGCCCCATCCGGGCGAAGCGGCTCGACTGCTGGCCTCGACGACCCGCGAGGTCCAGGCCGACCGGCTCGCGTCAGCCCGGCGTCTCGCGGCGGCCAGCGGGGCCGTCGTGGTGCTGAAGGGATTCCGCAGCATCGTCGCCGACCCCTCGGGCCGCGCGGCGGTCAACCCGACGGGCAATCCGGGCCTCGCCACAGCCGGTTCCGGCGACGTCCTGAGCGGGATCGTGGGGGCGCTCCTGGCGCGAGGACGGGACGCCTTCGCCGCAGCGATCGCGGCCGTCTACGTCCACGGCCTCGCCGCGGACCTCGTCGCCGCCCGCAGGGGAGAGGAAGGCGTCGTGGCCGGAGACGTGGCCCATGCGGTGCCCGAGGCGATCCGTTCCGTGCTGGGATGACCACCACGACGGCGCTGACGCACGGCGAAGCGGAGACCGCTGCGCTCGCGGAGCGATTGGGCGCGGGCTTCAGCGGCGGGGAGGTGGTGCTCCTCGAGGGGGAGCTCGGCTCCGGCAAGACGTCTTTCGTGCGCGGTCTCGCGCGCGGCGTCGGCGCCGATCCGGACGAGGTGGCGAGCCCGACCTTCGTGCTCCTCACCAGCTACGCAGGACGTCTCGCGCTTCACCACGCCGATCTGTACAGGCTGACGACGCTCGGCGACGACCGCGAGCTGGGCCTCGAAGAGCTGCCGGGTGCTATGGGCGTGCTCGCCGTGGAGTGGGCCGAGCGGCTGTCGTTCGTGCCATGGCCGCGGCCGTGGCGCGTGCGGATCGCCCACGCGGGCGGCGACCAGCGGCGCGTGGAGATCGAGGAGGGCGTCGTTTGAGGCGCGCCGCCCTCCTGGCCCTGGCTGCGCTCGGCATCGCCTGCCCGGCGCGCGAAGCGGCGCGCCCGAGCCCTGCTGCCAGCGCCCGCACCTCGGGATCGGGAGTCTCGGTGCTCTTGATCACGATCGACACGCTGCGTGCGGACCACCTCGGCGGCTACGGCTACGCGCGCCCCACAAGCCCGAACTTCGACGCGCTCGCTGCCGAGGGCACGCTGTTCGAGCAGGCCTACACGTACTGGCCCAAGACGCGCGGCAGCTTCGTGATGATGATGACCGGCCGCCAGCCGTCCCGGAACGGCTACAGCAAGACCCATCCGGGCGTTGTCGACTTCAACCCGACGATCGCTTCGGTGCTGAAGGCTGCGGGCTATCGGACCGCGGCGGTCGTGGACAACCCCAACGTGGGAAGGGCCCATGGCTACGGGAAGGGCTTCGACGCGTACCGCGAAACCTGGGAGGAGACGGCCCTCGCCAGCGAGTGGGACCGCACCCAGGCGATCACGGAGGATGGCACGCGGTTCCTGGCCGCCGCGCGGCCCGAGGCGCCGTTCTTCCTCTGGCTCCACTACGTCAACCCGCACGCGCCCTATGCGCCGCCGCGCCCCTGGGACACTCGATTCGCGCCGGAGCCTGGCGGGAAGAGGCTGCGGGTGGTCGAATCCCTCCGCGGCGGCATCCCGAAGCAGTGGGCGATCGCGGGCAAGGACCGCCTCGCGGACTACGTCGCGCTCTACGACGGTGAGATCGCCGCCGTCGACGCCGAAGTCGGCCGCATCCTCGAGGCGCTGCGCCGGTCGGCGGTGAGGGAGCGCACGCTCGTGATCCTGACTTCGGATCATGGCGAGAGCCTCGGCGAGCACGACTACTACTTCGATCACGGCGAGGACCTGTTCGACCCGTCCCTCCGCATCCCGCTCGTCGTCGCGGCCCCGGGCGGCGCACGGGGCCGGCGCAGCCCCTTCCTCGCCTCGACGCTCGACCTGATGCCGACGATCCTCGACGCCGCGCAGGTCTCGTATCCCCCGGAGCTCGCCGGCACGAGCCTGATGCCCGACGTCAGGGGGGGCGCGCCGCCTCCGCGCGACATGCTGTTCGCACAGAACGAGCGGCACCTGTCGGCGGGCTTCGGCCGGCGCTTCAAGGTGGTGGCGAAGCCCGTGGGCGACGCCACGAGCTTTGCGCTCTACGACCGCGAGGCCGATCCCGGCGAGGTCCAAGACGTGTCCCGAGCCGAGGCCGAGGCGCTGCGCAGCGGCCGGCGCGAGCTGGAGTTGTTCCTCGAGCGGGCCGACCGCGAGTGGGAGAAGACGCGTCTGTTGCTGGGCGGCGCGCCGCAGGGCGAGGCGAGGATCTCGAAGGAGGCCTGCGAGAAGCTGCGCGCCCTGGGCTACGTGACAGAATGCTCGCCATGAGCGGCCGCTCGCTCGCCGGCCTGGGCACGGCGCTCGTCACGCCGTTCACGCGCGAAGGGCGGGTGGACGAGAGCGCGCTCCGCCGCCTGGTCCGGCGCCAGGTGCAGGCTGGGGTCGACGTGCTCGTGCCGTGCGGGACGACGGGCGAGAGCGTCACGCTGAGCCCGGACGAGCAGGCGCGGGTCGTCGTGATCACCCTCGAGGAGTCCGGTCGCTGCGCGGTCCTGGCGGGCGCGGGGAGCAACGACACGCGACAGGCGGTCGAGAAGGCGCGGGCCATGGCGGCGCTCGGCGCCCACGGCGTGCTCTCGGTGGGGCCGTACTACAACAAGCCGACGCCCGAGGGCTTCTGCCGGCACTTCGCGGCAGTCGCTGACGCCAGCACGGTGCCGGTCGTGGTGTACAACGTCCCCGGCCGAACCGGCTCGAACATCGACACCCAGACGCTGCTGCGCCTGGCCGAGCACCCGAACGTCGGGGGCGTGAAGGAGGCGTCGGGCAACATCGGCCAGGTGATGGAGCTGCTCCGCGATCGGCCGCAGGCGTTCCTCGTGCTGTCCGGCGACGACGCCGTCACGCTGCCTTACATGGCGCTCGGCGCCGACGGCGTGATCTCGGTCGTGGCCAACCAGGCCCCCGGCCCGATGGTCGAGCTCGTCAGGGCCTGCGCCAGCGGCGAGTTCGAGGCGGGCCGAGCGCACCACGCGAAGCTGCTCCGGCTGATGAGCCTCAACTTCGTGGAGTCGAATCCGATCCCGGTCAAGGCAGCGCTCGCCCTGATGGGCCTGTGCGAGGAGGCCTTCCGACTGCCGCTCGTGCCTGCATCCGAAGCCACGCGCGAGGCGATGCGCGGAGCGCTGCGCGAGCTGGGACTGCTGTGATCCCGGCCGACGTGATCCGCCTCAAGGTCGAGGCCTTCGCGCAGCTCCCCGCGTCCGCGCTCCCCGACGAGGCGCGTGCCGTCGTGGACGCGCTTCTCGACGCGCTGGAAGCGGGACACGTCAGGGCTGCCGAGCCTTCGAGCGGCGGCTGGCGGGTCAATGCCTGGGTGAAGCAGGGCATCCTGCTCGGCTTCCGCGTGGGGGCGGTAGCTGCATTCGAGGCGGCGGGGCCGCTCGCCTTCGTGGACAAGGACACTTTTCCGCCGCGGCGATTCGCGCCCAGCTCCGGCGTTCGGGTGGTTCCGGGCGGCACTGCGGTGCGGCGGGGCGCTCATGTCGCCAGCGGCGTCGTGGTGATGCCGCCGGCCTACGTCAACGTCGGCGCCTTCGTCGGCGAGGGCGCGATGGTCGACTCCCACGCCCTCGTGGGCTCCTGCGCCCAGGTGGGCCGACGCGTTCACCTCTCGGCGGGCGCCATGCTGGGTGGCGTGCTCGAGCCGGTAGGGGCGATGCCGGTCATCGTGGAGGACGAGGCCCTGATCGGAGGCAACTGCGGTGTCTACGAGGGCGCGATCGTGGGACGCCGGGCGGTCCTCGGCGCGGGCGTGGTGCTGACGGGCGGCGTCACCGTGTACGACCTGGTGCGCAAGACCACTCATCGCCGCGGCGTCGACGAGGCGCTGCGCATCCCGGAGGGAGCCGTGGTCGTGCCCGGCGCGCGCCGTCTCCTCGATCCGTTCGCCGAGCGCTTCGGACTCGGCCTGCAGTGTCCCGTCATCGTCAAGTACCGAGACGAGAAGACCGACGCGAGCGCCGCGCTCGAGGAGGCGCTGCGCTGAGCTAGCTCGGCGGTCCACCTCCGGCGCGCCGCACGCGGTCCTTGCCCTTGTACACCGTGCCGTCTTTCACCACGACCTCGACGCGCGAAAGCGCAAGGACGTCGAACAGCGGGTCGCCGTCGACCACGATGAGGTCCGCGAGCTTGCCCGATTCGACCGTGCCCAGGTCCTTCTCCCTTCCGAGGATACGCGCATTCACGCGCGTCGCGGCATTGATCGCCCGCTGGGCCGGCATGCCGACGTCGACGTGGGCCTTGATCTCGCGCCACAGCGCCTCGGTGTGGAAATTCATGGGCGTGCCCGAGTCGGTCCCCATCCCCATCACGGCGCCCGCGTCGATCCACTGCCGCAGCGCGTCCTTGCCGTAGAACATCTGGCGGTCGGTCGTGGCGAAGTACTGGAGGCGCGGGAAGTTGACGAGGGAATCCTGGACTTCCTTGTAGAGATCCGGTGGGAAATCCTGCATCAGCCGCGGATCCTGGAGCCGCTCGGGGAAGGCGACCGTGGCCGGATAGACCCAGATCCTATGGGCGGCGGTGATGACCACTGGGGTTCCCTTGACGACGATGGCGCGCACGAGGCTGGGCTCGTAGGGCGGTGTGCCCGCCGAGCCGGCGTGCGTCAGCACGTCGACTCCCGCCTCGAGCGCGTTCTGGACGTCCTCGGGGTCGTACACGTGGGCATGCACCTTGAGGCCGTGCCGGTGGGCGGCGTCCACGATCGCCCTGTAGTGGGCCGGCTTCAGCTCGACATAGGCCTTGATCACGTCCACGCCCGCCCGCGCCAGCCGCTCGGTCGCCTGCGCGGCTTGCTCCGGAGTGTCGACGACGAGCTGAGTGTCGAGCGCGGGCGAATAGTCTCCGGGATCACGGGTGATCCAGGGCCCGCTCATCCACATGCGCGGGCCGGGGATCTCTCCGCGCTTGATGCGGTCGCGGACGCTCAAGCTCTCCTTGAGCGTGCCCCCCAGGTCGACTGCCGACGTGACGCCCGCCATCAGCAGCTGCCTCGCGGAGATCTCCATGACCCGCTCGACCAGCTTCTGCTCTGCGATCCACGGGTCCCAGCGATCGTAGTCGCCATGGCCGAGGATGATCAGGTGAACGTGCAGGTCGATCAGGCCGGGCAGCAGGGTGCGGCCGCTGGTGTCGATGACGTCGGCCTCCGGGGGAACCTGTACCTGTGAGAGCGGGCCCGCGGCCACGATGCGATCGCCGTCGACGACCACTGCGGCGTGGTGGATCGGAGGCTCGTCGAGCCCGGTGATCAGCATGCCGCCGACGAGCGCCAGCTTGTGACCCGGCGGCTGCTGGGCCTGCAGCGCGCCCGCGGCGAACAGCAGAAGCGCGACCGACCGATAGAGTGGGCCTGTTTCCATGCGAGCCTCCTGGCCGAGACTGCGCGCCGTCGCGGCGGGCCCATTCTGCCTCAGCGCGTGACGCTGAAGGTCAGCGTCGGCGCGGGGGGCGGCGGCGCGCCCGGGGGCGCGCTGAAGGTGGCGGCGATGAAGTCGGCCCAGCGGTGGACGCGGGGGAACACGTCCTCGCGCGACTCCAAAATGAGGCTGTAGCCGCGTCCGCCCCGTACCGCGGAGAAGCGCTTGATGCGCGACTCGGAGACGGCGCTCTCCACGACCATCACGTCCACCCAGCCGCCGCCACCACGCCAGGGATCGTGGGCCACGACCTTGAACGCCTCGCCCAGCTTCTTCAGGGTGGCGTCGTAGAACGCCTCCAGGTCGTCCCCGCCCGGTGCGGGCTCGACGGTGAGGGTCAGCGAGGCGTGGACGCCCTCGCGGCCGCGGTCCATGCCGAGCGCCGGGCTCGTGTACTGGAGCAGCAGCGTGTCGCGCGAAGCGAAGCGGCGCGTCTGCCGCCAGGAGGCGGGCACGCCCAGCGCGAAGCCAAAGGCCTCGTCCCGAGTGACCGGATACAGCTTGGGGCGCTCCAGCGCGAAGCTGTCGGTCACCGACGCCAGCGTCGTCCGTTGAGCGTCCCAGCTCGCCGCGGGGCCCTGGGCGTACAGCCCGTACACGCGCGGCGGGTCGGAGAGCAGCAGCAGCTGGTAACGGGTCTTGCCGTCGGCGGAGGCGTACTCGTACTCGCGACCCTTCACGCCGGCCCGCTCGATGTCGCGCGCAACGGCCGCCGCGTTCCCGGCGAGGTAGCCCTGGGCGTATTGGTCGAGCGTGCCGGGCAGCGGCCCGACGAGCAGCGTGACCGCGGCCTGCGGCGTGTGGTCCGGCGCCTGCGCCGGGCTCACGAAGTAGCGGTACCAGATCGCGTCCTTGCGGTCCTCGCTGCCCGTCCAGGCCGGTGGGTAGCGGAGCGACACGCCGAACTCGCCGTTGAAGTAGGTGAGGAAGCCGTCGTCGCGCGCTCGGCACGCGAGGGTCGAGGTCACGAGCGCGGAGAGGACGAGCCTACTCCAGCCGGTAATTGGGCGCTTCCTTTGTGATGATGACGTCGTGGACGTGGCTCTCCTTGAGGCCGGCCGCGGAGATCCGCACGAAGCGTGACTTCGTCTGGAGCTCCTCGATCGTGGCGCAGCCGCTGTAACCCATGCCGGCGCGCAGGCCGCCCACGAGCTGCTGGACCATCGCGGACAGCGGCCCCTTGTAAGGCACCATGCCTTCGATGCCCTCGGGCACCAGCTTGGAGGCGTTGCCCTCGTACTCCTGGAAGTAGCGATCACGGGAGCCCTCGCGCATGGCGCCCATCGAGCCCATGCCACGGTAGCTCTTGAAGGAGCGGCCCTGGCGCAGGATCAGCTCTCCCGGGCTCTCGTCGGTGCCGGCGAACAGCGATCCGATCATCACCGAATCGGCCCCGGCGGCGATGGCCTTCACGAGGTCGCCGGAGAACTTCACGCCGCCGTCCGCGATGATCGGGATGCCCTTCCCGCGCACCGCGCGCGCCGCCTCGGCGACGGCCGTGATCTGCGGCATGCCGGCGCCGGACACCACGCGAGTCGTGCAGATCGAGCCCGGGCCCATGCCGACCTTCACCGCCGCGACGCCGGCCTCGGCGAGGTCCAGGGCGCCCTCGTAGGTGCCCACGTTGCCGGCGATCACCTCGAGGTCCGCGAAGCGCTGCTTCACCGCCTCGACCATCTCGAGCACCTTCTGGGTGTGGCCGTGGGCGGTGTCGACGACGACCACGTCCACCTTGGCCTCGACCAGCGCGCTCACGCGATCCAGCGTATCCGGCGAGACGCCGAGCGCCGCGCCCACGCGCAGCCGCCCCAGCGAGTCCTTGCACGCGCTCGGGTACTTGATCTGCTTCTGGATGTCCTTGACGGTGATGAGTCCCTTCAGGTTCTGCTCGTGGTCGACGACCAGAAGCTTCTCGACCTTGTGCCGGTGGAGGATCTCCTTGGCCTGGTCGAGGGTGGTGCCGACGGGGACCGTGATCAGCTCGTCCTTCGTCATCAGCTCCGAGACCGGCATGTTGGTGCGGGTCTCGAAGCGCAGGTCGCGGTTCGTGAGGATGCCCACGAGGCGCGTGCCCACCGTGACGGGCACGCCGCTGATCCGGTACTTCGCCATCACCTCGAGAGCGTCGGCGACGCGCGCATCCGGGGAGACCGTGACGGGGTCCACGATCATGCCGGACTCGGAGCGCTTCACCTTGTCGACCTCCGCGGCCTGCGCGGCGATCGACATGTTCTTGTGGATGATGCCGAGGCCGCCCTCCTGGGCGAGCGCGATCGCGAGGTGGGCCTCGGTGACCGTGTCCATCGCCGCCGAGACGATCGGCACGCGCAGCGAGATGCGCCTGGTGAGGCGGGTGGAGATGTCGGCTTCGGACGGGAGGACGCCGGAGCGCTGCGGGACGAGCAGGACGTCGTCGAAGGTGAGGGCTTCAGGGATTCGCTCGTCCAGCATGGTCCTCCCGGTCTACGCGCTACCGTGGCACTTCTTGTACTTTTTTCCGCTGCCGCAGGGACAGGGGTCGTTGCGCCCGACCTTGGGGCCCTCGCGGCGGACGGTCTGAACCTCGTCTCCGCCACCCTTCGCCTCGGGCCGCTCCGCCTTCGCGAACGCCGACGGGGCCTGACTGGGATCGTTGAAGCTCAGGCTGCGCGGCGCGGTGCGCACCCCCGAGAGCGCCGGCTCGCGGAAGCGCGCTGCCGCGGCGGCCGCCGAAGGCGGCGCCCCCACTCCGACC
>DATFEN010000059.1:0-26859 GCA_035251085.1 Vicinamibacteria bacterium | reverse complement strand
GAAGCGCAGCCCGAGCTTCGCGGCGCCCGTCTTCAGCCTTGGCGCCGGCAGCGGCACGAGGTAACGGCGCCGTTCGGGCCGGATGTCCAGCTCCGTGACGTCCGCCCCGTCGAGGGTCACCTGAAGACCCTGGTTCACGATTCCTGGGAACGGCGTGAGGTCGAGCACCGCTGCGCGCGGTGCGGCTCCCTCGAGCTGGAGCTGGATCTCGCCCTCGCGCTTGGACCAGAGGCGCGGGTCTCCGCCACCATCATCCCGAAGCAGGCCCGGCCCACGCGCGGGCTCGGCGCCGGGCGTGCCGAGGGCGTAGAACCCATACGTACGGACGTGCTCGGCGACCGGCGCCTGAGCGACCAGGTCCATGCTGACGATCTCGCGCGCCCGGCACGACACGAGCGCCGTCGCGGCGGCCAGGAGCGCCACCGGACGGATCGGCCCGGCCCTCACTCGCGCCGATCCAGGACCAGCAGCGTCATGTCGTCACGCGGCCGCAGCGGCCGCGCGTGGGCGAGCACGTCGGCCACGATGCCTTCGAGCAGCGCCTGGGGCGCCGCCTCGCGGTGCGTCGCCAGGAGGGCGCCGAGGCGTTCCTCGCCATACGCCTCGTCGCGAGCGTTCTCGGCCTCGACGATGCCGTCGGTGTAGAGCAGCAGCCGGGCGCCGGCGTCGAAGCTCGTCTCCACGCATTCGAACTCGGCCTCCGGCAGGATGCCGAGCGCGATTCCGGTGCCGGCCAGGCACTCCTGCGAGCCGTCGGCGCGAGCGAGCAGCGGCGGGTTGTGGCCCGCATTGACGTAGAGCAAGGGCGTCGCCGCCGGGTCGACCTCGGCATAGAAGAGCGTCACGAGGCGATTGCGCGGGATGTTCGCCGCGAGGTGCTGGTTGAGGCGGGCGATCAGCTCGGCGCCACGGAAGCCCGCCGTGACCAGCGTGCGCAGGCTGCCCTGCAGCAAGGCCATCAGGAGCGCGGCGGGCATGCCCTTGCCGGCGACGTCGCCGATCACCACGGCGACCTTGCCCTGGCCGAGGTCGATCAAGTCGAAGTAGTCGCCCCCCACGGTGTTGGCCGTCTGCATCGAGGCGTGCGCGGACAGGGACCCGCTCTGCCACGGCTCGAAGGGCAGCAGGCCGAACTGGATCTTCCGCGCGATTTCGAGGTCGCCCTTGAGCGACAGCTTGTCGCGCAGCTCGAGGGCGAGGAGCACGAACAGGAGCGTCGCGGCCACCAGCAGGAGCGACGGGGTGTGCGGCCAGCCGCCATCCTTCGCCACGACCAGCAGGTAGTTGAACCAGCCCAACGCCAGCACGATCATGGCCGCGGCGAAGAGCAGGCGCCTGGCGGGCGTGAGGCGCCACGCGATCGCCTCGAAGAGCCGGAATCCCGATGCCGGCAGCCGCTTCCAGACCGGCGCCGAGCTGAGGTCCTCGAAATCGACCTCGCGGGAGAAGAAGGCGACGGTTTCGCGCGCGTCGCTCTCGGCCAGCTCGCGCAGCGCCCTGACCGTCACGTCGCGCGTGAACAGGTCCTGGACGCGCCGCCAGTAGTCCTCCTGCCCGCGGTTCCTGCGCTTCCTCCGCTCCTCGCTCTCCAGCCGCTCGCCCAGCTCGTCGAGGCGTTTGGCCTGGCTCACGGCCGTCAGCGCACCCAGACGAGGTCGACGCGCAGCAGCTTCACCTCGCCCTTCGCGGGCACGAGGGGCCGCGCTTCGAAGCGCGCCGCATCAACGGAAGCGAGCGCGCCGAGCTCCTGGTCCAGGGAGGCGATCTCCTGCTCGAGGGCCTCGACGCGCGCCTCGGCGGTGTTCTCGAGGCGGTTCTTCGACATCACCGTGCCGGCGCCCGAGATCGTCTTCTTGCGTCCGGTGAAGAGGCCGATGTTCGACAGGATCGCGGAGCCGACCGCGAACCACTTCTCCTTGCTGCGCGCCGACAGGTCCTGCTTCTGCACCTCGAGGTCGCGCCTCTTCTTCTCCAGGCGCCCGCGGAGCCTCTCGGCCTGGGCGCCGCCGCCCAAAGCACCGAGGCGCGCGGCGAAAGCCTCTGCCGACTCGCCGGGCGCCGACGTCGCCTTCGTGACCGGATCGTACTGAACGGTGGTCGCGAGCTTGTCCGGCAGGCGTTCGCGCAACGCCCTCTCCAGCAGCTTCGCCCCGTCGCGTCCCAGCCATTCGGGGAGCTCGCCGTAACGGAGGCCGGCCGGCGCCTCTCTCGTGAGCTCGGCTTCGGCGACTTCGACCGACTCGGCCTCGAGGCTGTCCGCGGGCGTCTCTTCGGAGAGCGGCCACGCCTTCGAGGCCACCAGCTCGCCCGCGCCCTTGTAGCGTACCGCGTACTTCACGAACACATGGGCCTCGGCCATGCTCCCGCCGTACCTCGACGCGTAGTGGTGCTCGAGGGGCGCAGGCAGGACGGGGGAGGAGGTTTCCGATGCGCTCGACGCCGCGGGCGCCGCGGGCGCGCGACCCGCCATCAAGCGCGAGATCTCCTCGCGGGTCAGCGGCCCTCGCAGGTAGGACATCGCCCAGCGCACGTGGAGGAGGGTCGGCCCCGGCCGGTGCACGTCGTGCAGCAGGAAGACGCGCTTGCGCGTCGCGTCGAGGAGCGTGTCGAGGCTCTTCTCGGCGATGCCCGTCCCGAGCAGGCCCTCGCGCAGCCGCGCGCGGTCCTGCTGGGTCTGGAGCGTGCCCACCAGCCACGTCCCGGTGTTGGCCAGGCCCTTGTAGTCGAGGTCCACCGGGTTCTGGGTGGCGAGCACGACGCCGACGCCCTGAGCGCGCGCCTGCTTGAGCAGCGTGAGCAACGGTCGCTTCGTCGGTGGGTTCTGCGGGTGCGGGGGGAAGTACCCGAAGATCTCGTCCATGTAGACGAGGGCGCGCAGCTCGCTGGTGCCGGGCTGATGCCGCATCCAGGTCTTCACCTTGTCGAGCAGCAGCGCCGTCACGAACAGCCGCTCGGCCTCCTGCAGGTGAGCGGTGTAGACGATCGACAGCCGAGGCCGGCCGTTCGCACCGCGCAGCATCCGCTCGATGTCGAGGGGCTCGCCTCGACGCCAGGCCTCGAACGACGGAGCGGCCAGCAGGTTGTTGAGGGCCATCACGAGGCCCTGACGTTCCTTGCGCGGGTAGACGCTGTCGAGCGAGAGCGCTCCCAGCTTCTCGAAGGGCGGATCCGCGACGCCCGCCAGCAGCGACTCCAGGGTGAGTCCTTTTCCCTCGCCCCATGCCGCCTCGATCAGCGTCGAGAGCAGGATGCACTCCCGAGACTGAAGCGGGTCGGCCTCGATGCCCAGCAGGCCGAGGATCCCGGTCACGATCCCGGTGATCTCGTCGCGCAGGTCTTCCTGCGCCGAGGCGAACGGCACCGCGGGCGCCTCGAGCGACTGGAGCACGTTGAGGGGCACGCCGGACGAGGAGCCCGGCGTGTAGATCGTGGCCTCGCGCGAGCTCGTCAGGGCCGCGACGTCCTTCGCACCCAGGTCCCACTCCGACAGGCCCTTCCTCCAGGCGCCCGCCACGTCCGCCGCCGTCTTGCCCTCGCCTTTCGCCGCCTCCCGATCCAGCCATGGCTCGAAGGAGGCCGCGTCGAGCGCGTCGAAGGTCAGGAGCAGGTTTCCGAGGTCGCCCTTCGGATCGATCGCGAGGACGGGCACGCCCTGGCGAAGGAGCTCCTCGATCATCACGATGGCGAGTCCGGTCTTGCCCGACCCGGTCATGCCGACGATGAAGCCGTGTGTCAGCAGGTCGTCGGCCTCGAGCTCGACCCGCGCTCCGAGACCGTCCTTGGGATCGAATGCCTTCCCGAGGTAGAGCTTCGCAGGCATCGCGCCGGAGTATACGTCCGTCACACCACGAGGACAGGACGACGCGGCGTGGCAGTGAGCCAACTTGCGAATGAGTCGGGATTTAGCGCCGCCGTCTGATCGGCACGCGAGTTGCACCTTCGTCGAACGATGGTCTCGGGTCGTGTGCCGAGATCAGGAGGTTGCGTCGATGACCCGAAGTGGGATCTTGGCGGCCGGTCTGAGCCTGTCGGCCGGTCTTCTCTCCGCGACGCCGGGCGCAGCGGACTCACGTGTCGGCGTGCACATCGTCGTCGGTAGCCCACAGTCGCGTCATGCCCGCCCCGGCTATGACTATGGCTATGGTTATGGTTACGGTTACGGCTATGGCGCGTACCGGTTCGGCTACTCGAGGGGCTACGAGGACGGCTTCGATCACGGCAAGGACGACGCCGAGGATCGCGACGGCTTCAACTTCTCCCACGACAAGGACTATCGCAAGGGGGACCGCGGCTACCGCGAGCACTATGGCTCGCGCTGGGATTACCAGCGCGGCTATCGCGGGGGCTACGAGGTGGCGTACCGCCGGGCGTACGCGCACTTCCAGCGGCGCCACGATCACGACCGCTGCGACGCGCGCTATTGGACGCGCGAGCTGCCACGCCACGACGACCGCTATGACGGGTACGGCGACGACCGCTACCGCGATCCCAGCGATCCCAACTATCCCTACGATCCCTATCAGCGCTAGCCCGCGAAGCCAGGCCGTTTCTGCTCGACACCGGGGGAACGATGGGGCGAGAATCGAGAATGGGAGCGTGTCTGGGCGATGAAAGCGAAGAACGTAGCGCGCTTCGACCACCGTTTCCACGGCTGGGTCGTGAGCGTCAGGCGGGGCGGCCGCCGCTACTACAAGTACTTCTCCGATAGCCGGCACGGCGGCCGCCGCGGGTCGTTCAGGGCCGCCGTGCGTTATCGCGACGGCCTCCTGAGGAAGCTGCCGCCGGCGCTCGCCGTTCGCCGACTCGGCAACGGCGCGGCGCGCGGCGTGTACGTCGAGCGGGATTCTGGCGGACGGGCTGTCCGCTACGGCGCGAGCTGGACGACCGTGCGGGGAGAGCGGCGAAGACGAACCTTCGCTGTGGGCCGCTTCGGCGGCGGTCGCGCCAAGGAGCTCGCGCGGCGTGCCCGCGCCGAGGGCCTGCGCGAAGTGCGAGCGGCCTTCGGGCGCCTCACGCGCCTTTCGGCGAGGCGGAGGCGCAAGTAGGCCCGAGGCCGTCCCCCGTCAAGCGCCACCGGCACGACGAAGCTCAGCGTTTGGCTGTTTGCCCTTCTACCTGCAAAGGCCGCGACGCCTTGCCGCCGCGGACCTCGTCGAGCGCGGCCGGTGCAGTTCACGAGGGCTACGAATCGCTCGTACAGCTCCTTGACGGGCGGTGAGCTCTTCGCGAACAACGCATTCAGGTCGAACCGGCCGCAGCTGTGCCACTGGTTCGGGCTGGTGAACCGTGCTCCGCACGTGGCGCACGTCCAGAGCGCTTTTCGCGGGGCGGTCATGCTGCGCTCGTGCTTCCGCCGCGCCCGAGAAAGCTAGTGGCTCCGCAACAGGTGCTCGGGTCCGGCATCCAGGAACCTCACGCCGATGTGGTTCCCGCCGTCCGGTCCCACCGTGAACCCCTTCACCTCGGCCCGCGTTTCGAACGCGCCGCTCGCCTGGCGGAGCACGATCACCTCGCCGACGCTGAAGCGCCCCGCAGTCTTGAGCCGCGCGCCTCCCAGGCTCACGTTCTCGGTAACGGTCCGCTCCTCGGCCAGCACCGCGCCCCACTCGTCCACGTGCTCCAGATGGAAGGTGACGAACATCTGCAGCCGCTCGTGCTGTCGGCGGTTGTCCCACTGGTGCGGATCCAGCTCCCGCTCGTTCCCATCCGCGGCGGGAGGGCTTGCGGACGGAGGCGTCGCGTGCTGCCGAGCCGCGCCGCCGTTGCCGTCCTTCGTCACGGCCGGAAGGTCGGACGGCAGCAGGAAGGCGGCGCCCGGCGTGCGCTCGAACCCACGCGGCGGGTGCTGACCGAAGAACTTCACGCCGAGCTGGCACGCGCCGTGGCCCTCGATGGCGTCCCTGACGATACCGTAGATCTTCACTTCGGGCGCGTCGGGGTCGAACTCCCGGAGGTAGCGAGGCAACGGCAGCACCAGCTCCAGGACCTGCCCCTTGAACGACGGCCGCGGCAGGACCACGGACAGTCCGCCCTGGGAGACGTCACGCGTGAAAGCGTTCTCTTCCCAGGAAGTCCCGTTCGGCGTGTAGCCCAAGACGCGAACGGGCAGCTTCTCCGCGATCCTCGGATGACGGCGGCGCTCTTGGACGGAGGCCTGGGGCACGTTCAATAGTATGCCAGACCGCGCCAACTCCGCCAGGAGTCACGCCGCAACTAGCGCGATTCGATCGGCACGAAGGGCCGCCGCGCGGCGCCCAGGTACACCTGGCGCGGCCGCGCGATCTTCTGGTCCCCGTCCTGCAGCATCTCCTCCCACTGGCTGAGCCAGCCCGAGGTCCGCGGGATCGCGAACAGCACCGGGAACATGTCCACCGGGAAGCCCATCGCCTGGTAGATCAGGCCCGAGTAGAAGTCCACGTTCGGGTAGAGCTTGCGCTTGATGAAGTACTCGTCCTCGAGGGCGATCCTCTCCAGCTCGAGGGCGATGTCGAGCAGCGGGTTGCGGCCGGTCACCTCGAAGACCTGGTCGGCCATGCGCTTGATGATCTTGGCCCGCGGGTCGTAGTTCTTGTAGACGCGGTGGCCGAAGCCCATGAGGCGCACCTCGCCGCCGCTCGTCTTGACCTCCTTGATGAACTGGCCCACGTGGTGCTTGGAGCCGATCTCCTTCAGCATGCGCAGGACCTGCTCGTTCGCGCCGCCGTGGAGCGGGCCGTAGAGCGCGGCCACCGCCGCAGCGGTGGCCGAGTACGGATCCACCTCCGACGAGCCGACGCCGCGCATCGCCGACGTCGAGCAGTTCTGCTCGTGGTCGGCGTGGAGGATGAACAACACGTCGAGGGCGCGCTCCAATACCGGATCGACCTTGTAGGGACCTCCCACGCTGAACATCATCTGCAGGAAGTTGCCGCAATAGCTGAGGTCGTTGTCGGGGTAGACGTAGGGCATGCCGATCGAGTGCCGGTAGGCGAAGGCCGCCAGCGTCGGCATCTTGGCCACGAGCCGGACGAGCTGCTTGCGCCGGCTCCCCGCGTCGTGGATCTGCTTGGCCTCGGGGTAGAACGTCGAGAGCGCCGCTACCATCGACATCAGCATCCCCATGGGATGGGCGTCGTAGCGGAACGCCTCCATCAGACCCTTCACGTTCTCGTGGATGATCGTGTGGTGCGTGACCTCGTAGGCCCAGGCCTCGGCCTGCGCTCGCGTCGGTAGCTCGCCGTGGACGATCAGGTACGCGACCTCGAGATAGTTGCTGCGCTCGGCCAGCTCCTCGATGGGATAGCCGCGGTAGTTGAGGATGCCGTTGTCGCCGTCGATGTACGTTATCCGGCTCTTGCAGGAGGCGGTGTTGGTGAAAGCGGGGTCGTAGGTCATGAGCCCGAAGTCGCCGCCGTCCACCTTGATCTGGCGCAGGTCGAGGGCCTTGATCGTGCCGTTCTCGACGGGGATCTCGTAGCTCTTGCCGGTCCGGTTGTCGGTGATGCTCAGCGAGCTCTTGCTCATGAACGGAACGCCTCCGCGCGCGGAGGCTAGCACCCGCGGCTTTACGCGGTCAAGGACGCGCGCCCTGCAGTGAGCGCGCGCAGGGCGGCGACGAGGTGGCGGACGTCCTCGGGACGGCCCGCGACTTGGGACGCGGCCGCTGGAGCGCGATGCCGAAACGGTGCAAGAGCCGCGCAAGCTGCCGCCGCCCCTCCGAAAGTGCTTGCCGATCAGCAGGTCGCGGCCCTCGTGGAAGCGCCGCCAGAAGTCGGCGCGGTCGTGGAACGCCGAGCCGCCGCGCTCGTGGACGGCGGTCGCGGCCGGAACCAGCAGTGAAAGCCAGCCCACGCCCAGGGTGCGCTCCGTCCCACCCACGGTGGAATGGTGGTTGAGGCACAACAGCGGCTCGGGACGCCTCATCGTCGGGCGACCGACCACTCGTGGCCGCGCGCGGCGATCGCGCCAACGTAGCCCTCCGACACGAGGAGCGGGCGCACGTCGAGCTCCCCGTTCGCACCCAAGGGCGCCGCGAGCCCGGCGGCGAGCCCGATTCCGCGCGCCTTGAGGAGCGCCTCCTTCCTCGTCCAGAGCTCGAGGAAGGCCGCGGATCGTCGCTCGACGGGCTCCTTCTCGAGGCTTGCGGCCTCGCCGGCGTCGAAGAACCGGCGGGCCAGGTCGAGGGCGCCAGGCAGCGGTCGGAGCCGCTCGATGTCCACGCCGACCACGCGGTCCGCCCACGCCACCACGACGCGCTCCCCCGAGTGCGAGATGCTGAATTCGACGCCGGGTTCCGGATCCAACAGGACCGGGCGCCCGTCCGGCTCGACCCGGACGCGAACCGAGGCCGCTGGCCGCTGCAGCGAAGCGCCGAGCAACGTCTTCAGCAGCGCTCGGCCACCCACGAACCGATCCCGTGCCTCGACGCTGCGGAACCGAGCCGCCCTGTTCCGCTCTTCGTCGTCGAGGAGCGCGCTGACATCGCAGAGGCGGCGAATCTCCTCGAGGCTGGCCTCCGCGATCTCGACGACGTCCTTCAACTCCGAGCTCCGGCCGAAGCTTCTCGCAGTGCCCGCTCGAGCTCCGCGGCGACGCGCCTTTGGCGCGCGGCCGGCGTGCGCTGCGTGGCCGTGCCACAGGCCGTGCTGGTGCGGACGAACGGCCGGCACGAACTGCCGCGTCCGATCGAGGAGCGCGACCCTTTCTTCAACCCGAATCTCGACCGGTCATCGCCGGTGCCTCGCCAGCGGGAGGACTAGAGGACGACCGGAGCCAGCTCGCCCGTCGGCAGGCCCGCGACCTCCCGCAGCGCGCGCGCCACCTCGATCCGCACCATGCGCTTCCGCCAAGCGTAGACGAGGTCGGCGTTGTCCAGCGGCTTCGCCGGCTTGTACGCGATGCCCGCGGCCATCTCGATGGATTCGGCGTCGAGGACGCGGCCCCTCAGGAACTCGCCGGCATCCTTCGCCTCGACCGGGTGGGTGTGGACGGCTCCGAGCACGATGCGGACGTCCTCGGCGACGCGGTCCTTGCCGAGCTTCGCGGCCACCACGACGCCCAGCAACGGGAAGTCGATGGAGCCCCGGCGGCGCAGCTTGCGGTAGCTGGCCCGCCAGCCGCTCATGTCGGGCACGTGAACCTCGGTGAGGACCTCCTCGGGCTTCTTCGCGAGGTACTGGATCCCGTCGCGGCCGTAGAGCTGCGCGGCCGGAACCTGCCGCTCCCCGTCCGGGCCTGCAAGCGTGACGCTCGCGCCCAGTGCGATCATCACGGGAGCCGTGTCGGAGGAGGAGATCGCCCAGCAGATCTTCGAGCCCGGTGCGACCAGGCAGATGTCCCCGTCCTTCTTCATGCAGTAGCCGATCGAGGCGCGCCAGAACTCCGACTGGTTGTAGTAGTTGCAGCGGGTGTCGACGCACAGGTTGCCGCCGATCGTGGCCGCGTTCCGAAGCAGCGGCGACGCCACCTGGCCCGCGGCGGCCGCCACGACCGGCCAACGAGCGCGAATGACGGGGTGCTCGGCGATGTCCGTGAGGCTGGCGAGCGCGCCCAGGCGCAAGACCCCGTTCGGGCGGATCGCCGCTGCGCCCTCGAGCCGGCGGAGGCCGACCAGCACCTTCGGCTCGAACTGGCGCCGCTTCATGTTGGGGTAGAGGTCGGTGCCGCCCGCGACGGCCATCGCTTCCGCACCATGGTCGCGCAGGATGCAGGCTGCCTCGCGCGCCGCCCTCGGCGCGAAGTAGCGAAACGGCGGCAGCCGCATCATCGCGTCACCTCCTGCACGGCGGGGGCTGGCAGCGACGCGGGATCGAGCGGTTCCACCTTCACGGTCTCGGGATACCGGAATCGGGGCATCTGCGGAGCGCGGTAGCGGCCCTCGAGCGCCGCCACGATCTTCTCGGGCGTGATCGGGGTCTCGTCGATCCGAACGCCAAGCGCGTCGTGCACCGCGTTCGCGACGGCCGGGATCACCGGAAGCAGCGGCCCCTGTCCGCACTCCTTGGCGCCGTACGGCCCTTCAGGGTCGAGCGTCTCGATCATGATCGACTCGACGGGCGGCATCTCGAGCGTCGTGGGGCTCTTGTAGTCGAGCATCGACGGGATCTTGTGCAGGCCCTTTCTGAAGACCTGCTCCTCCATCAACACCTCGCCCAGACCCATGTAGACCGAGCCCTCAACCTGGCCCAGGACCAGCATCGGGTTGAGCGCCTTGCCCACGTCGTGGGCGATCCAGACCTTGTCGACCCGCACGATGCCCGTCTCGCGGTCGGCCGACAGCTCGACGACGCAGGCCGAGTACGAGTACGTCGGCGTGGGACCGACGCCCGAGCCCTTCCACCGCGCCACCGCTCTCGGCGGCTTGTAAGAGCCCACGGCGCCCAGCGTCCCGTGCTCGGACTCCGCGAGGACGACCGCCTCGGCGAAGGTCATCGCCTTCACGGGCTCGGCGGTGTCCCAGATCCGACAGCCTACCGCTCGCAAACGAGCAACGGGAGCCTCGAGCTTCCTCGCCGCGGCTCCCAGGATCAGGCCACGCAGCTTGCGCGAGGCCTGGATCGCGGCGTTGCCCGTCATCAACGTCACGCGACTCGAGTACGAGCCGAGATCCACCGGCGTCAGGTCGGTGTCGGCGCTCACGACGCGGATGTCCTCGACCCGGATCCCCAGCTCTTCGGCGACGACGTACGCGAGCACGGAGTCCGAGCCCTGGCCGATGTCCGTCGAGCCGCAGAAGACCGTGACGCCTCCGCCGCGGTCCACCTTGAGCTGCACGCCCGACTGGGGCATCGCGTTCCAGTAGATCGGCAGGCCGGCGCCGGTCAGGTACGAAGAGGCGGCGATCCCGATGCCGCGGCCCGGCCCGAGCCTGCCGCGCCTCGCCCGGAAGCCGCTCCGCTCCATGACGGTCTCGAGGCACTTCTCGAGGCCGATGGTGCGGACGTACATGTGATTCGCCGCGACCGAGTAGGGCTTCATCGCGTTCCGAAGGCGCCACGCGCCGGGATCGATCCCGAGGTCGGCGCAGAACTTGTCGATGTGGCACTCGAGCGCGTAGCGCGGCTGCGGCGTGCCGTGGCCCCGCTTGGGTCCGCAGGGCGGCTTGTTCGTGAAGACGCGCACGCCCTCGAACTTGTAGCGCGCGATCCGGTACGTGACCGTCTGGAGCGCGCCGGTGTAATACAGGCTCGCGACCCCGTAGCTGCCGTAGGCTCCCCCGTCGAGCGCCGTCCTGAAGTGCATCGCGGTGATGGTGCCATCCCGCTTCAGCCCGGTCCTCACCCACATCTTCACGGGATGGCGGCCGCGATGGCAGTAGAAGACCTCCTCGCGGGTGAGGGTGATCTTCACGGGCCGGCCGGTCTTCTGCGAGAGGCGGGACACGACGAGCTCGTGGCCGAACGGATCGCTCTTGCCGCCGAAGCCGCCGCCGTTCGGGCAGGCGATGACACGGATCTGCGAGGGAGGAAGCTCGAGGACCTTGGCGAGCGCGCGGTGCACGTAGTGCGGCGTCTGCGTCGACGACCACAGCGTCAGCTTGCCATCCGGCCCGCATGCGGCGACGGCCGCGTGCTGCTCCATCGGCAGGTGCGTGTTGCCCTCGAAGAAGAAGGTGTCCTCCCGGATGTGGTCGGCGTCGGCGAAGCCCGCCTCGACGTCGCCGAAGTCGTTGGATACCTCCTTGTGCACATTGCCGCGCGGGCCGTAGTCGTGGATGCGCGCGCCTTCGTTCGCGAGCGCCTCGTCGATCGACATCGACGGGGTCAGCACCTCGTAGTCGACCGCGATCAGTCGACACGCGGCCTCGGCGGTCTCCTCGTCGGCCGCAGCCACGGCCGCCACGGGATCGCCGACGAAGCGCACCTTGTCGATGCAGAGGGCGTGCTCGTCCTGGCTCACGGGGAGGATGCCGAAGGGTATCGGCAGCTCGGCTCCGACCAGCGTCGCGTGGACTCCGGGCAGCGCCGCGGCCTTGAAGACGTCCACGCGCTGGATGCGCGCGTGCGGATGGGGGGAGCGCAGCAGCTTCGCGTAGAGCATGCGCGGCAGGACCAGGTCGTCGGCGAAGACGGTCTGTCCCGCGACCTTCGCGGCGGCGTCGACCTTCAGCAGCGACTTTCCAATGACGTCGAGGTCCGTGCGGGGCGCCTCAGCCACGGATCACCTCGACCGGCGTGTCGACCGGCGAGGGCGGGTCCTCGCCGCGCATCCGCGCCGCGGCCAGCTCGATGGCCTCGAAGATCTTCAGGTAGCCCGTACACCGGCACAGGTTGCCGGCCAGCGCCTCGGCGATCTGCTGCCTCGAGGGCGTCGCGTTTTGCTCCAGCAGGGATTCCGCGGTCAGGAGGAAGCCCGGCGTGCAGTAGCCGCACTGCGCGGCCCCCAGCTCGGCGAAGGCGCGTTGCAGCGGGTCGAGCTCGGCGCCCGCCAGGCCCTCGACCGTGCGGACCTCACGCCCCTCGCACTCGATCGGGAGCGTCAGGCACGACAGGATCGGCCTGCCGTCCACGAGCACGGTGCAGGTCCCGCACTCCCCCAGCTCGCAGCCGTGCTTCGTGCCCATGAGCCCGAGGTCCTCGCGCAGGACCTCGAGCAGGCTGTGATGGACCGGAGCAAGGCACTCGCGCTCCTCTCCGTTCACCCTGAGGCGGATCCGCTGTTTCTCCATTTCGACCGCTCCTGGAGCCTCGTTTGAACGACTGTTCAAACCGAGATTATCGGCCGGGCCGGACGCGGCGTCAACCCCAAAAGGGCGAGCGCCAAGCGCTCAATCGAGGGCGTCGTCCGCCGAGCTAGCTCTCGACTTGCTGGGCGAGGTAGTTCTCGACGCCCATGTCGTGGATCTGCTGGAGCTGGGCCTCGATCCAGTCGATGTGCTCCTCTTCGTCCACCAGGATCTTCTCCAGCAGCGCCCGCGTGCCGTTGTCGCCCTTCTCGATCGCGAGGGCGATGCCTCCGTTGAGCCGCTCCACGGCGTCCTTCTCGAGCGCCAGGTCGAAGCTGTGCTGCTCGGGGATGGTCTGGCCCACGTTGATCTTCATGTACTTCTGCATGTTGGGCTGGCCGTCGAGGAACAGGATGCGCTCGATGATCTCCTCGGCGTGCTTCATCTCCTCGATGGACTCCTTGCGGCTGTGCTCCGCGAGGCGCTTGTAGCGCCAGTTCTCGCACATCATCGCGTGGATGAAGTACTGGTTGATAGCGGTCAGCTCGGCGCAGAGAACGTCGTTGAGCAGCCTCACGACGTTTTCATTCCCCTTCATCCCGCACCTCCGGAGGACTCGATTCTAACCTCCGGGCGCCGGCCGTCACTTCGGGCCGGCGGCGTGCTTCTTGAGAAAGGCCTCGAGGTCCGGAACGCAGGCCGTGCAGGTGCGGCCGCAGCCGGTGCGGTGGGCGATCTCGTCGAAGGCCTGACCCCGCTCCATGCGGATGCGGATCTCCTCGAAGGGCAGGTCCGCGCACTCGCAGCGGGTCATCGCGGTGGGCTCGAAAAAGGCCTTCAGGAGGCTCGCCATCGTCAGGCACGATCATAACTGAAAATGAAATCCAGTTTCAACTCCTCGAGCCGGCCCTCTCTTCGAGCCCCCTCCCTTTCCCTCGCCCGACGGGGAGGGAAGGGCTCAGAGAAAGCTGCGTCCTTCGCCTCCACCTAGTGCGGAGTCGAAGGACGCCGGCCTGTTCGGCTCAACGACCCGGACGTGGTTCTGTCCGGCGTTCCCGACGTCGTCGGGCTACAATCGCGGCATGCCGGAGGCGCTCGACGTCACCTGCCCCTGCTGCTCTGCGCTGCTTAAGGTCGATCCTGAGACGGGCGCGATCGTCTGGGTGGACCAGAAGAAGGCCCCACCCAAGAACTTCGACGACCTGGTGAGCCGCGTGCACTCCCAGCGTAGCGTGCTCGACGAGAAGTTCGCGCGCTCGGTCAAGCAGACGAAGAACGCGCGGGAGATCCTCGAGCGCAAGTTCGAGGAGGCGAAGAAGCGAGCCGCGGGCGACCCCACACGACCCCCCCACCCCTTCGACAACGAATAGATGGCCGTTCGCCAAGGCGCCGCCCTGCTCCTGACCGGCGTGTGGCTCGGGGTTATCGCGGCGTCGTGGCTGGCGGCCACCGCGAGTTTCCGCGGCGTGGACCGCGTGCTCGGGACCGACATGCGCCCGGAGCTCGGTGCGCGGCTGTCCGGCCTGGACGCCGCGGAGCGCCGCCTCGCGTTGCGGCACGTCGCCGCCGAGATCAACCGCTGGATGTTCCGGCGCCTCGGCGTGGTGCAGCTCGGCGTCGGGCTCCTCGCCCTGGCCGCAGCTTGGCCCGGCGTTCCTGCGCGCTGGCTCCTCGGCGCTGCCGTCGCGATCGCGATCGGCCAGGCCGCTCTCGGCAGCGCGATCGAATCGTTCGGGCGCGGCCTGGATTTCCTCCCGCGGCCGCTGCCCCCAGACTTGGGCCGGCGCTTCGGCCTGCTCCACGCGTGCTTCCTGCTGCTCGACCTGGGAAAGATGGCGCTCCTGCTCGCCGCCGGCCACGCACTCGCGCGGCGCCCGTTCTGAGCGGTGCGGCTCTCGGATCCGGCTCACGCCCGACGCCCAGGTCACGCACCTGAAGCGCTGGACGCTGCTCGGTTTCCTGGCCACCGACCTGGGTGATCAGCCGTACCCTGGTCGCGCCTCTGGCGAGCTGGCCACGCGTTGCTTCGCGACTTGAACCTCTCCGTCGCGGACCGTCTGGCATCGGCGCTCGTCGCCGTCGGGCTGTCGACTCTGGCCGCTCGGCTCTTCTTCCCCATCCCTCTCGGCATCGGGCGCGCCTGGGTCGTCCTCGCGCTGGCCCTCGATGCGCCCCTTCTCGCGTTCTTCGCTCGAGGGGTCTCCCCCGCCTACGTGCCCGTGACGGCGGTGTTCCAGCTCCTGCATCGCGTCTCGGGCCTCGCCTGGTTCGCGATCGGCCTCGCCCTGCCGGCCTTGCCAAAACGCCGGCCATCTCCCTAAGATCGGTATTCTTGGGATCCTCGGAGGTAGTCATGTTCATGCGCCGCCTGTTGACCGCTGCCGCCGCGCTCGCCATCGCCGTCCCCAGCTTCGCCCACGCGGCGTCCCGTGGTCTCGCCAAGACCATGGTCGCCGGCAAGAGCGTCTCGATCGACTACGGTCGGCCCAGCCTCGCCGGCCGCGACATGCTCGGACGCGCGACGCCGGGCGAGGCCTGGCGCATGGGGGCAGACGCTCCCACGAAGCTGATGACCGACGCGGACCTCAGCTTTGGCGCGGCGAGCGTCCCGAAGGGAACCTACATCCTGAAGGCGACGCCCGACGGCAAGGGCGCCTGGACGTTGAACGTCCACAAGGAAGATCAGACAAAGGTGGCGGACGTGCCGCTCGTCGTCGGCAAGACGAAGGAGAGCGTCGAGACCTTCACGATCGAGGTGCGCGGCGAGAAGGAGAAGGGCGAGATCGAGCTGCAGTGGGGCGAGACCTCGCTCAAGGCCGCCTTCACCGGGAAGTAGCGGGGTCGAGCCAGCCGCGCCGGGCGTAGACCCACAGCCCGAGCCGCTCGTGGACGCCGGCGGAGAACGCCTCCAGCCGGTCGAGCGGCAAGGACAGCTCCTCGAGGTCGTAGCGCGTCTCGACGGACGGCGTTGAGACGACGTCGAGGCCCTGGGCCTCGAAGGCGGCGGCGGCGCGCCGCGAGTGGGTCGGCGACGTGACCACCAGCACCGTGCGCCAGCCCCGGCGGCGGAAGAGCGCGGCCGTGACCACGGCCTCGTCGTGCGTGTTCCGCGTGATGTCGGTCTCCGCCACCTCGCCCTCGACGCCGAGCCGAGCCGCGAGAGCGCGGGCGCCCGGGAGGCGCGACGCGATCGGGGGCGGCATCTGCGTCACGAGCAGGCGCGGTGCGCGCCCTTCGGCGAGCAGTTCGATACCGCGCACCAGCCGCTGCATCTCCACGGCGTTGGGCTCGCCGTCGCGCTGCACGTCCGACGCGAGCACCACGATGGCGTCGCCGGACCGAGGCGGGTCGCGCCGGATCGTGTCGCGGACCAGGAGCCGCGCGACGGGCGTGAACGCGATGACGAGCCAGAGTGCCGCCGTCGCACACGCGGCCAGCGCCACGAGTAGCCGGAGCCGCGTGGGCCAGGCCAGTGCGCCGACCACTGCCCCGGCGACCACGAACCACGCGGTGTCGCCCCAGTAGGAGAAGGCGCTGAAGAGCCCGAGGCTGGTCGCCAGGAGCGCCGTGAGCGCCCCGGCCATCGCTCCGTTGAGGCGGGAGGAGTTATCGGTGGAGGCCGACAAACCAGGGCGCCAGTACGAGAGACACCACGCTCATGAGCTTGATGAGGATGTTGAGCGAGGGTCCGGAGGTGTCCTTGAATGGGTCGCCGACGGTATCGCCCACGACCGCCGCCTTGTGGGGCGCGCTGCCCTTGCCGCCGTGGGCGCCGCCTTCGATGTACTTCTTGGCGTTGTCCCACACGCCGCCGGCGTTGGCCATGAACAGCGCCATCAGCACGCCGGTCAGCGTCGCTCCCGCGAGCAGCCCGCCGAGCGCCTCGATGTTCCACGCCCCGATCACGACTGGCGCAGCCACGGCCGTCAGCCCGGGCACGATCATCTCGCGCAGCGCGCCCTTCGTGGAGATCTCGACGCAGCGGGCGCTGTCGGGCTTGGCGGTGCCCTCCATCAGCCCCTTGATCTCCCGGAACTGCCGCCGCACTTCGTCGACCATGCGCTGGGCCGCCTTGCCCACCGCGGTCATGGCCATGGATGAGATCAGCAGCGGCAGGATGCCGCCCAGGAACAGGCCGACGATCACGGCCGGCTGGTTGAGGTCGATCGTCTTGAGGCCGACCGCGCTGCTGTAGGCGCTGAACAGCGCCAGCGCCGTGAGCGCCGCCGAGCCGATCGCGAAGCCCTTCCCGATCGCTGCGGTCGTGTTGCCGACCGCATCCAGGCCGTCCGTGATCTTGCGTACCTCGGGCCCGAGCCGGCTCATCTCGCTGATCCCGCCGGCGTTGTCGGCGATCGGTCCGTAGGCGTCCACCGACATCGTCACGCCCACCGTCGCCAGCATGCCCACGGCCGCGATGCTGATGCCGTAGAGGCCCGCCACCTGGTACGAGGAGTAGATGCCGACGCAGAGCAGCACCATCGGGATCGCCGTCGACTCCATGCCGACCGCGAGGCCGGAGATGATGTTCGTGGCTGCGCCCGTCTCGCACGACTGGGCCACGCGCTGCACGGGAGGCCCGGATGTGTAGTACTCGGTCACGAGGCCCACCAGGATGCCCGCCACGGCGCCGATGGCCACCGCCCAGAACGGGCCCATCCGGCCGTAGGCCGCGCCCGGCCCGAAGAGGTCGACCGCCGCCGTCACCCACCACGCGCCCACGAAGAAGAGGCCCGCCGCCACGAACGTGGTGTAGCGCAGCGCGCCGGCGATGCTTCCGCGCTCGAAGATCCGCATCGACGCGATGCCGATCAGGGAGGTGATCAGGCCGATCATGACGTAGAGCACGGGCAGCGCGATGGCATCGAGCCGGCGGCCCGCGAAGGCCGGCGCGGTGGCGGCGATCGCGATGGTGGCCACCACCGAGCCCACGTAGCTCTCGAAGATGTCCGCGCCCATGCCGGCCACGTCGCCCACGTTGTCGCCGACGTTGTCGGCGATGGTCGCCGGGTTGCGCGGATCGTCCTCGGGGATGCCCGCCTCGACCTTGCCGACGAGGTCGGCGCCGACGTCAGCCGCTTTCGTGTAGATGCCGCCGCCCACGCGGGCGAACAGCGCGATCGAGCTCGCCCCCATGGCGAAGCCCGAGATGATCTCGGAGAACAGCTTGAAGCCCGAGTCGTCGCGAAGCTCGCGCCCGAAGGCCATCGTCACGAGCCCGATGCCGAGCAGCCCGAGAGCCGCGACCGAGAGGCCCATCACCGATCCGCCCAGGAACGCCACGCGCAGGGCCGGCGCTTGGCCCATGCTGCGAGCCGCCTCGCTGGTGCGGACGTTGGCCCGCGTGGCCGCCTTCATCCCGAAGAAGCCGGCGGCGATCGAGCAGCTCGCGCCGCCCACGAAGGCGATCGAGGTGCGGGGGTCCACGGCCCAACCGAGCAGAAAGGCGACGACCACGATGAACGGGATCAGGATCGTGTACTCGGCCTTCAGGAAGGCCATGGCCCCGTCATGGATCTGATCGGCGATCGCGGTCATGGCCTCGCTGCCGGCGGGCCGCGCAACGACGATCCGGTAGATCACGAAGGCGGCGAGGAGGCCGAGTACGCCCAGCAGCCAAGCTTGATCGGAGATCGAGACGAAGTTCACGAGCAGCCTCCTTGGCTGAGGTCGCAGTTCAAGGCGCCGGGTTCGCCGCCGCGGCCGCGTCCCGCCGTTCCTTGTGGATCGTCCACACGATCGGGAGCACGGAGAGCAGCACGACGACCAGCGCGACTTTGTCGATGTTGCGCGCCAGGTCGAAGCCGGGAACGAACTGCTGCAGGAGCGGCGGCAGCCAGAAGCCGGCCAGCACCATGCTCCACACCCAGGTGAAGGCGCCCAGGACGTTGAAGGCGATGAAAGTGCGGAAGGGCATGCGGATGATCCCCGCCACGATCGGGGCGAAGGTGCGGACGACCGGCACCCAGCGCCCGGCCACGATGAAAAAGGTTCCCCAGCGCGCGTAGAACTGCTCGGTCTTGCGGAGGTAGGCTTGCTTGAAGATCGGGATCCCGAGGATGCCGAAGTCCTTCCACCCGTATAGCGCACGGCCGAACCATGTCCCGATCCAGTAGCCGACCTGGTCCCCGGCCACGCCGCAGAGCGGCACGATCGTGAGCAGGGCCGGCAGGGACAGGAGGGGTTGGCCGTCGGCGCCCTTGGTGGCCGCGAAGATGCCGCAGAGCACGAGGAGCGAATCGCCCGGCAGCAGGGCGAAGAAACCGGTCTCCGCGAAGACGATCAGGCAGATCGCCGGCAGGCCCCCTGTCTGGATCAGCCATTGGATGCCCTCCGGCTTGAGCAGCCAGAACAGCTTCTCGACGTACTCCAAGCACCCTCCTTGCGCGGCGCCAAAGCCGCTCATTCTATTCGAAGATCGCGCGAGTCGAAGATCGAGCCTTGAATGCGGAATCGCCTTGCCGATAGACTGTGCGGACCGAGCGGAGAGCGCGCCGTGAAGCCCCTCAATGTCGCGGCGGATCCTTGGCTGCCGGCCCATGCGGCCTGACGCCCCTCGCCCGCTTCTCGAACTGGCCGCGGAGCTCGCCCGGCGCGGCGAGCCGTTCGCCCTCGCCACGGTCGTCGGCCGACAGGCCCCGATCTCGGCACAGGTCGGCGACATGGCGGTGGTGACTCGCGAGGGCCGCCTGCACGGCTGGGTCGGCGGGAGCTGCACCCGGGACACCGTGATCGGCGAGGCGCGCAAGGCGCTGGAGGACGGCCGCCCGCGGTTCGTGGCACTCGATCCGAACCCCGGGTCTCGAGAGCGCCCCGGCGTGTCGGTCTACCTGATGGCCTGTCACAGCGGAGGGAAGGTGGAGATCCACATCCAGCCGGTCCTGCCGCCACCGGTCGTGATCGTGTACGGCGTGTCGCCCACGGCGCGTGCCGTCGCCCGATTGGCCCAGGCGATGGGCTACGCCGTCCATGCCGTGGACCCGATGGCGGACGCCTCCGGGTTCCCCGGCGCGGCCTCGATCGCGACAGAGGCCGAAGCCCTTCGCCTCGCCAGGACGTCGGCGCCCGTCTTCGCGCTGGTTGCGACCCAGGGCCAGTGGGACGAGGACGCGGTGCTGGCCGCGCTCGCGCACGAGCCCGCGTACCTGGGCGTCGTGGCCAGCCCCAAGCGCTTCGCCGAGGTGCGCAGGACCCTGGCCGGCAAGGTTCCCGAGGCCTCCTTTTCGCGAATCAAGAACCCGGCCGGCCTCGATCTCGGGGCGCGGCTTCCCGAAGAGATCGCTCTCAGCATCCTCGCGGAGATCGTGATGCTCCGGCGCGCACCGGCCCCGGCGTCGCGCGAGGCCGTGGCGCCGAGCACCGAGGAGGCTCGCGATCCCGTGTGCGGCATGAGCGTGCGCATCGAGGGAGCCCGGCACCACGTCGAGCACCAGGGTCGCGACGTCTACTTCTGCTGCGCGGGCTGCCGCGAGCGCTTCCTCGCATCGCCCGAGCACTACCTGGCCGTCTCGACGGAGCCATGACCCCCGAGATCCGCGACCTGCTGTCGGCCCTCGAAGCGGAGGGCTACATCGCCGATCCGACCATCGCTACGGCCGCGTTCCTGGCTCGCGGCCTTGGCAAGCCGCTGCTGGTGGAGGGCGACGCCGGGGTCGGCAAGACCGAGCTGGCGAAAGTGCTGGCGCGCGTGCTCGAGGCCGACCTCATCCGGCTGCAGTGCTACGAAGGGCTCGACGTCCAGACGGCGCTCTACGAGTGGGACTATCCGAGGCAGCTGCTGCGTCTCAGGATGGCCGAGGGTCGCGGCGAGGCTCCCTCCGAGCTGGAGGCGCGCATCTTCAGCCGCGAGTACCTGCAGGAGCGCCCGCTGCTGCGCGCCATCAGCCACACGGGCCGCGCGCCGGTCCTGCTGATCGACGAGATCGACCGCGCCGATGACGGCTTCGAGGCGTTCCTGCTCGAGATGCTGTCCGACTTCCAGGTCACGATCCCGGAGATCGGAACGATCCACGCGCTGGAGCCGCCCCACGTCGTCCTCACCTCCAACCGCACACGCGAGCTGGGCGACGCGCTGCGCCGGCGCTGCCTGTACCTCTATATCGAGCACCCCAGCCTCGAGAAGGAGGTGCAGATCATCCGCACCCGCTGCCCGGAGGCCGGCGAGCGGCTGTCCAGGGAGGTGGGCCGCTTCCTGAAGGCGCTGCGAGAGCGGCCGCTCGTGAAGCCACCCGGCGTCGCCGAGACCCTGGACTGGACGCGGGCGCTCGTGATGCTGCGCCGGGACGCCCTCGAGCCCGAGCTGATCAGCCAGACGCTGGGCTGCCTGCTGAAGGACCGCCAGGACCTCGCCGCGGTGACGCCCTCCGAGGTCAGGGCGCTGGTCTCGCGGGTGCACGAGGAGGCCGAGGCATGAAGGACGTCCCGCTGCGCCTCGCGCGCCTGGGCCGGGCGCTACGGGCTCACGGCGTGGACACGACCCTGCGCGACGAGCTCGACGCTGCCGAGGCGCTCCGCATCGTAGACACGACCGATCGCGACGAAGTGGCGACGGCTCTGCGCATCGCGATGCGCATCCCGCGTGCCGCTTTCGAGACCTTCGATCGGCTCTTCGGCGTGTTCTGGGAGGGCGCTGACCTCCCCGGAGCCGTGGCGGCCCCGAATGAGCAGAAGGGTGCCGCATCACCCGTGAGGGGCGCCCTCCACTGGGATCCGGACAGGCGCCAGCTCGGCGAGGCGCTGGGGGCTACAACCGAAGGCGACCATCCGGGCTACAGTCCCGAGGCCGTGCTCCGGCACAAGCCCTTCGAGGACCCATGGTCCGCGCGCGAGCTGGTCGAGATGGAGCGGTTGCTCGCGCGCTTCGCACGCCGCCTCGCCACGCGGCGCAGCCGTCGGCTCGTGCCCACGCGCGGCCGGGGCCGCGCGGACCTGCGCTCGAGCTATCGGCGCGCGCTGCGCACGTGGGGCGAGGTCCTTTCGCTGGCCCGCCGCGAGCGTGCGGTCGAGCGGCCGCGCCTCGTGTTCCTGGTGGACACGAGCGGCTCGATGGACGCCTGCAGCCGGTTCCTGCTGTCGTTCCTGGTGTCGCTGCGCCGCGCCGTACCGGGCGCGGAGGCCTTCGCCTTCAACACCGAGCTCGTGCGCCTCACTCCCTGGCTCCGGCCGGGCAAGCTGCGCCTCAGCCTCGAGCGGCTCGCCACCGGCGTTCCCGACTGGTCGGGCGGAACGCGGATCGGGGCCTGCCTCGACGACTTCGTGCGCCGCCACCTCGACCAGCTCGACGCCAGGACCGTCGTCGTGATCCTGAGCGACGGCCTGGACCAGGGCGACGTCCAGCTCCTCGCCGAGTCGCTGCGGACCATCGCGGGCCGCGCGCGCCGGCTGGTCTGGCTGAATCCGCTCCTGGGAGACCCGCGCTACGAGCCGGCGGCTGCCGGGATGCAGGCGGCGCTGCCGTTCCTCGATCACTTCGCCTCGGCCCACGACCTCGCTTCACTGGAGCGGCTCATGCCGCAGCTCGGCATCTGAGCCTTGGGCCTTCGCTTCGAGCACGTCTTCACGGTCAAGGCTCCCGCCGATCGCGTGTGGGCGTACCTGAGCGACCCCTATCGCGTCGCGCCCGCGCTGCCGGGCGCGGCCATCACGGAGAGGGTCGACGACCGGACCTTCAAGGGCACGATCACGGTGAAGGTGGGCCCGGTATCGGCGCACTACAAAGGCACCGCGCGCTTCGATTCCCTCGACCCCGTGGCACGCACCATGGAGATGACCGGGTCCGCCCAGGACGTGACGGGCCGCGGAGGCGCCGATTTGAAGATGAGCAGCCGACTCCTCGAGAGGGCGCCGGCGGAGACCGAGGTCAGTGTCGTGTCCGAGACGAGCGTCACGGGCATCCTCGCCCAGTTCGGCCGCGGCATGATCCAGGACGTGTCGAACCAGATGTTCCAGCGCTTCACGGAGGCGATACGAGCGGAGCTGGAGCAAGCGGCCACGCCCGAGCCCGCATCACCCGCGCTGGCTGCGGCCCCTGCCCCGGCGGCCGCGCCGCCGATCGAGGTCGTGTCCTTCGGCACCCAAGTGGTCGGCCGCGCCGCCCTGCGTGCCTTGCGGCGGCCCGGCTTCTGGCTGGTCGCTGCCGTGGTCCTTTTCTTGATCCTTTGGTCGTGGTCGCATTGACGGCGTCGCTGCGAAAGGAGCCCGAACGATGATCCCACCACCCTTCGACTATCACTCGCCGAGGACGTTGCCCGAGGCCTTGGAGCTGCTGGGCCGCTTCGGTGAAGAAGCCAAGGTGTTGTCGGGTGGGCAGAGCCTGCTGCCACTGCTCAAGCTCCGGTTCGCTCAGCCGGCGCACCTGGTCGACATCGGCCGCATTCCGGACCTCGACTACATCAAAGAAGAGGGCGGCTTCCTGCGCATCGGGGCGCTCGTGCGGGAGGCGACGCTCGAGGCGTCCCCGCTCGTGAGATCGAAGTACCCGATCCTCGCCGATACGGCTGCGGTGATCGCGGACCCGCTCGTGCGAAACCTGGCGACCGTCTGCGGCAACCTCGCACACGGCGACCCCGCGAACGACCACCCCGCCACGATGCTGGCGCTCGGCGCCGAGGTCGTGGTGACCGGGGCGAAAGGCTCGCGCACGGTGCCGGTCACGCAGTTCTTCACCGGGCTGTTCTCGACCGCTGTGTCGCCGACGGAAGTGCTGACCGAGATCCGCATCCCGGTGCCGGCCGCCGGCAGCGGAGGCGCGTACGTGAAGCTCGAGCGCAAGGTGGGAGATTTCGCGACCGCTGGCGCCGCGGCCTTCCTGGCGCTCAAGGGCGGCACGATCGAACGCGCGGGCATCGGGCTCACGAATGCGGGGCCGACGCCCGTCAAGGCCGTCGAGGCCGAGAAGTACCTCGCTGGCAAGAAACCCGCCGAGGATGCCTTCGCCGAGGCGGGCCGGCTCGCGGCTGCGGCGGCGAGCCCCAGCGCCGACCGGCGCGGGTCGGTCGAGTACAAGAAGGAGATGGCCCGGGTGCTGACGATCCGGGCGCTGCGCAAGGCGGCCCAGCGCGCCGGGGGGAAGTAGCCATGGCTAGACACCCGATCAAGGTGACAGTCAACGGCGCGCCGCGGGAGGCACAGGTGGAGTCGCGCCTGCTGCTCGTCCACCTGCTGCGCGAGAGCTTCCGCCTCACGGGCACCCACATCGGCTGCGACACCACGCACTGCGGGGCGTGTACGGTACTGCTCGACGGCGTCCCGGTGAAGTCCTGCACCGTGCTGGCGGTGCAGGCCGACGGGCGTGCCGTCACCACCGTGGAGGGCCTGGAGAAGGACGGCAAGCTCGACCCGATCCAGGAGGGCTTCATGCAGGAGCACGGCCTGCAGTGCGGCTACTGCACGCCGGGCATGATGATGACGGGCCGCGCGCTGCTCGAGGGCAACAAGTCCCCCAGCGAGGACGACATCCGCCGCGCGATCTCCGGGAACCTGTGCCGGTGCACCGGCTACGTGAACATCGTCAAGGCCGTGCAGCACGCGGCCGCCAAGCTGCGCTAGGAGGGAGCGATGAGCACGCCTCGCACGAGCCCGGAAGTCGGAGGAATGGGGCACTCCATCAAGCGCAAGGAGGACCCGCGCTTCATCCGCGGCCAGGGGAACTACGTGGACGACGTCACGCTGCCGGGCATGGTCCACATGGACATCGTCCGCAGCCCCTACGCCCACGCGAAGATCAAGAAGATCGACAGCTCGGCCGCACTCAAGGTGCCCGGCGTGGCCGCGGTGATCACGGGCGAGACCCTCGCGCAGTACAAGCTCCACTGGATGCCGACACTCATGTCGGACACCCAGATGGTGCTGCCCACCGAGAAGGTCATGTACCAATCGCAGGAGGTGGCGGCGGTGATCGCGACGGACCGCTACGCGGCCGCGGACGGCGTCGCCGCGGTGGAGGTGGAGTACGAGCCGCTGCCTGTCGTGGTGGATCCCTGGAAGGCGATCGAGCCCGGCGCGCCGGTGCTGCGCACCGACAAGCCCGACAAGAAGGACAACCGCATCTTCCACTGGGAGGTCGGCGACCGCGCGGCGACGGACAAGGCCATCAAGGAGGCGGCCGCTGTCGTCAAGGAGCGCATCTACCTCCCGCGCATCCACGTGGCCTCGATCGAGACCTGCGGCTGCGTGGCCGCGTTCGACAAGGCCACGGGCAAGCTCACGGTCTGGATGACGACCCAGGCCCCGCACGCGATCCGCACGGTGTTCGCCCTGGTCGCGGGCCACGTCGGGCTGTCGGAGGAGAAGATCCGGATCATCTCCCCGGACATCGGCGGCGGCTTCGGCGGCAAGGTGCCGGTCTATCCCGGCTACGTGATCGCCGTGGCGGCGTCGGTGGTCACCGGCCTGCCCGTCAAGTGGATCGAGGACCGGATGGAGAACCTCCAGGCCGACTCCTTCGCCCGCGACTACCACATCGACGCCGAGCTGGCCGCGGACAAGGACGGCAGGATCACGGCGCTGCGCATCAAGACGCTGGCCGACCACGGCTACGCGGATGCGGCGGCCAACCCGTCGAAGTTCCCGGCCGGATTGTTCTCGATCTGCACCGGCTCGTACGACGTGAAGCACGCCTTCGCCGAGGTCGACGGCGTCTACACGAACAAGCCGCCGGGCGGCATCGCCTACCGCTGCTCGTTCCGGGTCACGGAGGCGGTCCACGCCATCGAGCGCATGACGGACGTCCTGGCGCAGAAGCTGAGCGTCGATCCAGCCGACTTCCGCCTCAAGAACTTCATCCCGCCGGAGAAATTCCCCTATAAGTCGTCGCTGGGTTGGGAATACGACAGCGGCAACTACGCCGGCGCGCTGAAGAAGGCCATGGACATGGTCGGGTACGCCGACCTGCGCAAGGAGCAGGCCGAGAAGCGCAAGCGCGGCGAGCTCATGGGCATCGGCATCTCGAGCTTCACCGAGATCGTGGGCGCGGGGCCCTCGAAGCACTTCGACATCCTGGGCATCAAGATGTTCGACTCCTGCGAGCTGCGCGTCCACCCCACGGGCAAGGCGCTCGCCCGCTTCGGCACCAAGTCGCAGGGCCAGGGCCACGAGACGACCTACGCCCAGATCATCGCGGAGGAGCTCGGCATCCCGGCCGCGCACATCCAGGTCGAGGAAGGAGACACCGATACCGCGCCCTACGGCCTCGGCACCTATGCCAGCCGTTCGACCCCGACCGCGGGAGCGGCCGGCGCCATGGCGGCAAGAAAAGTCCGCGACAAGGCGAGAAAGATCGCGGCACATCTGCTCGAGGTCAGCGAGGACGACCTCGTGTGGGAGCCGGGGAAGTTCTCGGTCAAGGGTGCGCCCCAGAAGGCCAAGACGATCCAAGAGATCGCGCTGGCCGCGTACACCAACCACCCCCAAGGCATGGAGGCCGGGCTCGAGGCGACGAACTACTACGACCCGCCGAACCTGACGTTCCCCTTCGGCAGCTACATCTGCGTCGTGGACATCGACCGTGGCACCGGCGAGGTCAAGATCCGGCGCTTCGTGGCGGTCGACGACTGCGGCAACATCATCAACCCCATGATCGTCCAGGGGCAGATCCACGGCGGCCTGACCATGGGGATGGCGCCGGCGCTCCTCGAGGAGATCAGCTACGACGAGAACGGCAACATCCAGGGCGGCAGCTTCATGGACTACCTGCTGCCCACCGCGGTCGAGACGCCGAAGTGGGAGACGGCCCACACGGTGACGCCTTCGCCGCACCATCCGCTGGGCGCCAAGGGCGTTGGTGAATCGGCGACGGTCGGCGCGCCACCCGCGATCGTCAACGCGATCGTCGACGCTCTCGCGCACCTGGGCGTCCGCCACATCGACATCCCCGTCACGCCCGAGAAGGTGTGGCGGCTCCTGAAGGAGAAAGGGGTCGCGGAGTAGCCACGCGGGTCAGCGCACGCCCAGCCCCGTGCTCCAGCGAGACTCCCCCAGCCAGACCAGGAGCTCCGGCGCGGGCATCGGCCGGCTGATGTAGTAGCCCTGGGCCATGTCGCATCCGAAACGCTTGAGCGCCTGCCAGCTCTCGGCGCTCTCCACTCCTTCAGCGATCACCTTCAGCCCCATGTTGTGGCCCAGCTCGATCGTCGAGCGCACGATGACCTCGTCCCCCGTTCCCTCGCCGTCCAGGTTCGCGACGAAGGACTTGTCGATCTTCAGCTCGTCGACCGGAA
>DATFEN010000046.1:0-3296 GCA_035251085.1 Vicinamibacteria bacterium | reverse complement strand
CGCCGACGCCGTCGGCCTGCTGATGCTCCGCGACCTGCTGGCGCCGGCCCGCGTCGCCCTGACCGTCGCCTCGCCGGAGCTGCTCTCGGCCGAGGTCGTCGACGCGGTGCAGGGGCACGGCGGCGACATCGTCGTGGTGAGCGCCCTGCCCCCGGGCGGTGTCGCCCAGGCGCGGTATCTGTGCAAGCGGCTGCGGATCGGCGCGCCGGGGGTGCGCATCGTGGTAGCGCGGCTGGGCGGGAACGAGGAGGTCGAGGCCGTGCGCCAGGCTTTGCTCTCGGCTGGGGCCGATGCGGTCGGCACGAGCCTGCTCGAGACGCGCGACCTCGTGCTGCAGTTCGTGCGGGTCCGGCCGGAGACGCCCGAGCCCGTGGCCTGAGCGCTCGGGCGACTGCGCTAGGCGTCGGCGCGGGCGGTGTCGCGGTTGGGCCGCGGCTTCACCGTGAGCACGGGGCACGGCGCGATGCGCAAGACGCGCTCGGCCACGCTGCCGATCACGAGGCGATTGATGCCGGTACGGCCGTGAGTGCCGACCACGACGAGATCGGCGGCCTCGTCGGTCGCGGCCCGGGCGATCTCCTCCGGTGCCGTACCGGTCCGCAGCCTGTAACGGGCGGTGAGCCCGCGCGCCGTCGCGGCCTCGACGCGCTCGGCGAGCCGCTGCTCGACCCACGCGCGCTGCTCCTCCCACACCCGCTGGATGGTCGTGACAGCCACCTCGGGATAGACGGGAAGCTCGACGAACACGTGCACCAGCACCAGCTCGGCCTGAAGGATGCGCGCGAGCTCGCAGGCGATCTCCCAGGCCGTCTCGGCCGTGTCCGAGAAGTCGGTCGCGCACACGATTCGCTTGAACATACCGACACCTCCGCGTCGGGCGCGTGCAGCGCCCATGCCCGAGACGTCTCGGGCACCGGGTTACAGGCCTCCCAGGAAACGCGCGATCGCCTGGCCGATCTCGACTGGCGAGTCCTCCTGCAAGAAGTGGCTGCCCCTGACGGTCACCTCGTGCTGGTTCGGCCATGTGCGGCAGAACTCGCGCTGAGCGCCCACCAGGATCGAGCCCGGGCTGCCGTTGACGAAGAGCTTGGGCAGGGGAGCGCGGCTCAGCCACGTCGCGTACTGTTGCACCAGCACCGCCACGTCGACGGGCTCGCCCTCGATCGGGATCTCCCGCGGCCACGTCAGCGTGGGACGGCGATCCTCGCCCGGCTCACGGAAGGGATCGCGATAGTGCTCCATCTCCTCGGGCGTGAGGCCGCGCAGCACGCTGGCGGGCAGGATGCGCTCGACGAAGACATTCTTGGTCAGGATCATGTCCTCGCCGCCGGGCGACCGCAGCGCCTGGAAGATCTTCCTGGCCGCCTCCGGCCACTCCGCCCACGTCACCGGGCGCACCAGCGCCTCCATGTAAACGAGCGCCTTCACGCGGTCGGAATGACGCCGCGCCCAGTGAAAGCCGAGCGCCGAGCCCCAATCGTGGACGACCAGCGTGACGCCACTCAGGTCGAGCCCCTCGAACCAGGCGTCGAGGTAGCGGACGTGGTCGGCCAGGCGATACCGGCCGTCAGGGGCCTTGCCGGAGCGCCCCATGCCGATGAGATCGGGTGCCAGGCAGCGGCCCCGACCCTCGAGATGGGGAATGACGTTGCGCCACAGATAGGAGGAGGTCGGGTTGCCGTGCAGCAGGACGATCGGCTCGCCGACGCCGACCTCCACGTAGGACATGTGACTGTCGAGCACGGCCGAGCGCCGCCGCTCGTACCGGTCCACCGACGAGATTCCCCCTTCGGTCATCCGGCCCTCCTTTTCCGGTGATAGTAGCCCAGGTCCCGGTCCCGCATGCTCCCCTTGGATCCATGCGGGTCCGACTGTTCCTGGGAACCCGCGGTTACGTTCACCATACGGGAGGAGAAGTTGTAACTCCCACAACCACAACCAGGGAAAAACTCTTCCCTTTATCGAGCCGGCGTGTCAAAATCGCACCGGCCCATGAAATCTGTTTCACAGCGGCTTACTGCCGCGTTGCTCGTCGCCGTGACGTCCTTCGCCGGCTGCGGTAGTGGACGCCTCGTGTTGCCCTTCACGATCGACCCGGCCGCGCTCGCCTCGCCGCCTTACGACAGCGCGCAGCTCGTCACGCACGAGGACGCCATCCGCGGCATCGCCGCGATCTTGATGCGCGATCTCCTGCTGCCGATGCCGACGGTCTTCACCGCCTATGTGTATTCGGGCCGCCAGGGCTTCGAGCGCGGGCTGGTGATGGACGCGCACGTCTCCCCGGTCCGCGCGGCCGAGCTGTCTGAGTTCGCCGTGGGCATCGGCAAGCGCCGGCAGCTGCTGCTCAACGACGAGGGCGGCGCCGCCCGCGGCCGGGAGTGGTTCCGGCTCATCGCGCACGAGCTGGCCCACGTCTCCCAGATCGAGCTGGCCCAGGGCGAGGGGCGCGCCGAGCAGTGGCTGGCCGAGGGCATGGCGGAGTGGGCGGCGTTCAACGTCCTGGAGCGCCTCAGTCTGGACACCGTCGAGCACCGGCGCGCGATGGCCGTCGCCGGCATCCGCAACCACGCCGCCCTGGTGGCCGCTCGACTCGATCTCGAGACGCTCGGCAATCCGCGCGGCTTCACGGTGCGTCACCTGCGCGAGGGCTCGCTGCCGACCTACCAGCTCGCTTTCCTCATGGCCGACTACCTCATCACGCGCGACGGCTTCCCGCGCGTCGTCGCCTACTTCCGCTCGTTCGAGCGCAAGCAGGACCGTCACGCCAACTTTCGCGACACCTTTGGGCAGAGCCTCGAGCAGTTCGAGCTCGAGGTGCTCGGCCACCTCAAGAGCGCCGTCCGCTGACCCGGCCGGGGGACGCCGTCCCCGGGCCGGGATCGCGTGGCTCGACGCACGATGAGCCGCGCAGCACCGGAGAAGCGTGTCCATCCCTTGCGGGCGCTGGGCTGTATACTCGGACGCGGAAGGAGCCCCACGGATGGGGAGTGTCAGGAGTGGTGGGATCGGGATTCTTTCCACTGCCGCGATCGTGGCCGCCCTGCTGAGCCCGGCATGGGCGGGGTCGCCGACGGACGCCCTGCGCGAGTATACGGAGACGGTCCAGAAGGTCCTGGACGATCCGGCCCTGAAGGCGGACGACCGGCGGCACGAGCGGCGAGCGGCGGTCCGCAAGGTGGCCATCGAGGCCTTCGACGTCCAGGAGACCGCACGCCGCGCTCTCGGCCCGCACTGGCAGCAGCGGACCCCGACCGAGCGCGAGGAATTCGTGCAGCTCTTCGCCGACCTGCTGGAGC
>DATFEN010000032.1:0-9811 GCA_035251085.1 Vicinamibacteria bacterium | reverse complement strand
GCAGCAGGCGCAGCGCCCGGCGCGCGCGCTCGCTGCAGCGGGCGGCCAGGAAATCGGGATCGAGGTCGAGCGCCGCGGCGAAGGCTCCGCAGAGCGCGGTCCCAAGACGGCCAGCGGCATCCCAGTACTCTCGGATCGTCGCGTGAAAGCCGGGCAGCTCCGGCCATACGCTCGGGTAGACGCCAAAGGCGGCGGGATCCTCGTGAGGCCTATAGGCCGAGATCCGCGGGCCGCAGTCGAAGGATTCGACGTGAGCCGTCGTGCCCGGCTGGTAAGCGGGCTCCTCGCCGATTGGACCCCAGCCGTTGCCGCCGGGCGTCAGCCGGTTGTGCACCGCGCGCTTGATCGGGTCGTCGTCGGCCAGGCCGAAGAACGCTTGCATCTGCGCCAACACGCTCTCGACGAGAGGCGGGGGGATGCAGGTGCCGTGGATGCGAAAGAAGCCCGGCTCCACGCAGGCGCGGCGGATCGCATCGCAGACGCCGGCCCGGGCGCCGGGGTCGCTCCCGAACAGCGCAGCGACGTCGATGTCGGGCACCTGCCCCGGTTCCAGATCGCTCGCTGCGTCGTGCTGGCTGAGGTGCTCCGTGCTCGGCATGTCTGGGCCGAGCGTAGCACGGGCAGTGTGGCGTCCCGGAGGCCTGTGAAACCTCGGAGCGACGGCCATCGTATCTCTCCTCGATCGTCGTACCCGCGCCCGCCGTTCGGAACGCGGGTTGCCTCGGCGCCGCTCGCGGCGATAGGCTGGCCGAGAAGCGAGGCACATGGAGTTTCCGACCACAACGGTCACGATCCATGTTCCCGGAGTGCTGCGCGCCCAATGCGAGGGGGCCTCGGAGCTCTCGCTAGGGGCTCACAACGTGCGCGCGGCTCTCGAGTATCTCGAGCGGCGCTACCCGGCATTGTACCGCTCCGTATGCGACGAGACGGGCGCTGTGCGCCGCCACGTGAACCTGTTCGTGAACACGTCCAGCGTGCGCGACCTCGAGGGGCTCGAAACGGCGCTCGCGCCGGGGGACGTCGTCACGATCCTTCCCGCGGTCTCAGGAGGTTGAGCATGTCCGAGAGAGTGGTCCTCTGCATCGGAACGAAGAAGGGCCTCTTCGTCGCTGAGGCGCCGAAGACACGGGGCCGTTTCGCTCTGCGCGGGCCGTTTACACCGGGAGTGGCGGTCTACTCGGCGCTGATCGACAGGCGAGGGGCACCGCGCCTGTACGCGTCGAGCTGCAACGCGTTCTTCGGCATGAAGGTGCTGCGCTCGACCGACCTCGGGAAGACGTTCAAGGAGACGAGGTCCGCCCCCGCGTTCCCCAAGGACGACGGGCGTGCGCTCGCCAACATCTGGTCCCTCGAAGCCGGCCGGGACAGCAAGGACCTCTTCTGCGGCGTGGAGCCGGCTGCGCTCTTCGGGAGCGACGATCGCGGCGATTCCTGGGAGATGGTCGACGGCCTCAGCAATCACCCGCACGCTCGGAAGTGGCAGCCCGGCAACGGCGGGCTCTGCCTGCACACGATCCGGGTCGACGGAAGCCGCGTTCACATCGGGATCTCGACCGGTGGCCACTACCTGAGCGAAGACGGCGGAAGGAGCTTCGAGGCGTCCAACAAGGGCGTCGGCGCCGGCTTCGTGCCCGATCCGTACCCCGAGTTCGGCCAGTGCGTGCACAAGATCGCGGGCCACGAGGACGCGCCCGGCCGGCTCTACATGCAGAACCATGGCGGATGGGAGGACCGTCCCGGCATCGGCGTCCTGCGCAGCGACGACTACGGCCGCTCGTGGCGCTCCATCGCCAAGGGGCTGCCGTCCGACTTCGGCTTCCCGATCGTCGTCCACCCCCACGATCCCGACACGGTCTACGTCATGCCTCTCGAGGGCATGACGCGCACGTGCCCGGGGGGCGCGCCGGCGGTCTGGCGCAGCGAGGACGGCGGTGGCTCCTGGAGGCGGCTCGCCCGCGGCTTCCCCAAGAAAGAGAGCTTCTTCACCGTCCAGCGCGACGCCATGGACATCGACGAGCTCAAGGCGCCGGCCTTGTATTTCGGGACGACGACAGGCCAGCTCTGGATGGGACGGGACGGGGGCGAGGACTGGAGCTGCCTCTTCGAGTCGCTGCCGCCGATCCACTGCGTGAAGGTCGCCGTGGTGTGACGCGGGTCCGAGCGCCGCAACTGCTCGTGATCGGCGGCGCCTCCCTCGATGTCCTCCACTTCCGCGGACGCACCGTGCGTTCGGCAGGCGGGGCTGGGCTCTACACGGCGCTGGCGGCACAGCGTGCCGGAGCAAGGGTCACGATGTTTGCTCCACGTCCCGATCCCATGCCGGAAGCGCTTCGCCCGGCGGCCGAGCGGCTCGCCTGGCTGGGCCCTGTGGTTTCGCCGGAGGAGCTGCCATCCTTCGAGATCGCTCACCACGGCCGAGGGCGCACCGAGATGGTGCGGGCGCTGTCGGGCGCCGAGCCACGGCTCCACCCGGACGACCTGACGGAAGACGCGCTCGACGCGGACTGGGCCTGTTGCATCCCGCTCATGGACTCGAGCCGTCAGCAGGCCTTCGTGACTCGTCTCAAGCAGCACGGCCTGCGGGTCGCCTGCGGCACATACCACGCGGCCGCTCGGAGCGATCGCGCCCGCGTGCTGGAGATCCTGGCCGCCGCCGACGCCTTCTTCTGCAACGAGAGCGAGGGTCGAGAGCTGTTCGGCAGCGCGGACACGGTGTCGGCGCGTGCTGGGCAGCTGCTCTTCGTCACGCGCGGAGATCGCGGCGCTCTGGTGGCGCAGGGCGCCCACATGACCGCGGTGCCAGCCGTCGCCGTCGAGGAGCTCGACCCCACCGGCGCTGGCGACGCGTTCTGTGGGACCGCTCTCGCGCTGCTCGCGCGGGGTCTTCATCCCGTGGAGGCGGCGCGCGTCGCTGTGGCCGCGGCTGCGGAGATGGTGACGGCTCCGGGGCCTGAAGCGCTGCTGCGCCCGCCTCCGCCGCCGGCGCCACCCGACGACCAGCGGGTCCGCGTCGATCCTGTCCGGGTCGAGCGTGTCGCGAGGCTCGTCGCCAGCCAGTCAGAGGTCGCCGAGTTCGACTTCGTCGGGCCGCCGTTTCCGGCAGTGGGCGATCCCCACGCGCTCGACTTCTTCTTCGCGGCGACGCTGCAGCAGTTCGGCTTCTGGACCCAGGCCGCGGGCCGCTATGCGTCGCCCATGATCGCGGCGCTCGGAGGCCATTCACTCAAGGGCAGCGACTACCTCTGGGCCGCCTACCGGCGCTGGATGGAGTCACAACCGGCCGGGCTCGGGCCCGCGGGCCAGGCGCGCCTGACAGCGGACGAACTCCTCGCGCACGTGCGCTCGGATGACGGACGCGACCCGATGCCGGCCGTCGAGTTGCACCTCGAGCTGGCCCGTGCCTACGGGCGGGACATGATCGCGATGGGCTGGACAGCAGCCGGGATCGTGGAGGCGGCCAACGCCGCGGCGAGTCCCCTTGCGGACTTTCTTCGCCGCCTCGACCACGTCGGCGGCTACAAGGAGGATCCGCTCCGCAAGAAGTCCGCGCTGCTCGCCACGATCCTGCAGCAGCGGCCCGAGCGCTTCCTGCGCCAGGGGCAGCACGAGGTCGCGCCGCCGATCGTGGACTATCACGTGCAGCGCAGCTGCCTGCGCACCGGACTCGTCGTCGTCCCGGACGAGGACCTGCGTACCCGCCTGATCGCGCGTCAGACTCTGGCGCCGGCCGACGAGCGGGCGGTCCGCGACGCGTGCGCCGCTGCGGTCCGAGAGCTGCAACGCCAGAGCGGCCGCTCGATGGGGGCCGTGGACTACCTGCTCTTCACGGCTCGTGAGCGCTGTCCCGAGACGACCGAGCCGGAGTGCGCGCGCTGCAGCCTCGACCCGGCCTGCGCCCATGACAAAGCGCTGTTTCAGCCGGTGCTGCGGACGACGTTCTACTAAGGAAGACCGATGAAGAGATCCAAGCGCTCCGGCCGGCAATACCACCTCGGCGTCGGCCCGGGCGATGTCGCACCCCGCGTGATGCTCGTCGGCGACCCCGACCGGGCCGAGCGCGTCGCGCAACGCTTCGAGGCGATCCGCGGCAAGTGGCGACATCGCGAGTACGTGACCATCACCGGACGTCACGAGGGGCTCGAGCTCACCGTGACCGGCACGGGCATCGGCCCGGACAACACGGAGATCGCGGTGATCGAGCTGGCCCAGTGCCGGCGCGACCTGACCTTCATCCGCGTCGGCACGTGCGGCGGACTCCAACGCGAAACGCGCGTGGGTGACCTCGTGGTCTCCACGGCCGCGGTGCGCCTCGAGTCCACGAGCCGCTTCTTCGTTCCGGAGGGGTTCCCGGCAGTCGCCAGCCTGGCCGTGACCCAGGCGCTGGTCGAGGCCTGTCGCGAGAGCGGCGGCCGCCATCACGTGGGCATCACGGCGAGCGCGGCCGGCTTCTACGGCGCGCAGTCGCGCCACGCCCCCGGCTTCGCGCCGCTCTTCCCCGACCTGCCGCGCGACATGGCGCGCCTCGGGGTCCTGAACTTCGAGATGGAGACGAGCGCCTTGTTCACGCTCGCAGCGATCGGTCGGCTCAGAGCCGGAGCCGTGTGCGTCGTGTACGCGCATCGCCCGACGGGGCGGGTGATTCCGGCGCGGGATCGAGCCGGAGCCGAGGCCCGCGCGATCGACGTCGGCCTCAGGGCCTTCGAGCTGCTGGCGTAGCGCCGCCGCTTTCCCTACCGCCCTCGGGCAGCTTCCTCGCGCGCACGGGCGAGAAGCGCCGTCAGGCGCTCGCGAGCCGCCTTCGTCTTGAGGCGCTTCGCTGCCGCTCCCCGAAGCGCCGTCATTCTAGCGCGATGCCGCTTGAGCAGCTCCACGACATCGGCGTCGTCTCGCGCGCGCCCCGACATCACCTTGAGGGCGATCAGCTCCGAAAGCGCCGGCACCGGCAGCGGCCGCAGCGAGACCTTCCTGAGCGTCGCGGGGCTCGGGAACTCCTCGACCGAGCCGGGCGCCGTCCGCTCCCCCTCGACGCAGATATCGAGCCCGATACCCACCACCGTGTTCTTGAAGCCCTCGGCGTGACGCCTCCATCCAGGCTCGGCCTTGAGCCGTCGGTAGAGCGGGACCGCTTCCTGTCGAGACACGAGGATGTCGACGTCGGCCGTCACGCGCATGTACCCGTGGTGATTGACCGCGAGGCCGCCGATGACCACAGGCTTCACGCCGGCGAGTCGGCACAATCGCGCGAGTTCCTCAGCCAGCCGGCGTTTGGCGTCCTCGGGACGCAGCGCGTATGGTCTGCCCTTTTCCATCGCGGCCATCGCCTCCAGCGCGCGTGTCAGGCTCGTGGAGCGCACGAGGAGAGGGTACTCCCGCCACCCGCTGCCATCCAATGTCGTCTCACGCCAGCCGCGGGCGTGTCGCGCAGGATCGAGGAGAGATGGAGGCGCAGTCGTCGTCTGCGAACGGACGGCGTCCTGTGGCCGTCAGGCGCGGCGGCGCAAGAGCCTTCCGGGCCGAGCGCCGGTGTGACGGCCCTGCTCGACGACAGGCTCGCCGTTCACCAGCACGTGCGCGATGCCGGTCGCGTAGCGGTGGGGGTCGCCGAAGCTGGCCTCGTCGCGCACCGTGGCCGGATCGAACACGACCAGGTCGGCCTTCATGCCCCGGGCGATCCGCCCGCGCTCGCGCAGCCCCACCTGGTCGGCCGGCAGGCTCGTCATCTTGCGCACGGCGGTCGGCAGGTCGAGGACCTTCCTGTCCCGCGCGTAGTGCCCGAGCACGCGGACGAAACAGCCGTAGGAGCGCGGATGCGGGCGCGTGCTCGCGGCACGGCCGACAGGCGCCATGCTGGAGCCGTCGGAGCCCACCATCACCAGCGGGTGGGCCAGCAGGAGATCGACGTTTGCCTCGCTCATCGCGTGCCCGATGAACGGCACGAGGCCGTTCTCCTCGTCGAGCAGCCGCAGCAGCGCGTCCACGGGCTCGACATTCCAATCGGCGGCGATCGCCTTCAGGTCCCTGCCGATCGCGGCGCGGTTGCGCTCCCCCTCCACGCCGGCGATCACGATCAGGTCGTAGCCGCCCGGCTCCGCGCGCACGTTCGCGTCCACCTCGCCCCGGATCCGCGCGCGCTGCGCGGGGTCGCGCAGCCGCCCGAGCATGGCGGCGCGCCCTCCGTCGAGGGCCCAGTCCTCGAGCAGGATCGACAGGCCCGTCGAGTAGGCGGTGTAGGGGTAGACGTCGGCCAGCACCTCGACACCCGAGGCGCGGGCCGCTTCGATGAGGTCCAGCGCACCGCGCTGCTTGTGCCAGTTGACCTGGCCCGCCGCCTTCAGGTGCGAGACCTCGACGCGGAGCTGCGCCTCGCGCCCGATCGCGATCGCCTCGCCCACGGCCTCGAGCAGCGTCGCGTCCTCGTTGCGCATGTGGGTGGCGTAGAGGCCGCCGTAGCGAGCAACCACCCGCGCCATGGACACGATCTCCTCGCGGGGCGTGAAGCGCCCGGGCGTGTACTGAAGCCCCGTCGAGAGCCCGAAGGCGCCCTGGTCCATGCCCTCCTCGGTCGCACGCAGCACCGCCGCGTGCTCCTCGGAGCTCAGCGGGCGGTTGACCACGCCGATCGCGTTGGCGCGCAGCGTCCCCTGGCCGAGCAGCAGCGCGTGGTTGATCGAGCAGCGGGTCTTCTCCCACTGCGCACAGTATGAGGCGACGTCGCTCCACGCTGCCTGCAGCTGGTCGCGCTCGAGGTAGCGAGTGCGGCGCTCCTCCGCGCCGACGCCGACGAGCGGCGCGGCCGAGGAGCCGCAGTTCCCGGTGACCTCGGTGGTGACTCCCTGGCGCACGCGCGAGTCGGCGGTGGGGTACACGAGGATGTCGCCATCGGAATGGGTATGGATGTCGACGAAGCCCGGGCACACGCTGAGCCCGTCGGCGGTGATCGCGCGCCTGCCCTGCTCGGCAGGGATGTCGCCCACGGCCGCGATGCGGTCGCCCACGATGCCGAGGTCCGCGCGGAAGCCGGCGGCGCCGGTGCCGTCCAGGACCGTGCCGCCGCGCACGACCGTGTCGAAGGCCGGCGCCGCCTCGACCCGAAGTGCAGGCGCGAGTGCGACGCCCGCCGCGGCGCGCGCGCCCTTCGTGAGAAAGCCTCTGCGCTTCATCGCGGCACCGCGCGGAGCATAGCACCGCTCGGCTAGCCGGCGGGTCGCAGCCGGTGCAGCTCGCCCTTCCTGCCCCTCAACATTTGTTGCACACGCGCCGAGGGGCCCTTTCGGCGGACGCCGAGGCGTGGTATATCGAGGCGCGAAGTGCCCACGGCTGGCTATGCATCGGATGTTGCAGCCATAGCGCCTCCAGAGCCGGTGCGCCTGGACCGCCTGGACATTCGCCTCGCCCGCCTGCCCCTGCGCGAGCCCTTTGCCACCAGCTTCGGCCGAGTCGATACACGTTTGCTCTTCCTGCTCCGACTCCACGCGGATGGTCTCTCCGGTTGGGGCGAGTGCGTAGCGCTCGAGTCTCCTCTCTACAGCTACGAAACGGTGGGCACAGCCAGGCACGTGATCCGCGACTTCCTGGCCCCTGTGATCCTGGGAGAAAGGCCGACGAGCCTGGCGGACCTCGCCCGCCGGTTGGCCCGTTTCAAAGGCCACCCCATGGCCAAAGCGGGGATCGAGCTGGCCTTCGTGGACCTCGTCGCCCGCCTGCGAGGCGAGCCCTTGTTCCGGGTGCTGGGAGGGACCCGGACTCGGGTCACAGCAGGGATCAGCCTGGGCTTGCAGGACACGATCGACGCCCTCGATTCGCGCGTGAATGATTCTCTCGAGCACGGCTACAAGCGCATCAAGCTGAAGATCCAGCCGGGTTGCGATCTCGAGGTGGTGGCGGAGATCCGCCGGCGTCATCCCGAGATCCTGCTCTCCGCGGACGCCAATGCCGCTTACACCCTCGCCGATGCCGCACGGCTGCGGCAGCTCGACGGCCAGGGCCTGTTGATGCTGGAGCAGCCGCTGGGCCACGACGACCTCGTGGACCACGCGACGCTGCAGAAGGACATGGACACCGCGATCTGCCTCGACGAGAGCCTCACGAGCGTGGAGCGGACACGCCAGGCGCTGGACCTCGGGGCCTGCCGCATCGTGAACATGAAGGTGGGCCGCGTGGGAGGTTACAGCCAGGCCCTCGCCATACACGACCTCTGTCTCCAGCGCGGTGTGCCCCTGTGGTGCGGGGGGATGCTCGAGTCGGGGATTGGCCGGGCCCACAACGTCGCCCTCGCGAGCCTCGCCGGCTTCACGCTCCCCGGGGACATCTCGGGAAGTCTTCGCTATTTCGACCGCGATATCATCACCGCTCCAGTCGAGGTGGCGAAGGACGGCACCATCGAGGTCCCACGCTCGCCGGGCCTCGGCATCGAGGTGGACGAGCGTTTTCTGGAGCGCCGGACCGAGGCGGTGGAACGTCTCACCCGGTAAACCAGATGGGAGCAGCAAGGAGACCCGCCATCCCGACGCGCACCGCCATCGAGGAACGGATCGCCCGCTTCGGGGACCGGCTTTCGCCGAACCGGCGGCGGCTGTTGCAGGCCACCCTGGAGAATCCCAACGAGACCTTCTTCCTCTCGTCGCGGGCCCTCGCCCGCCGCTACCAGGTCGACCCCGCCACGATCGTGCGCACGGTGCAGGCCCTCGGGTACGAGCGCTACACGGATTTCGCGACCGATCTTCGGGAACATTTCGTCTCGCGGCTCACCCCTTACCGAATCCTGCAGGCCACCACCCGCGAGAAGCGCAGCCTCACCGACCACGTCCGGCACAGCCTCGAGCGTGACCAGGGCAACTTGAACCGGCTGCAGAGCGGCCTCGACCCCGAGCGGGTGGTCGAGATCGCGCGGCGCATCCACCAGGCGCGGCGCATCCTGGTGGTGGGGTCCGACCTCGCCGCGTCCCTGGCCTCGTTCCTGGCCTACGCGCTCCTGCCCCTCGGGTTCGACGCCGAATCCCCGGTGGGCAGCGGAGGCAACCTGCAGCACAAGGTGCGGCTGCTCGCGAGGAGGGACCTGCTCGTCGCCATCAGCTTCGGCCGCTGCCTCCGCGTCACCGTGGAGGCGGCGAGGCTCGCGCGGAGCCGGGGGGTGCCAACCGTAGCCATCACGGACAGCGACACCACGCCGCTGGCCCGTCATTGCGACAGCTATCTCGTGGCGTCGACCGCGGGCGCGACCTTCACCGGCTCGTACGTGGCCCCGATGGCTCTCTTGAACGCGATCGTCCTGGCCTGCGCGGAGATCGCGCCCAGCCGCGCCTTGGCCCTTCTGCGCCAAACGGAGAAGGAGTACCTCTCGGGTCCGCGTTGGTACGAAGGAGCGCCGGGAAGCGACGAGGATGCGCGGCGCGTGAGGCGCGCGCGGGGACGGCCCACGCAGAGGAGGAGATGAGATGCTCGCCCGTCGACGTGTCCTGCGGACGCTGGCCGGCACCGTTGCCGCCGCCTTCGGCGCTCCCTTCCTCAACCGGGGCCGCTACCGGCTGTTCGCGGACGCCGAGCGCCGCTACTCCGCGCGCGCGCTCGGGCCTCGACCACCCGCGGCGGATGTACGACCTGGCGGAGGGCCTGATCCGGCGCGGCTATTCCGATCGTGACATCGAGCTGATCCTGGGCGGCAACTTCGCCCGCGTGCTGGGGGAGCTGTGGAAGGCCTCGCCCCCAGCGGCGGCGGCAAAGACCTGATTGCCGCGCGCGGCGCGCTAACCGACCTTGTAGCCGATGAGGTTCCAGTAGCTCAAGAACCATCCAAAGCTGATCGCCGCCGCGA
>DATFEN010000008.1:0-19103 GCA_035251085.1 Vicinamibacteria bacterium | reverse complement strand
CTTCAGCGCCGGCGGCGTTTGATTGCGAAGTAGCCCTTCCGCACGCGGACCTCCAGATCCTTCCGGTCCAAGCGCACCTCGATCTTCCGGAATAGCCCGTCGGGCGCCTTCTTCGGCGAGTACGCGAGCAGGTAGTGGCGGTGCAACTCGACGGAGATCGCGGCGAACACGCGGATCAGCTCTCCGACCTTGTCGGGGAAGAAATATTGCCCGCCGGTCTCCTCGGCGATCCGCTTGAGGAAGCCGCGGGGCGGGCCGCCGCCGCCGGGGCCGCCGCGAATGCCGATGCTGTAGATCGTCGCCTCGACGGAGCGCGCGTAGTCGACGACCTCGCTCTCCGACAGGGTGCTGGTCGTGTCGTCGCCGTCCGAGAAGACCACGAGTGCCTTCCGGCCGGGTCGGTCCTTGATGCGGTCGAGGGAGTAGCGGATCGCGTCGTAGAGGCTGGTGCCGCCCCAGGCCTGCAGGCCCGCAATGAACTGGTCGAGGCGGTCGATGTCACCCGTGAACTCGGCGCTGCCCTTGACGCTGTCGTTGAACTGCACGATCAGCGCCTCGTCCACCTCCTCCTCCAGCTTGCCCACGAAGCTCGAGGCCGCCTCTTTCAGGAAGCCGATGCTCTGGGCCATGCTCCCCGACGCGTCGAGCACGAGGCCGACCGAGAGCGGGATCTTCTCTTCGCCGCCCTGTGCCTCACGGAAGATCGTCACCTGCTGCTCGACGCCGTCCTCGAAGACGTGGATGTCCTTCGGCCCCAGGCCAGCCGCGAAGCGCCCGGCCTTGTCGTGGATCACCGCCGTGATCGACACGATGTCCACCTCCGTCTCGATCACGACCGGCGGGCGGGTCGTTGGAGGCGCCTGGGCGGACGCCGGTGCGGGTCCGAAGGCTGCGACGAGGGCCACGAGGGCCGACGGGAGGCCGGCTCTCACGCGGCGGGGGCGGGCGACGGACGGCGGGACACGCGCCTCGCGACGAGGAACGCGACTCCGAGCAGGACCAGCACGACGGCGATGGGGACGAGCACCGCGAGCACGAACATCACGACCGCGAGCGCGTCCTCGATGACGCTGATGACCGGGTTCGCGAGGCCCGCGGTCAGCGTGGATGACACCGCGCGCAGCGTCGACTTCGCGGCGTGAGGCACGAGGGCGGCCGGCACGCCCACCGCGACGCCGAGCGCGAGAGCCGTCAGCGGATCGGCGAAGCGACCTATGACCGAGGCCGCGAGCAGCGTTCCGGCCGCTGGCCGCAGCACCGTGGACAAGGCATCCAGGGCGTGGTCGAGGGCGGGGACCTTGTCCGCCACGATCTCCAGCACCGTCGCGAGGCCGAACAGGAGGAGCGCCTTGTCGGAGCTGAGGAAGGAGAAGGAGTCGCCGAGCTCCAGGAACCCCGAACGGGCCAGCCCCCCTGCCAGCAGCAGCGGCAGCCACGCCCGTACGCCGGCGCAGGCCGCCAGCGCGATCGCCAGGCCCACGGACGGCAGCAGTTCGACGAGCCTCGCCTCTTCCACGAATCGAGATTACTCCATTCCCATCTCGATGCGGAACGTCTCGACGTTCTTCATCCGCTTCTTGGTCAGGCCCGAGAACTCCATGCGGCCCCGGTCCTGACGAAGACGCACGAAGTTCGGAGTGTCGGGCTCCAGGTTCGCGTGGATCGAAGCCGCGCTGACATCGCGCCACGCCGGCCCCTCCTTGCTGGCTTCGTTGATCTGGTAGGCGACGCGGATCCGTCTCTCTCCCGCCCGCTCGGCCGGCGCGTCGAGCCTGAGGGAGATCCGCCCGGGGCGTGCCTCCGGGGCGTGGGCCGTCACGCCTTCGACCGCGTCGATGGCAATGCCCGGCTCGAAGCTGAACGCGTTGACCACGGCGCCCGGGATGTCGGGGTCCGTCGTGGCGTCGACGTAGGTCGCCAAGGTCTCCTCGTCGAGGCTGACCTGCAGCCGGAGCGTGGGATCGTCGGCGGCCTCCTTGGCGGGCCAGGCCTGCCAGAAGCTGGCCCCTGTGACGATGAGGACGAGCCGCAGCGGCGGCGGGGTAGGGGCTGGCTTCGGCACGCCGAAGGGCACGTTGACGAACTCCTCGCTGCCGTCGTCCTTGACGATCTTCACGACCTTGGCCTTCGGGATCGTGAGCCGGCCGTACGCCGTCTGCACCCGGTACTGGTTGCCCGCCTTCGAGACCGTCTTGCCGGTGACGCGGTCGCCGTCGGTAAGATGGTAGATGTCCGCCGCGGCGGGCAGAGCGACGAGCGCGACCAGCGCCAGAGGGCGTTTCATGACTTCCCGAACAGCTTCTTCAAGAGGCCGGAGCCCATTTTGTCCTCCTCGCCCGACTCCTCCGGAAGGACCTCCATGATGGCGGCGCGGGCCTCCTCGTGATCCGGATTCAGCTCGAGGGTGCGCCGGTACTCGTGGAAAGCCCGCGTCCTGAGCCCGCTGGTCTTGTAGATGCCGGCCAGCAGGAAATGCGCCTCCACGTGGGAGGCGTCTCCCCTCACCACCGTGAGGAGCTGCTCCTCGGCCCGCTTCAGCCACTTGGGGTTCTTGAGATAGTTGCGCGCGAGCAGCACCCGCGCTCGTTGGTGCAGCTTGCCCTTGAGGCTGGCCACCGCGGGCTCGATGAGCTGGATGGAGTCCCAGTACTTCTCCTGGCCGAAGAGCTTCTCGGCACGACGGAGCGCTTCCTCGGCGGCCTTGGCTTCGTACTCGGGGTCGACGGTCACGGGAGCCGCTTCGGGGGCCGGGGCGGTGGCGGGGGCCGACCTGGGCAGGCGCGCCATCTGGTCGTTCTCGTATGCGGAGCGGCGATTGCGGTCTCGCAGCACTTCGTACGCCTCGCCCAGCCGAATGAAGATCGCCTCGATCTTGTCGCGCAGGTCCGCCAGCGCCGGGTCGTGGTGCGTGTCGGGGTGGAAGCGCCGGGCGAGCTTGAAGTACGCCTCCTTCACCTGCGGCTCGCCGGACGCCCTCGAGATGCCCAGGGCCTCGAAGTGGTTCTTGGCGGCGAGGCCCTCGAACGTCTCCACCACCTCCTTGCGCCGCGCCTCCTGCTCGGGCGTGAGGGCCGAGACACGTGGCGGCGCCATGACGACGGGGGCCGGAGCCGGCGGCGGCTGCACAGAGGGCACGGCCTCACGGGGCGGCTCCGGTGGGACCGGCAGCGGCGCTGGGCGGAACTCGGGTCTCGGCGTCTTCGGCGGAAGCGGCAGGTACTCGATGATGCCGGTGCACAGGAGGCCGAACAGGCCCTTGATCGTATCCTCGGGAACCATCGGGATCACCTGCATCACCTCGCGCGCGCTCAGCGTGCCGTCGATGCGGGACAGGATGTAGCCGTCGGCGGGTGACAGCGTGATCTTCTGGAAGCGCAGCAAAGGGTCCGTCGAGAGGCCGAGGACGCGATCGATGTCGCCCATCGCGTAACGGATCACGTCACGGTCCTCGATCCGGCGCACCGCCTCGAGGATCACCTCCCCCGTGGAGAGCTTGAGCGCGAAGCCGGGCTCCAGGCCGGCGGCCTCCTTCGCCTCGAACTCGTACTCGCCCTCTGGCCATTTCAGCACCTGGAGCAGGAGCTCGCGGACGTGGACCGCCAGGGCGTCGTCGAGGCGGTCGGCATCCAGCACCCCCAGCTCCACGAGCACCGCGCCGAGCCGCTTCTTGTCGCGCAGCATGAAACCCGTGGCGCGTTTCAGGTCGGCTTCGGTCAGAAGCCCCTGACGGACCAGCGTCTCGCCGAGGCGATCCTCGCGGACGTTCGTATCGCCGTGGACCAGGGAGCCGCCGGCGAAGTAGACGCTGCGGCGCTCGTTGCCGCGGCTGAAGTGAAGGAAGCCGGTCTTGCGTCCCACGTAGAGATCGCGGAGGACCGTGGGTAGCACCCCCTCCTCGATGGAGCCCTTCATGCCCTGTTCTAGGAAAGGCAGTATATAACGGCGCTCTCGTTGACCCTGCGGCGGACGCCCCCTACAATCGCCTCACTCATCCCATGGACCCGAGCGAGAGGCGGCGGCACCAGCGCCTGCGCATCGACGGCCGCATGGTCGGTCGCGCCACCGTACTCGCCGACTTCCGCATCGTGGCGCTGTCCGAGGCCGGCGCCTCTCTCGAGATGGAGGTTCCGATGGCGATGGGCTCCCAGTGCGACCTCACCCTGAACCTGCCCCACTCGTCGGTGGACCTGCGGGGCCGCGTGGTCCACCTCCAGGCTCAGAACCCCAACGAGCAGCCGCCGTGGCTCGTGGGCGTGGACTTCGAGGCCATGGACGCCATGGATCAGGCGCTGCTGCAGTCCTTCCTCGATCACGAGAGGCGGAGGGCGCTGTGACCGGGCAGCTTGCTCGCGGACATGTCCGCGCCCAGGTGCCGGTCCGGCTTCTCGACCTGTCCATGGGCGGCGCGCTGCTGGTCCTGCCGGCGTCCCTCGACAAGGGCGGGATCTACGACTTCGCGATCGACCTGGAGGGCGACCGCATGTGGGTCCAGGGCGAGGTGAGGCATGTGCACCCGGCCGACCGTGGCGCGGGGTTCCATGTGGGGGTGCAGTTCGTCGGCATCGACCCGCAGGACGAGAAGCGGCTGCGCGACTACGTCGAGACCCACTCGCGCTGAGCGCGCCGGACGACGGAGCGCTATCGCTTCTTGGGAGGAAGCGCCTTCGCTTCGAGGGGCGACAGCGCGTGGACGAGGGGAAGGTCGCGCATCGTCACGACGCCCGGCCTCGCCGCGAATAGCTTGGGGATCGCGTTGATCGCGATGGCGGCGGTCGCGACGTCGCCGGCGATGCCGCCTGCGATGGTCATGTCGATGGGCGGCACGCCGTCGATCAGGACGTGGTCGCGTGGCTGCTCGGCGCCCACGTACATCTGGAGGTCGAGGCTCACCAGCAGCTCGTCCTTCCGGTAGCCGCGCGCCGACTGCTTGACGCCGGCGGCGTTGCCCGCCGGGACACGCAGGTACTCGGTGTCGAGGTCGCGCGGCGCGATGGCGGGCTCCAGCGTCTCGTCCACGCGGTCGAGCTTCCACCCGAGGCCCGCGGCGATCATGTACGCGGACTCGGGGAGGCCCACGTGGCGGACGCTGCCCTCGGTGATGGCGCGGCGGAACTGGGCGAGGTTCAGGCCCGCCCCGACCTTGCGCTGCAGCGGCAGGCGGCGCGTCGCTGCGTCCACGACCCTCGTCACGGACACGCGGTTCACCCGCGCGCAGGGCGCCGTGAGACAGAGAGCCAGGGCGTCCATCGCGTAGCCGGGATTCACCCCCGTGCCGAGCACCGAGACCTTCTTCCGGCGCGCCAGCGCGTCCAGCTCGCGGAAGGCGCCGGCACGTGCGGGAACAGGGAAGCTCAGCTCCTCACAGGTCGAGACGACGTGCAGACCCTTCTTGATCAGGGCAGCGATCTGGCCCTTGACGTCGCGCAGCGACGAGCCGGTGCACAGCACCGCCACGTCGGCGCGTGTCTTGCGGAGCAGCTTCCCGAGGTCGCCCATGACCTTCAGCCGCAGCTTCCTCGGCAAGCCGAGGACGCTGCCGAGGTCCTTTCCGGCCTTGTCGGGGGAAAGGTCGGCGGCGCCGACGACCTTGAAGCCGTCTGTCTCGAGGGCGAGTCGCGCGATGCTCTGGCCGATGGGCCCGAGGCCGACGTGGACGACCCGGATCTCCCGGCTCAGCGCTCCACCTCGATTCTGCCCACCTCCTCCTCCGGATCGGCCGCCATGATGACTGTCGAGGCGATCGGGAGCAGGGTGGTGTAGTTCTTGCCGGAGGCCTCGAGGAGGACCTCGTAGTAGCCATCGTCCGACACGCGGACGAGACGACCCTTCGCCATCTTGGCGCCCAGGGTGCTCGCCAGGATCTCGCTGTAGATGCGGATTGGCGCTTCGCGTTCGATCATCGGATCCCCCCGTGCCGGCGCCGGGCGTGGGCTCTAATGCCCCGAAAAGGCGGCACATACTAGCACAGCGCCGTCGAGCCGCAACCGGCCGCGGTTGTATAATCGCCGCTCCGCGAGAGCCGAGCACTCATGTCCGCCATCGACCCGACGTTCCTGAAGAGCTCTGACCTCTTCGAGTCGCAGCCCGCCGAGGTGTTGAAGGCGATCCTCGCCCAGGGCCGGCTCGACTTCTTCGGCGCGGGCGCGATCGTGTTCCGGCAGGGCGACCAGGGTGACCGGCTGTACATCGTGAAGAGCGGCGCGCTCGAGGTCCTGGCCGCGCAGGCCGACGGCGCCGATCCCATCCCGGTCGCCTACCTCGGCACCGGCGAGGTACTGGGCGAGCTCGCGCTGCTCACCGGCTCGCCACGCAGCGCGACCGTGCGCTGCCCCGAGAAAGCCGAGGTCTTCGTCCTCGAGAAAGCGGTGTTCCTGGACATGATGGTCACGCTGCCGGCCTTCTCGCGCGGCCTGTGCCTGGTGCTCGCCAAGCGCCTGGAGGCGACGACGCTTAAGGTGCCCCGTGCCAGCACCAAGCAGCTCCAGGGCAACCTGAAGTTCTTCGACCTCGCGACCGTGATCCAGACCCTGATCGGCGCTCATCAGACGGGCTCCCTGGTCGTGACCCAGGATGGCGGCAAGACGCGCTTCGCTGACATCTTCTTCTTCAAGGGCAACATCTCGCGGGCGAGGTTCAAGCAGCTCACCGGCGACGACGCGGTCTTCCAGCTCTTCCAATCGCCCCTCGAGGGCGAGTTCTCTTTCACCGGCAAGAACGTGACGGAGGAGGAGGTCCAGACCGAGGTCACGATGCCCGGCATCTCGCTGCTCATGGAGTCGGTCCGCCTGCAGGACGAGCTGCCGCTGCTGCAGGCCCGCATCCCCGAAGCGAACAAGGTGTGGAAGCAGAAGGCCGCGCAACTCCAGTGGGACGACCCCGACACGCTCGAGCTCGCGGTCGCGATCTGGGCGCGTCTGAAGAAGGGCGCGTCGATGACCGACCTGCAGCGCGACGTGCCGCGTTGCTCGTACTACGTCTACAAGGCGGTCATCGGCATGGCCGACGCGGGGCTGGTGGAGTAGCGCTAGACGCGCGATGCGTCGCGGATCTTCTGCTCGAGGGCGCGGCTGTCCTCCCGCGCCCCGGCGATCTCGCCCGCGAGCCGACGCAGCTTCTGGCGCTTGGCGAGAAAGAGGTAATTGGCCAGCTCGAGCGCGACGCCGCTGAGCACGGCCACGACGAGGGCCTTGACGAACAGGTCCTGGTTCATCGCTTTCTGCTCGAGACCCACCTGCCAGAGCAGATAGGCGACCGCGATCCCGATGCCGTTGACGCCCACGCCGTAGCTCGCCCGTGCCGCGTACAGCTCGGCCTCCAGGCGCTCGATGATCAACTCGTTGGCTTGGAGCGCCTCCTTCAAGGGGCCGACGTCCGCCAGGACCAGGCGAAGGGTGTCACCGCGGGCCACTTTGTGCTTCGTTCCGCACGCGCCACACTTGATGTGGTCGCCGTGGGCATAGGTCGGCGGGACGACGATATCCACGCGGCAGTTGACGCAGCGGACGCGCTGGCCCTCGCTCGCCACGGAACCCCCTGACGCTGCCGAGGATAGCAGAAGCGCCGCTGAGTTATAAATTTGAGCACATGCGCAGCGCCTCCACGAACGACGTGGTCGTGATCGGAGCCGGCATCGTCGGGCTGGCCGCGGCGCGGGCCCTCGCCGGCCGTGGCGTCCGCGTCCTGGTTGTCGAGCGCCGGCGGGTGGGAGCGGAGGCCTCTTCGGCCGCTGCCGGGATGCTCGCTCCCCAGGCCGAATCGGACGCGGATTCCCCGCTCTTGGAGCTCGCGCTCCGCGCCCGGGACTATCTCGCGGCCCTGGTGCCGGTCCTCGAGCGCGAGACCGGCATCGCTCTCGACTATTCGAGCCGGGGCCTCCTGGAGGTGGCCTTCAGCGAGGCACAAGCCTACGAGCTCCAGACGCGCCTCGCCTGGCAGCGTGCACGGAGCCTCGACGTGGAGCCGCTCTCGGCCGATGACCTGCGTCAGGCCGAGCCCAACCTCAGCCCCGCGGCGCGCTTCGGCCTGTTCGTGCCCGGCGACCATCGCATCGACAACGTACGGCTCACGCGGGCGCTCGCGGCCTCGGCAGTCGCACGCGGCGCCGCGATCCTCTCGGGCCGGCCGGTCCTCGCCCTGCTCGTCGAGGGCGGACGCGTGTCGGGCGTCCGCGCCGGGAACGAGGTCCATCGCGCGCCGATCGTGGTCAACGCGGCCGGCGCCTGGGCGGGCCTGCTGGGGGGCGACCCGGCGCCGCCGCCCGTAGAGCCGATTCGCGGCCAGATCGTCGCCTTCGACGTCGCCCCTCCGGCGCTGCGCCACGTCGTCGTCTCGCCGCGCGGCTATCTCGTGCCGCGCGGCGATGGCCGCATCCTGGCCGGGAGCACCGCCGAGCGGGCGGGCTTCGACAAGAGCGTCACGGCTGCGGGCCTGCGCAGCGTCCTCGACGCGGCGATCGAGCTCGCGCCCTTCGTGGCCGACGTCCCCGTGGCGGACACCTGGGCCGGCCTGCGACCCGGAACGCCCGACGGGCTTCCGATCCTCGGCCCCGGAGCGCTCCCAGGGCTCGTGCACGCCGCCGGCCTCTTCCGCAACGGCATCCTGCTCGGACCGCTCGTGGGCGAGATCGCCGCGGATCTGGCGACGAACCACGCCCCGAGCGTCGATACCACGGCGTTCTCGCCGTCGCGCTTCGCCTCCTAGGCGCGGCGTCTCGGCGCATAGGAGCGAACCTCGACGCTGGTTCCGTCGGGGTCGTCGAAGTAGATGGAGCGCGCGTAGCCGCGCGCCCCGAAGTTGCGGGAAGCCGCGTGGCTGATGGGAATGCGCCGCCGCGCGAGACGCCTTCTCAAGGCGGCCAGCTGGCGCGCACTCACGGCCAGGCAGAAGTGAGCCGGATTGCGGGGGCGCGCGGCGACCCACATCCGGCGCGGCATCAGGTCCACCAGCGTGTCGCGGCTCACGCGGACCGAAGGAAAGGGCGCCTCGCCTGCCAGGAACGCGGCGAGGCGCACGGGAGCCAGGCCGAGCAAGTCGCGGTAGAACGCGACCGAGGCGACGGGGTCCCGCACCTCCAGCACGACGTGGTCGAGGCGCGCCACCCTCAGGACTGCGGCTTGGCGGTGGATGGGGGAGGGCAGTCGCACCCCTTGTCGAAGATCACTCGCCAGCGGCCATCCTTCTCGCGGCGCCAGATGGAGCTGAAGGTCCCCATGCGCTTCCCCGATGCATCGAAGACGGGCCCGGAGCTGAGTCCGAGCGTGCCGGAAGCGAGCACCTCCACGGTGTCGGGGGTCCACGAGAACGGCGCCGTCGGTCCTTCGTAGAGGCCCTTCCAGGCTTCGGCAACCGCGGCCTTGCCCCGCTGCACCGTCCGGCCGAAGAACACGGCTTCGTCGGCGACGAAGCTCGTGAAGGCGGCGTGATCGCGGTCCGCCATCGTCTTCGCGAAGGCGATCTCGGACTCACGGACCTGCTCCTTGAGCTCGGCGTTCGTCTCGGCGAACGCGAAGGGCGCGATCGCTGCCACCGCCGCGAGTGACCATTTCATCGGATTGAACCTCCGGGTCCTCAGCATGCTCTCATGGGAGAACGCTCTCACTCCCTCCCGATCCACTTCACGATCTCGAGGAGCGTCGGGCGCTTCCCATACATGAGGATGCCCACGCGATAGATGCGCGCCGCGGCCCAGTTCATGAGGACGACGGTCGCCGCCGTCAGCGCGATGGACGTCAGCACCTGCCAGATCGGCGGCGGCTGCGTCGTGACGCGCAGGAACATGAGGAGCGGCGTCCAGAGGGGCACGAACGAGCAGAACACGGCGAGCGCGCTGTCGGGGCTCGCGAGCACCATCGGAAACAGCATCACGCCCACGAGGAGCGGCATCATCACGGGAAAGACGAGGCTCTGGGCCTCCTGATGCGAGTTCACCGCCGCCCCCACGGCGGCGTACATCGCGCCGTACAGGAAATAGCCCAGCAGGAAGAACACGACGAACAGCACGAGCACCAGCGGCGGCAGGTCCGGGAGCCTCAGGCCGTTCGCGGCCGCGACCGCTCCGCCGAAGAGGGAGAGCCCGAGCATGAAGCCGGCCCACGCCAGGAACTGCGTGAGGCCAGCGGCGCCGATCCCCAGCAGCTTTCCGGCGAACAGCTGCGTCGGGCTGACCGACGACACGATCACCTCCACGACGCGGTTCACCTTCTCCTCGATCACGCCGTTCATGAGCGCGGCTCCCCACATCGCCACGGTCGTGTAGAGGATCATGAGCAGGATCAGGGACAGGAAGAACGAGGCGCCGCGGTCCTCTCGCTCGCCCGACTCCGAGAGCCGGATGGTCTTGAGCTGGAGCCGGCGCAGCACCGCGCGTCCGTGGTCGTCGCCGACTCCCGCGTGGCGCAGGCGTACGCCGATCAAGGCGTCCTCGACCGCGCGGTCCATGAGGCCGAGGTCCATCACGTTACTCACGTTCCTGCCGTGGTACTCGGCCAGCGAGCTTTCGAGCGCGCCCCGGGGCAGGTACAGATAGCCATCGAGGCTGCCGTCGAGAACCTGCGCCTTGAGCCGTTCGCGCACGGTTTCCGGGGCGCCCTGGGCGGGCGCACGCACGTCGAAGCGGTGCCGGCCCTCCGCCGTGCTGGAGCGAAGGGCCTCCTCGATGATCGCGCGCAGCTCGCCGGACTCGTCGAGCACGGCGACGCGCAGCGGATTGCCCCGCTGCTTCGCCATCAGCACGCCGGGCAGCACCATGAGACCCGCCATCAGCACCGGGCCCAGCAGCGTGCCGATCAGGAAGGCCTTCGAGCGGAGCCGCTCCAGGTACTCACGCCTGATGATGGCGAGCACCCTCACGCCGGTTCGCCGTGGCGCTTCACCTGCTCGACGAAGATGTCGTGGAGGCTCGGCTCGACGATCTCGAAGCGACTGACGCGCAGCCGGGCGACGGCGGCCTGCAGCAGGGCCTGCGGGTCGCCGCTTTCTCCCAGGCGGATCTCCACGTAGCGTCCGAAATCGGAGACGGCCGCGACACCGGGCAGGCTCCCGAGAAAAGCGCCGTCGCCCTCGAATGCCAGCACCACGCTGTTGCGCCCGTGGCGGCGTTTCACCTCCGAGACCGGACCGTCGAGGAGCTTCTCGCCGCGGCTCACCAGCGCGATGGCGTCGCACAGGCGCTCGACGGTCTCCATCTGGTGGCTCGAGAGCACCAGCGTCTTGCCCTGTCGCTTCAGATCCAGGAGCACGTCGCGCATGAGGCTGGCGGCCACGGGGTCGAGGCCGGAGAGCGGCTCGTCGAGGATCAGGAGCTCGGGATCGTGGAGCACGGTCGCGATGAACTGTGCCTTCTGCTGCATGCCCTTCGAGAGCTCGTTGAGCTTGCGGCCGCGCCACTTCCCGTCGAGCCCGAGGCGCTCGAGCCAGGCCGGCAGGCGGCTCGCCGCCAAAGCGCGCGGCGTGCCCTTGGCCTCGGCGAAAAACAGGAGCTGCTCCTCCAGGGCCATGCGCGGATACAGGCCGCGCTCCTCGGGCATGTAGCCGACGCGGTCGCGCACCGAGCCGTGCGCGGGCCCTCCCAGCACCTCGATCGACCCCGCGTCGGGGGCGAACACGTTCATCACCATGCGCAGCGTGGTCGTCTTGCCCGCCCCGTTCGGGCCGAGCAGGCCGAAGACGCCGCCGCGGCTCACGTCGAGGCTCAAGTCGCTGACGGCCCGATGGCCGGCGAACGCCTTGGACACGCCCAGCAGGCGTATGGCCGGCGCGGTCACGGGCGGAACTATACGGCAAGCAACCGAGGGCCCCGGCGGTATATCATTCCCAGATATCCATCGCCCTGGAGCCCATGAGCGATCAAGGCGCAGTCGCACCCCGACCCTATCGCGTCAGCCTTCAGGCCAAGATCCTGCTCGTCGTCCTGCTCTGCACCGGCATCCCGGTGCTGTTCATGGGCGTCTACCTGCTCCAATTGAACGAGCGCATCCTCGGCGACAAGGTGCGCGAGGCCCTGACCAACGCCCTTTTCCGGAAGGCGTCGGATCTCCAGAGCTGGTTCGAGGAGCGCCGCAACGAGACCCAGAGCTGGACCACGTCCTACGTCGTCTACGAAGGCGTGGAGACGGCTGCGAAGGGACAAGGGGCCGAACGAACGCGCGCCGTGCGCGAGCTGACCGATTACCTGGAGTCCGTGCTGGGCCACCACCGCGTGTACGAATCGCTCTTCTTCGTGGACCGCTCGGGCCAGGTTCTGGCGGGCACGCGCGACGAGCGCCTCGAGGAGTGGGCGACGGCTGAAGCCGCGAAAGAGAGCGCCGAGCCGGCATCAGGCGTGTTGAGCCCGATCTATCGCTCGGATTGGCTGGGACGCGCGACCATGCTCGTCCTGCAGCCGATCCGAGGGCGCGCCAACCGCAACGTGGTCGGCTATCTCGTGGGCCGCCTCGACTTGCGCGAGATGGAGTCCTACCTGGGAACGCCCGTGGACGCGGAGACCGCCTTCCTCGGCCTCGACCTCAAGAGCGCCGAGGCCCTCGAGAGCAGCCTCGACGACTCGACCGAGTTCACCCCCGACTTCTGGCTGCTGAACTCGGGAGGCGGCGTGGTCGCGGAGCGCGGCAAGGTGGCGGGGCAGCCTGGGGATCGCCGCTTCCCGGGCTTGCTGCCCGATGGCGCCGAGCGGGTGGCGCCCGTGCGCGAGGCCGACATGCCCGGCCACGGCCCGACGGTGTATGCGGTGCGCCAGCTCGAGGGCCATCTTCACGGCTTCCTGGCCGCCACGCTGCCCGAGGCGACCGCGTACCGCTCGCTGAGCGAGTCGCGACGGCGGATCCTGCGCTGGGGCCTGCCGATCCTCCTCGTGATACTGCTGTTCACCGGGTTCGCCGCGCGGCGCGCGCTGCGGCCGATCCACCTGCTCGTCGACGGCGCGAAGCGCGTCAGCCTGGGCGAGGACGTGTACCTGCCGGTGAGCGGGAACGACGAGATCGCGGGGCTGACGATCGCCTTCAACGAGATGGTTGCGAAGGTGCGCGAGGGGCGCCAGAAGCTCGAGGAGGCGCGCGATCAGCTGGCTCGCACCAACGAGGGCCTGCGCGCCGCGAACCGCACCCTCGAGACGCTGGCCATCACCGACGGCCTCACCGGCCTCTACAACCATCGCCACTTCCAGGACACGATCGAGAAGGAGATCCGGCGCTGCGAGCGCGAAGCGCGCGGCCTGAGCCTGCTGCTCATCGACATCGACCACTTCAAGCTGTACAACGACCGCTTCGGTCACACCGAAGGGGACGCGGCGCTGCGCCGCGTCGCGGCACAGGTCTCGAACACGATCCGGTCGACGGACCAGGCCTTCAGATACGGCGGCGAGGAGATGGCCGTGATCCTGCCCTCGTGCGGCAAGGACCAGGCCGCCGACGTCGCCGAGAAGATCCGCTTGGCGGTCTCGGCTTCGACAGCGCGGACCGGCCGCTTCGGAGCCAAGAACACGGTCTCGGTCGGCGTCGCCACGTTCCCCGAAGACGGCCGCGTGGCGCGCGCGCTCGTGGACACCGCGGACGCGGCGCTCTACGAAGCGAAGCGCACGGGCCGCGATCGCGTGGTGCAGGCCAGCCCGCAGGGCGGGCCCCTGCCTGGCGCGGAGACGAGGACAGAGACGGTCGGGTAGTCGTTGCGGTCTTGGTTGGAGACGCCGTTTGCTGGTCGCTGACAGCTGATCGCTGAACGCTGTCTATTCCACCAATCCCCGCGCGATCCAGCCGCTCGCGCCGCCCGCGCGAACCTTCAGCCAATCACCGCGCTGGAGGGTGGCCTCGAGCTGCGTGCCCTTCTTGAGCTGCTGAACCACGGTTGCGGTCAGCGAGGGATCTCGACGCAGGTTCGCGGTCTCCGCGACGACCGTGTACAGCTTCTTCGGGGCCGGCCGCTCGGCGCCCCTGTCCACGACCTGCGCCACGGCGGCGCGCCTCGCGTCCTTGAGCAGCTCCTGGACCTTGAGCGCCATGAAAACCGCAGCGCCGTGGTTGTTCTCCTCGACCATGATCTCGGCGCGGTCGAGGAGCTCCTCGCAGCGCAACAGGCTCGGCGTGCGGCCGCGCTGCTGGAGGGAGCGCCGAAACAGCACCCGCGTCTCGGCGATCACCGAGGTCGCATCGGCCTTGGTCTCCAAGCCCTGGAGCTTGGCCTTGGTGCGGATGACCTCGGTCTCGGTCAAGTCCAGGTCGCGTAGCAGCACGCCCACGCGCTCCTCGAGCTGCCTGTGTTCCTCTTCCGCCTTCTTCAGGCGCGCCTGCAACTCGACGCTTTCCGCCGTTTCCCTCGGGGGCTCGGGCAGCCGCTCCGCCTCAGGCTCCACCGACGCCAGACGCAGCGCGCACTCCGCCGCGTCGGTGGCCATCTCGGTGAGGCAGGCTGCCCTGTCGACCTCTTCAGACTGCGCAGCGGCTTCGGCCGCTTTCAGGTGTTTCTCCGCCCGAGCCAGGTCCCGTCCAGCTTTCTCGGCCGCGCCGGCCTCACGGGCCTTCCGCACGGCCGTCCGGGCGGGCTCGAGGTCGACGGCTGCAGTGCGCGGCCGCGACGCGCAGCCAACGGCCGCCAGCGCTCCGAGCGCGAGAACGGCATGGCGGACCACGCGAAAGTCTAGCATGCGTGCCCCGCGCGTCCCGGAGCGGCTGCTATGATCTCAGGGTGACGATCCTCTCGGTCGCGGGAGCGTGCAGCCGTTCGGGCAAGACGGCCCTGGCCGCCACGCTGCTTCGCGCGCTCCCCGCCGGATCGGCCGCCGCCGTGAAGTTCACGGCCACCGAGGACGTGTTCGAGCGCTGCCCGCGCGGAACGCCCTGCGTCGTGTGCGACATCGACGTGCCGTTCCGCCTGATCGAAACGCCCGCCGTGCTGCGCCAGCCCGGCACCGACACGGACCGCCTGGCCGAGGCGGGCGCGTCGCGAGTGATCTGGGCGATCGCGAAGCAGAGCGCGGCTCCGCGCGCCTGGCAGGCGCTGACAGAGCGCCTCGGCCGCACACCTCTCGTCGTGATGGAGGGATCGACGGTGGTGGCGCTGGCGCGTCCCGACACGCTGTTCTTCGTCGTGCATCCCTTTCTCTCGACCGCGCGCTGGAAGGCCACGTCGGGGCCTCTGCTGCGCCGCGCGGACGCCGCGATCGTGAACCTGCCGGCGGCCGAGACACGAGCGCCCGCGGCGGCGATCCTCGACGCGGTGCGCCGTGAGCGGGGTCGCGACGACGTGCTCGTGGCCGACGTGACGCGGCCGTTGCGGGAATGGGCGCCCGCCCTCGCGGCGCGCCTGGCGGCCTGAGTCGCCCAGCTTCCTCCGATGAAGATCTCGCTCGCCCACAGCCCCGACAGCGACGATGCGTTCATGTTCTACGGGCTCGCGTCCGGACACGTCCGCTCCGACGGCCTCGAGGTCGAGCACACGCTCACAGACATCGAGACGCTGAACCGCCAGGCGATGGACGGTTGCCATGAGGTGACGGCGATCTCGTTCCACGCCTACCCGTACGTCGCCGACCGCTACGCGCTGATGCCGTGCGGCGGCAGCATCGGTGACGGCTACGGCCCGCTGCTCGTCGCACGCGAGCCGCTCGAAGCGTCCCAGGTGGCGTCGTGCGAGGTCGCCGTGCCGGGCACGCTCACCAGCGCGTTCCTCGCCCTCCAGCTCTTCGCGCCCGACGTCCGCACGCGCGTGGTGCCCTTCGACCGGATCCTCGACGCGGTCCGGGATGGGCGCGCGGACGTCGGCCTCGTCATCCACGAGGGTCAGCTCACCTACGGCGGCGACGGCCTCCACAAGGTCCTCGACCTCGGCGCATGGTGGAAGGGCGAGACGGGGCTGCCGCTGCCTCTCGGCGGCAACGCGGTGCGCCGCGACCTCGGCCCGGAGCTGATGGCCCGCCTCACGCGCCTCGTGCGCGACACCGTGGCGTACTCGCTCGCGCACCGCGAGGAGGCCCTCGCCTACGCAATGCGCTTCGCGCGCGGAATGGAGATCGCGATCGCGGACCGCTTCGTCGGCATGTGGGTCAACGACATGACCCTGGAGTGCGGCGAGCGCGGGCGGCGGGCGGTCCAGACTCTCCTCGACCGCGGGCATGCCGCCGGAGTGATCCCGAGGCGCGTGGTCGCGGACTTCGTCGACGCCTGATGCCGCGCTCGACCGGGCCATTCCCGAGCGTCGAGCTGCGCGACCTGGAGGGCGCGCAGCATCCGATCGCGGAGTCCTGGGCGCAGGGGCCTGCCCTCGTCGTCATCGGCCATCGCAACTGCAAGACCACGCGGGAGACCCTGGCGCTGGCGGATCGCATCCATGCGAGGCGCAGCCCCGACGCCGGTGTTGTCGCCGTCCTGCAGGACGACGCCGAGACGGCGCGGACGCTCCGCGACCAACTCGGCCTCACGCTGCCGGTCCGCCTCGAGCCGGATCCGTATCCGCTCGCCGCGGCGCTCGAGCTCACCACTGTTCCGACGCTGTTCCTGATCGCGCCCGACGGCTCGATCGAGCGCGTGTCCGAGGCGTTGCGGCGCGCCGACCTCGAGGCGTTCGGCGCGCGGCTGGGGGTGCAGGGCGAGCTCTTCACGGCCGACGACAAGATTCCCGCGCTGAAGCCGGGTTGACTGCCGAAGGAGGCCTCGTCGAGGCCCTGACGCCATGGCGATCTCGCTCCTCACCGTGACGCTCCTGGGGACGCTCTCGCTGCTCGGGACGATGCTGCTCGGTTATCGCGTGTCCTTCGGCGCCGCCTTGGTGAAGACCCACTTCCTGGCGGCCTTCGGCGCCACGACGCTGCTCGTGATGGGCCACGCCTTCATCCTGTTCTTCCTGATCGCGACGGGGGTCGAGCTCAAGGACATGGAGAGGGCCAACGGCTGGGGCGATTCCTTCAGGCGGCGCACGATCGCGCTCAAGGGCCGCGTGTTCCCGCTCGCGACGCTGACCCTGCTGCTGGTGATGGCCAACTTCATCTTGGGTGCGGCGGCCCACACGCGGGCGCTGCCGCCGCTCGTCCACGAGCTTTTGGCGTGGACGACGCTCGCGTGCTGCCTGGTCACGCTCCACCGCGAGTACCGCGCCCTCGGGGACAACAACCGCCTCATCGCCGAGGCCGGGCGGAGACGCCGCTCCCCGCCGGCTTGATCCGGCGCCGGCCTGCTAGCGCAGCGCCGCCAGCACGTCCTCGTGAAGGGCAGGGTCGCAGGAGGTCAGCAGGCTCCCGGCGAACACGACGCCCTCGTTCCGACCGTCGAGGCCCGTGGCGACGCCGCCCGCCTCGCGCGCGCACGGCACCAGCGCCGCGATGTCCCAGGGCTTCATCACCGTGTCGAGCGCCGCGTGCAGCCGGCCCTGGCAGACGAGGGCATGCTGCAGGCAGTCGCCCACGAAGCGGAAGTAGCCGGACGCGCGCACGAGGTTGGTGAGGTTCACGGCCGTCCCCTGCTCCGGCAGGATGTCCGAGCCCTGTGGACCGCCAGCCGAGACGCGGGCGTCTCGAAGCCGCGCCGGCGGCGCGACGCGGGCGCGCTGCGGCGCGCCCTTCCCGAGCCGCCAGTAGCAGCCCTGCCCGCGCGCGGCGTACACGGTCTCCCCGAGCGCGGGGAAGTGGATGACCCCGGCCACCGGCTCGCGATCCTCGAGCAGCCCGATCAGCGTGCCGAAGGTCGGCACGCCCAGGGTGAACCACACCGTCCCGTCGATCGGGTCGAGCACCCAGAGCCTGCGGGCGCTCTCGGGGCCGGAGCGGCCGTGCTCCTCGCCCAGGACCGCATCCTCGGGAAAGCGCGCGGCGATGCGCGCGCGCATCACCTGCTCGGCCCTGCGGTCCGCCTCGGTCACGACCGTCCCGTCAGGCTTGCGTTCGACCGCGGCCGTCCGGAAGCGGGCCAGGATCTCGGCCTCGGCCAGGCGGGCGAGCTCGAGAGCGAACCCAAGCGCCTCGTCATCGGTCACGGGTGGCATGTTCTCACGCCGGCGTGACGACGGTCACGTCTCGGCGGGTGAGCGGCGTCACGAGCCTTGGGCTCGGCCTTGACGTCCCCATTCGCGTGGCTATGCTGTCGCCGGGGTGAGCACCCCCCCAAGGAGAAGCGTCATGTCGAGTCGGTTCAATGCACTCATGATCGCGGCCGCGCTCGCGGCCGGCTGCCACGGCGGCAGCGAGCCCGCCGCACAGGCCGACGGCGAAACGACCCCCGCCGGCAAGGGCGCCTCGAAGGCCACCACCTCGGCATCGAACACCGCGGGCGGCGGCCTGGTCGAGAAGCTTCTGCCGCCGGCGAAGGTCACCGTGCCCGAGGGCACGGCGCTTCCGCTCTTGCTCGAGACAGCCGTGTCCTCGGCGACCAGCCACGAAGGCGACGCCGTGAACGCGAAGCTCTCTGATGACGTCCGCGTCGGCGAGAGAGTGGTAGCGCCCGCGGGCAGCGCGGTGAAGGGCCGCGTGATCGCGGCGGTGCGTTCCGGAAAGGTCAAGGGCCGCGCGAGGCTCGCCTTCGCCTTCGACACCCTGGTCGTCAAGGGCAAGCCCGTCGAGATCGCGACGACCTCCGTGGACATCACGGCCGAGAGCACCAAGAAGAGGGACGCGACGATCATCGGCGGCGCCACAGCCGGCGGCGCGATCCTCGGCGCGATCTTCGATGGCAAAAAGGGAGCGGCGATCGGAGCCGGCGTTGGCGCGGCCGGCGGCACCGGCACCGTCCTCGCGACGCGAGGCAAGGAGGTCGAGCTGAGGTCGGGCCAGAGCGTGACGGTGAAGCTGACCGGATCGGTCCAGATCTAGAGATCAAGGCCTGCGAGCTTGAGCCCCTTTGCGCTTGTCCTAAGCTCTGGGGGATACACAAGGTGTAGTGTGGGTTCCGGTACCGTCACATGGCCTCGAGGGCTACCACCGTGGTTGATTGCTCGGTCATCATCGTCAGCTACCGCACCGAGACCCAGCTGGGCGAGTGCCTGGTGAGCCTCGTGCCCTAGAGCTAGAAATAAGGGTGAAACGGTCCTGAGGATCTGACGGTCCGCTACCCGGCGCCGCTCAGCCGCCGCAAGGCCCACCGGGCGTGCTCTCGGACGAGTGCGTCATCATCCTCGAGCAGCCGCTCGAG
>DATFEN010000137.1:0-7485 GCA_035251085.1 Vicinamibacteria bacterium | reverse complement strand
TCCCCTCGCATCCTGATGGGCGCCGATCCGCGGCCGGACCGACGCGACTACTACTTCGGCGCCTTCGATCACGGCGTCGACGATTTCCTCGAGCGCCCGATCGCAGAGCTGCCGTCGTCGGACGCTGGCCCCTTCGCCGAGCCCGGCCGCACGACCATCGCCTACGAGCTCTTCCCCGGCACGCTCCAACGGCGCGACGGAAGCGCCGCGTGCCTGGTCGATCCGCGGCTGCGTCCCGGACGGCGCGCGCCAGCGCCTCCGGCCGGCTCGGACCTGGGCGCGGCCTGGTTCTTCGTCGCCGCGGGCGGTCCGTACGTGGACCTGAGCGCGCCGCTGACCGAGGCGCTCCGGCGTGGAAGCCGACTGCAGGGGGATCCGAAGGCGTGGAGCGCGATGATGCGCCGCCTGGAGCCGGCCGCCTTGGAGAACGCTGGCTACACGCTCTGCCCGCCGACGCGGCTGGGTCAGTTCGAGACCTGCTACTGCCCTCCCGCCTCCTGAGACACGAAAGGCCTCCCGGCGTCTCCGCCGGGAGGCCTCGGGTCAGCCGAAAGCGCTAGAACTCGAACTTGATCGCGAGCTGCATCTGGCGCGGGTCGCCCACGCCCTTGCGCAGGAAGCCGCTGAAGTCGAAGAGCGCTGCGCCGCTGAGCGGGTTGACCTGGTTGTCGGCGTTGGTCAGGTTGAAGACCTCCACGATCGGGATCAGCGCGTAGCGCTGGTTGGCGCCGAACTTGAGCGGCCACATCAGCCGGACATCGACGGAGAAGTACTCGTTGTCCTTGCGCACGCTGTTGCGGTTCGTCTCGTACTCGCCGCCGGGGGTCAAGATCTGGGACCCTGGCGCACCCGTTCCAGGCGTGATCGGCTGCGCCGAGCGGCTCTGCACCCTCAGGTTCGCGTGGATCGGCCCCAGCTCGCCGTAACCGAACAGGTTGAAGCGGTGCGTCACGTCGCGGTTGGAGAGCGAGAAGTCCACGTGCGATCGGCTCGGGTCGTGGGTGGCGCTGTAGTCGGTGAACGGGTCGCGCTCGTTCGAGTCGTCGTCCTCGTCCTTCGAGAGAGTGTAGTTGGCCTCGAGCTGGTACTTGTTCGAGAAGCGCTTGCGCAAGCCCAGCGTGCCGCCGCGGTACTTCGACTCGCCGACACTCGTCGTCACGAACACGTCGCCGAACTGCGGGCCGAACGGCGCTCCGGCCACGAGGTTGATGTTGAAGAAGCGCGTCAGTCGCTCGCCCTTGGCCCAGGTGAAGTCGACGTATCCGGACCAGTCCTGCGCCAGCTCCCGCTCGAGGGTGACGTTCCAGGTGAAGATCCGCGGGTTCTTGTACTCCTTGTCGAAGACGCGGATGCCGGTGAAGAGCGGGAACACCCCGTCCGGGAGCGGCGGGATCGTCACGGTATTGGGAAACGTGGGAAGCGGCACTCCGAAGGCGGTCAGGAGGCCCGTCTGCGCGAAGGACGACTGCTGCTGGAGCCCGTTGTCCGTTGTCGAGCCCACCTGGGTCAGCATGTTCTGGCGCGGGTTGTAGAGCCCGACGTTGCCGCGGAGGACCGTCCTGGCGTCGTTGTTCACGTCCCAGTTGAAGCCGAAGCGCGGCTGGATCATGTCCCACTGGTCCGGAATCGTGCCGTCCGACGGGAAGCCCGGCGTGCCGATCAGGCTCGCGTAGGCCGTGGTCTGCGGATCCACCGTCTCGGCCATGAGCTGGGCGTCCCAGCGCAGGCCATAGTTCAGGGTCACGTTCGGCTTCACCTTCCACGAGTCCTGGACGAAGATGCCGAACTCTTCGTTGTCGATCGTGGAAGCGCCCGGAGCCGGCACGCCCGGCTTGCCGCTGCCCGCCACCTGAAGAAAGAAGAGCAGCGGCCCGCCCGTCGGGGAGCTGCCGGCCGGACAGGGCGACGGATGGGTCACGTAGGTGCCGTTCGAACACGCCACGGTGCTGGGGCCGAAGCCCCCGGGCCCCGCCGGCGAGGCGTAGCGCAGGAACCCGTTCACCGAGTCGAACAGGTAGCGGCCAGTGAAGAACCCGCGGAACACCTGGTCGTTCAACGAGTGGATCCATTCGGCCCCGACCTTGATGTTGTGGTTGCCCGACACCAGCGACAGGTTGTCCTTCAGGTGCGTGCGCCAGAACACCTCATCGATGTTGGGCTGGAGGAAGAACGGGTTGCCGAAGCGGAACGAGGGATCGAAGCCCATCCCGACATCGGCCGCGAAGTTCGACGAGGAGGCGGCGCGCGGCCGGTTCTCCCGCGAGTAGGTGAAGTGAAACTCGTTCAGCAGCGAACCCGACAGCGTGCTGAACAGGTTCGCGTTGACCACGTGGATCCGGGTGGGGTCGCCCTCGGTTCCGTTCGCGGACGTCCCGTAGGTATCGACGTCGAAGGTCTGGTTCTCGTTCTTCGAGTCGGTCCAGTTGTAGGAGACGTTGAGGTTGTGGTTCTCGTTCATCTGCCAGGTCAGCTTGCCGAGCACGGCGGTGCTGCGGATCGGATGCGAGACGGGCAGGCCCTCGTTCTGGTTGAAGTTGGTCTGGAAGAAGTTGAGCAGCGCCAGCCGCTGGCAGTCGGGATTGCCGCCGATCAGCCCCTCGTTCTGCTGGACGGTGGGGCTCTGGACGGGGCACGGCGTGCCGCCGAGCTGGCGGCTGAGGTTGGGCCGCTCGAAGTCGCCGTTGATGTGCTCCGCCGCCAGGAAGAAGAACGCCTTGTCCTTCTTGATCGGGCCCCCGATCGTGCCGCCGAACTGCTCGCGGTGGAAGCCCTCGAGCTTCGTCCCGTCGGAGGCCTCGGAGGTGAGCCCCTCGAGACGCTGGAAGTGGAACAGGCTGCCGTGGAGCTCGTTGCCACCCGACTTCGTGATCACGTTCACGACGCCGCCGGCGGTGCGTCCGAACTCCGCGTTGGCGCCCGCCGCCACGACCTGGAACTCCTGAATCGCGTCGAGGGTGATGTCGATGTTGGCCCGCTGCCCCCCCACCTGCTCGCCGAAGAAGCCGTTGTTGTAGTCGCCGCCGTCGAGGCTGACGTTGTTGAAGATGCCGCGCTGCCCGGCGAAGTTGATCTCGTCGCCGTCCGGTCCCTGCGTGATCGCGACGCCGGGCGTGAGCGTCAAGAGATCCTCGAACTTGCGGCCCAGCACGGGCGTCGTCGAGATCGTGGTCTCGTTGAGGGTGGACGAGCTCTCGGTCTTGGAGGTGTCGACGGTCGCGGTGCCCGTGACCGTCACGGTCTCGGCGACGCTCGACACCTTCAGCTTCGGGGACAGCGTGACAGTCTGGCCGACGGTCAGCGTCACGGACTCCTGCACCAGGGTCGCGAAGCCGGTCAGCGTCACCGTCACCGTGTAGCGTCCCGGGGCGAGCTGAAGGAAGACGAAGCGGCCTTCGCCGCTCGAGGTCTGGCTCCGCATCAGGTTCGTGTCGACGTTCTTCGCCTCGACCAGGGCGCCCGGCACGGCGGCTCCCGACGCGTCTTCGACGGTGCCCTGGATCACACCGGTCGTGGCCTGGGATTGCGCGTGGGCGCCAGCGGCCACGGCCAGCGCGAGCAGTGCGTAAGGCAGGCGGGAGTACAGCGACCTCAGCATTCAAGGCTCCTTTCCCTGAGCGGCAAGGGGACGAGCATGGCTTTCTTCTGTGGCGCGAATCTACTTCCAGGGGCGCGCCGAAGGCAAGCGGCAAGCGGCGCGAGACAGGCTAGAAACCGGGCAGCTTCAAGCCTCCCGCGAGCCCCCCTACTTTTTGCTGGATCGCCTCGTCGACCTTGCGGCCGGCCTCGTTCACGGCGGCCAGGACCAGGTCCTGCAGCATCTCCACGTCCTCGGGGTTCACGGCCTCCTTGTCGATGCTGAGCGCGGTCAGGTTCTTCTGCCCGTCCATCGTGACCTTGACCGTGCCCCCGCCCGCGGCGGCCTCGATGCGGAGCGCTGCGATCTCCTCCTGAATGCGCTGCTGCGTCTGCTGGAGCTGCTTCATGAGCTTGCGGGGATCGCCGCCGCCGAATGGGTTCACGAGCGAGCCTCCTTACTTGGCTTCCCGAACGTCCACGACGCGCCCGCCGAAGAGGTCGAGCGCCTCCTGGACGGCCGGCTCGCGCTCCGCCCGCTCGCGGAGCTTCTGACGGCTGTCCTCCGCCGGCTCGGTCGGCGCCGCCGTTGCGCCGGGCATGCTACCGAGGCGGACGCTCAGGCGCCTGCCGGCGGCCGTTTGAGCCAACGCCGCGATGTCGGAGAGGTGCCCCTCGGCAAAGGCCCGGAAGTCGGCCGGCACGTCGAGGATGAGCGCGTTGCCCTCGAGCCGCGCAGTCGCCGCGCGAAGCGCCTGCGCGAGCGAGGGCCGAGCCGACGCGGCGATGCTGGTGAGGATCGCGCCCGCGTCGCCGCCAGCCTCGGCCACGGGAGCGGGAGCCGACGCCGCGGGCGTGGGCGCAGGAGGAGCGTAAGAGGCCGGCTTCTCGGGCGCACGCAGTGCCGGGGCGGGCGCCTGGCCGCTCGAGAGGAGGCTCTCCACCCGCGCGACCAGCTCCGCGAACGGGACCAGGCGGCGGAGCTGCACGAGCTTCAGGAGCGCGAGCTCCAGCGTGACGCGCGGGTCGGGCGCCCACTTCAGATCGTTCTCTGCGCGAGCGAGGACGTCCAGCAAGCGCACGACGTCCTCCTCGGAATAGGCCGCGGCGAGCGGCTCGAGGCGCTTGGACGCGTCGGGGCCGCTCGCGGCGCGCAGCTGGCTCCGCTCCGGCGCCAGGCGCGCGAGCAGGATGTCGCGGAAGTGCAGCTGGAGCTCGCGTGCGAAGTTGCGGTAGTCGGCTCCGTACTCCGAGAGCCGGTCGACGGCCTCCAGCAGGCGCAGGCTGTCGCCGGCCAGGACCGCTTCGGAGGCCGCGAAGAGCAGCTCCCTGTCGATCAGGCCCAGGAGCGCCTGCAGGTCTTCGTCCTTGACCTCGTCGCCGCTGAAGGACAGCACCTGGTCGAACAGCGACAGCGCGTCCCGCACGCTGCCCTCGCCAGCCCGCGCGATGGACTCGAGGGCCGCATCCGAGACCCGGATCCCGTCCTTCGTGGCGACGTCGCGGAGGTGCGCCGTGATCTCGCGCGTCGGTACCATCCGGAAGTCGTACTGCTGGCAGCGCGAGAGGATGGTCTCCGGGATCTTGTGGTACTCGGTCGTGGCGAAGATGAACTTGACCCGCGGCGGCGGCTCCTCGAGGGTCTTCAGGAGCGCATTGAAGGCCCCCGCCGACAGCATGTGCACCTCGTCGATGATCCAGATCTTGAAGCGGTCGCGGGCCGGGCTGTAGCGCGCGCTCTCGCGCAGCTCGCGGACGCTGTCGACACCGTTGTTCGAGGCCCCGTCGATCTCCTGGACGTCCAGGGATGTGCCCCGGGCGATCTCCTCGCACGAAGAGCACTTCAGGCACGGCTCCGGCGTCGGGCCGTCGGCGTTCGAACAATTGAGCGCCTTGGCCAGGATGCGCGCGGTCGTCGTCTTCCCCACGCCGCGCGCGCCGGAGAACAGGAAGGCGTGGCCGATGCGCCCGGCCGAGATCGCGTTCTGCAGCGTGCGCGTGACGGTGGTCTGCCCGACGACCTCCTTGAAGGTGGCCGGCCGGTAGCGGCGTGCGAGGACCTGGTAGGACATCGGAAGGAGCGGCCGGCCCCACGTGAACCCCGGCTATCCTGCGGCACACCCGGGATTTGCCTTACCGTTGCTCCCTTCCGGGCCTGGCGGGGTTCGGCGTCCCGTGTTGCGCAGGGCCGGAGTCCACGTGCGACCGGCCGGAAAACAAGCCTATCACGGCCACGCGGCGCACGCGGCCCGAAAGCGCTAGCATCGAAGGATGCGGAGGTGTGCATGAAGCGTCGAGAAATCATGGCTGCTGCCTTGAGCGTGGCCGTGGCCGGAGCCGCACTCGCCCAGGCCGCGGGCGAGGCCCCCAAGCCGACCGCCGAGCACAAGAAGCTCGGCTACTTCGTCGGGAAGTGGACGACCGAGGGCGACATGAAACCCAACCCCTTCGGTCCGGGAGGGAAGGTCACCGCCACGGACAACTGCGAGTGGTTCGAGGGGGGCTTCTCAGTGGTCTGCAAGTCGGAGGGCAAGAGCCCGGCCGGCCCGACCAAGGGCCTGGGGATCATGAGCTACAACACCGAGGAGAAGGCCTATACCTATTACGGCGTGGACAACAGCCCGATGAGCATGGCGTCCGTGCCCCACGGCACCGTGCAGGGCGATACCTGGACGTACAACGACGAGGCCAAGATGGGCGGCAAGCTGGTCAAGTCGCGCTACGTCATCAAGCAGGGAACTCCCGCCAGCTACACCTTCAAATGGGAGATGCTGGGCGACGACGGGAAATGGCAGCCGATCCTGGAGGGCAAGTCGACGAAGGCGCCGTAGAACGAAGGTGCTCCAATACGAGGCCACACGGCCCGCGGCTGGACGGTCGTGGACATGAAAGCCGACTGGAAGCGTGTGTTCCCATTCGAGAAGTGAAGGGAGCGAACGTGATTGCAAGACTCATTCGTCACCGGTTTCTCGCCGGATTCGCCGCGGCCGCCTCGCTGCTCGCGGGCTCCGCCGTGGGCCAGTCGACCAACTCTCCCGACGTCCCCGACCGCTTCCGCCTGGAGGCGGGCGGCTTCCGCATCGGCGCGGACACCGAGCTCACGTTCAATACGACGGGCTCTTCGAGGCCACCTGTCGACTTCGAATCGCTGAACGTCCCCGACAACGCCACTCGCTTCTACGTCGAGGGCTTCTGGCGCCCCTGGCGGCGCCACCAGTTCAGCCTCAGCTGGTACCGGAACCGCCGCGAGTCCGACGCCAGGACCGTCGATCGTGAATTCGTCTGGGGCGACCGGGTGATCACAACGGACAGCTCCGTGACGGCGCGCGTGTCCTCGAGCTACCTGTCAGGCGTCTACCGCTTCGCGGCGTACAAGAACGACCGTTTCGAGATCGGCCCTTCCCTCGGCATCGGGCACCTCTCTCTCGAGGCCGGGATCGGCGGAGAGGTCAACATCAACACCCCGCTGGGAGGCATTTTGATCCCGTTCGACACCTCGAGGGACTTGGGGCAGGCGACCGGGGACCTCGGCGGCTATTTCTACGCGTGGCCCGCCAAACGGCTCCAGCTGCGCGGCGACCTTCGCTACATCATCGTCAAGCCCGAGAATGCGGAGGCGTCGATCACCGACGGGCGCGCGGCCGCGATCTACCATCCGTGGCCGAACTTCGGCTTCGGCCTGCAGTACACATACACGAAGTTTCGCTACGACCGCGGCCTGCTCTCGAGCGAGCTCGGCGGCAGCCTCCGCTACAGCGGGGGACAGGTGGTGCTGGCCGCTGCCTTCTGACAGCGCCGGGGAGCCGCGGACCCCCTGTACACTGAAGCGGTGAGCGAGCCCCGCGAGCGGATGGAATAGGGATTTCGAGCCCCTCGATCGGGACCTTCCGCTTCCCGTCGACCCGGTCAACC
>DATFEN010000339.1:0-12796 GCA_035251085.1 Vicinamibacteria bacterium | reverse complement strand
TACTACGGTTGGCTCTCGGAACGCTTGTACCGCTTCGGCCTGGAGAAGCCGTCGGGCGAGGTCATCGGCAACTTCCTGGGCCGGCCAGCGAGCCCCGATGCGCTGCTCGCCGACATGCGGAGACGCTGAAGGAAGTCGAGGGTCGTAGAATCCCGATCGAGACATCCGGGGAGGTCCGATGCGCATGCGACGCCAGACGATCCTGCTGCTGACGGTGACGTCTGCAGCGTGCGCTCGGCCGACCCCGCCCATTGCGGCGCGCCTCGTCGATCAGTATCGACCCGAGATGGTCGAGGGCCGGGCGGCCGAGTCGCCGCCGCGACCGCGTACGGAATGGCGCTTCGATGGGCCGTCCGACATGATGGCACCCACGCGCGGCTGGGAGGCGGGGCCGGGCGCCGCCGACGTCACGGTGAAAGATGGCCTGCTGTCGGGCCGTGCGACCGATGACCTGCCCCTCCTCCATCTCGAACGCAAGACGGGACTGGACGACCGCGACACGCTTCACGAGGTACACGTCCGGCTTCGCGTCTCCGACGGGAGCGAGCTGGCCCTCGCGTACCGCGATCCCGAGCAGGTGGACATGGCCGAGGTGGTGAAGCTCGCGCGCGAGCTCCCGTGGCGGCTGAAGACGCCGATCCTGCCCGGCGAGATGAAGACCTACGTGCTGGACGCGCGAACCCTCGCGCCGCCGATGTCTGCGGACATTCGGCACGTCTTCTTGCGCCCCACCAACGTGAAGGGCGCCCGCTTCGAGATCGAGTCCGTCCGGTTCGTCTTCCGCAAGGAACACCTGTCGGAGGTCCCCTCCGGCGTCTCGTGGCAGGGTCTGTCGGGCATCTACCGTGAGACGCTCGTGTCGCGAAGCCCCGAGACGATCCGCATGAGCCTGAAGCTCCCGGCCCGCCCCTGGCTGGACCTGGGCGTGGGCACCGTGGAGGACGGTCCGGTGACGTTTCGCGTGGCGGTGCGCCCCGCCGGCCGCGGCACCGACGAGACGCTTCTCGAGCACACGGTGACGAAGCCGCAGCGCTGGGAAGAGGCGGCCGTGGACCTCGGGCGCTTCGCGGGCCACGAGGTGACGCTGTCGCTGACCCTGGCTTCCGGCCAGCCCGGAGCGCTCGGCTTCTGGGGCGCTCCCGCCGTCCGCGATCGGTGGCGTGTGTCGAGGTCCAGGGAGGGGACGGCCGGGCGCGCGCCTCAGGGCGTCATCTTGATCTGGGCAGACACGCTGCGGCGGGATCACCTCGGCATCTACGGATACGCACGCGACACGTCTCCGGTGCTGGACGGTCTGGCGCGCGCAGGCGTGCTGTTCCGTGATTGCGTGAGCCAGGGGAGCTGGACCAAGGTCTCGACGCCCTCGCTCCTGACGTCCCTCTACCCAACGTCGCACACCATCAAGGAGTTCGCCGACCGCGTGCCGAGCGCGGCACGCACTCTCGCGGAGATCTATCGCGAATCGGGCGCGGCCACAATCTCCATGTCCTCCATACTCTTCACCGGACGCTTCACCAACCTGCACCAGGGCTTCGAGACGGTCCACGAGGACCGCTCGCTCTCCGACCAGAACTCCAGCAAGACCGCCCGCGAGTATGTGGATCGGCTGCTGCCTTGGCTCGAGGCGCATCGGGACGACCCATTCTTCGTCTTCCTCCACGTCTCGGATCCCCACGACCCGTACAAACCCTACCCGCCTTACGACACGCTGTTCGCGGACGGCTCCCGCGCGGAGGAGCACGAGCGCCAGGCCAAGGAAGCGAGGAAGTTCATCCGTGATCCGCTGCTGAAACTGTTCGGAATGCCTTCGTTCGTCGAGCTCGAGGACGCCAAGCTCGATCCGCGGCGCTACGCCGCCCATGACCGCGACTGGTACGACGGATCGATCCGCGCGATGGACGTCGAGATCGGGCGGCTGCTCGAGCGATTGCGCACGCTGGGACTGGACGAGCGGACGCTCGTCGCCTTCATCGGCGATCACGGCGAGGAGTTCCTCGAGCACGGCCGGATGTTCCACGGCCAGAGCACCTATGGCGAGCTGGTCGGCGTCCCGCTGATCCTCTGGGGACCGTCCGTGCTGCCGCGCGGACGCGTCGTCGAGGAGACCGTGGAGACGATCGACGTGATGCCCACACTGCTCGCCATCAGCGGCCTTCCGCTGCCGCACCAAGCCCAGGGGCGAAGCCTGCTGCCGCTCCTGGCCACGGGCTCCCGCCGCGACGTCGCGCGCGCGGATGGCGCGGCGTGGAACAGGCGCCCGGCGATCTCCGAGAAGGCGAGGGCCGTCGACCCTGGCGCGCCGCCACCGCGCGACACGGAGTCCTACGCGATCGTGTCGGAGGGCTGGAAGCTCATCCACAACGTCGAGCGCAAGGCCGGCGACCCGGAGTTCGAGCTTTACAACCATGCGGTAGACCCGCTCGACCAGACGGACCTCTCCGCCGAACAGCCCGAGCGTGTGGAGCGCCTCGCCCGCGAGCTCGCCGCCTGGCGCGCCCACGCCACGGCGGCACGCCTCAAGCCCGACGCGGAGAACGCGCAAGCCATGAGCAGGGAGGATCTGGAGCGCCTTCGGAGCCTGGGCTACGTCCAGTAGGGGTCCGTAGAACGAGGGCTCTGCACCTAGCTAGCGTCGGGCCGCTGCCACCGCGCGATGGCGGTAGCAATCGACCAGGTGATCGTTGACCATGCCCGCGGCCTGCATGAACGCATAACAGATCGTCGGGCCGACGAAGGTGAAGCCGCGCTTGCGCAGGTCCTTGCTCATGGCTCGCGACTCATGCGTCTCGGGAGGCACGGCGCTCATCGAGCGAAAGCGGTTCAGCTTCGGTCGACCGCCCACGAAGCTCCACAGGTGCCTGTCGAACGAACCGGAACCCGCTTCATCCACGAGCTTCAGGAAGGCGCGGGCGTTTTGCACGGTGCCCTCGACCTTCGCACGATTGCGGACGATCCCAGGATCCTTCAGCAGCGCAGCGACCTTGCGCCGATCGTAGCGAGCGATCCTCTCGGGGTCGAAGCCGTCGAACGCGGCGCGGTAGCCCTCTCGCTTGCGCAGGATGGTGAGCCAGGACAGCCCGGCTTGCGCACCTTCGAGGTTCAGCAACTCGAAGAGCGCGCGCGCGTCATGGAGCGGCACGCCCCATTCCTCGTCGTGGTAGGCGACGTAGAGCGGGTCGCTCCCGGCCCAGGGACAGCGGCGGTCGCGGCGCACGAGGGCGCAGATGGTAGCACCTCCCGCGGCTTGCGCCGGGGGTTAGAACTTGAGCGTGAGGCCGCCGACGGCCCGCCAGTAGTCCACCCTGCCGAGGTTGATGTCGAACTCGTTGTCGGGTACGGGGTCCTGCAGGTCTCTGAAATACCGGACGTCGGCGCGCAGCCCCAGGTTGTCGCTCACGTAGCCGATGATGCCGCCGCCCACGTTGATCCCGAAGTCGTTGCTGTCGATGTCGAAGAACTGGTCCGCGTCCGCGATGCGTGTCTTCATGAGGCCCGCCCCGCCCGCACCGTAGATGCGCACCGGCCCTGCGGGGGCGGCGAGCAGGATGCTGCCCATCAGCGAGACCACGTTGTTCTCCGTGAAGACGCCTTCGCCGCCCGTGCCGAAGAAGTCGGGGACCGTGGCGAACTCGAACTCCAAGCCGAGGATGCCGCCGCCCAGGAAGCCGAGCGCGCCCCCGTAAGTGCCTCGGGTTCGGTCGGTCACGCCGCCGAAGGCAGCTCCGCCGAAGCCGGTCAGGAGCACCTCGGCGTGTGCGGATCCTGCGCCCAGGATGAAGACCGCGGCTAACGTGGCCCGATAACGCTGCATCATGGTTCCTCCTCAGTCCGATCCTTTCGAAGACGGCTCCTGGTAATGCAAGACGCGGTCCAGGCGCGCGCGAACTAGCCCGTGTTGCGCAGGCCAGCCGCGATGCCGTTGACGCTTGCGAGGATCGCCGTGCGCAGCTCCTCGGCTTCGGCTGCGTCGCTCGTGACCCGCAGCCGCCTCAAGAGCGCCACCTGAACGGCGTTCATGGGATCGATGTACGGGTTGCGTACGCGGATCGAGCGCTGCAGCCATGGCTCTCGATCGAGGAGGTCGCGCTGCCCGGTCAGGCGCAGGAGCGCGGACTCGGTGCGCTCGAACTCCTCGCGCAGACGTGGAAACACGGCGGCGCGGACCTCTTCGCCGGCGAGTGACGCGTAAAGCTCGGCGATGCGCATGTCGGCCTTGCGCATCGACATTTGCGCGTTGTCCATGACGGTACGGAAGAACAGCCACTCGCGGTACATCGTGGCCAGCAGCTCCAGACGCTCGACGTGCGTCCCGGCCCAGCCGGCGACGGCGGCGCCGATGCCGTACCAGCCAGGCAGCGTCACGCGGCTCTGGGTCCACGCGAACACCCACGGGATCGCGCGAAGGTCTTCGATGCCCGCACCCCCGGCTCTGCGCGCCGGCCGCGAGCCGAGGTTGAGCTGGCTGATCGCATCGATGGGCGTGGCCTGGCGGAAGTAGTCGAGGGTTGGAGCTGCCCGGACGAGCTCGCGATAGGCCGCGGCCGAGCGGGCGGCGAGATCGTTCAGCGCCTGCTCCCAGGCGCCGTTCCGCGAAGGGCTCGACCGAGGCCGCTTCCCGCTCGCCACGATCACGGCGTGCAGGAGCTGCTCCAGGTGACGCTCGGCGAGCGCGGGCACCGCATAGCGCGCGGTCACGGTCTCGCCCTGCTCGGTGAGCTTCAGCCGGCCCTGCACCGACTCCGGCGGCTGAGCCAGGATCGCGTGGTTGGTGCGCCCGCCACCGCGGCCTGCGGTGCCGCCCCGGCCATGGAAAAGCGTGAGGCGCACGCCGCGCTCCTGACACAGCGCCGGCAACCGGCGCTGGGCAAGGTGCAGCTCCCAGTTGGCCGCCAGGTACCCGGCGTCCTTGTTCGAGTCGCTGTAGCCGATCATCACCTGCTGGGCACGGCCGCGCGCCTCGAGGTGGCGCATGTAGGCGGGGTTGTCGAGCAGTCGCCCGAGGATCTCCGGTGCGCGCTGCAGGTCGGCGACGGTCTCGAACAGCGGCACGACGTCCAGCCCTTCCGCGACGCCGGCGTCGCGGGCGAGGAGCAGAACCGCCAGCACGTCGCTCGCGTGGCGGGTCATGCTGATGACGAAGCAGTCGATCGACCGGGGCCCCACGCGCTCGTGGGCACGCCGCACGAGGCGGAACAGCTCGACGCTCTCTCGGGTGGCCGGGCTGAAGTCCAGATGGGCCGGCGTCAGGGGCCGCGAGCCGAGGAGCTCTCCGGTCAGGATCTCGATCCGACGCTCCTCCGACCACTCCCGGTATCCCGAAGCGCCGTAGCGGTCGAAGATCTCCTCGAGCGCTTCGGTTTGGCTCGCCGAGTGCTGGCGCAGGTCGAGGGTTGCGAGGTGGAAGCCGAAGCACTCCGCCTGGGCGACGACGTCGGCGAGGCGCCCCTCGGCGAGACGCTCGCCGCGATGCTCGCGCAGGCTCTCCCGCACGAGCGCGAGGTCAGCGAGGAACTCCTCCGCGTTCCGGTATGCCCCGGATCGCGGGCGATGGTCGGCGCGCCACGGCCGAGCCGCGGCTTCCGCCGTCGCGCCCAGCTTGGTCCGCACGAGGGCGAGCTTCTGGCGGTAGGGCTGATCGGGATAGCGCTCGCGAGCGCGGCGGGCCTCCTCCGGGAAGAGCAGCGCGTCGACCTCGAGGCTCTCGCGGAGCGCTGGCGTGGTGCCGCGGCGTCCCGAAGAGCTGAGGTGGTTTCCGATGCGCTCGAGGGAGCGCTGGTGGAGGCGCAGGGCCATGAGCTGGTGCTCGCGGAGCGCCTGCTCGGTGACCTCGAGGGTCACATAGGGATTGCCGTCGCGATCCCCGCCGATCCAGCTCCCGAAGCGGAGCACGATGGGGACGCGGAAGGCACGCTCGGGATAGGCGGACTCGAGGGCGCGGCGCAGTCGGGCCTGCATCCGAGGGACAAGGTCGAAGAGCGTCGCCTCGAAGTAGTAGAGGCCGTTCCGCACCTCGTCCAGGACGCCGATCCGATGCGAGCGCGTCTCGTCCGTCTGCCACAGGGAGACGATCTCCTCGCGCAAGCCGAGGATTGCGTCGCGGCGCTCGTCGGGGAGCAGACCTTCGGTCTCGAGGCGGGCGAGGATCCCGGACAGCCGATCGTGCTTGAAGAGCACGGTTCGCCGCTTCGCCTCGGTCGGATGCGCCGTGAAGACGGGCATGACGCGCAGGCGGTCGAGCAGCGCCTGTGTCTCATCGGCGCCGATGCCCTCGCGCGCGAGGGTCGAAAACGCGTCCGCCAAGGTCTCCCCCATGGGCGCGCCGCTGGCGTCCGCCGCGCGCGTTCGCTCGCGCAGGATGCGGAGCCGCTCCTGCTCCTCGGCCAGGTTCACGAGCTGGAAGTACGCCGCGAAGGCCTTGGCCACACCGTGCGCCTCGGCCAGGGAGAGCCCCGCGACGCGCGCGTTGAGGCGCTCGCCCGCCGCGGCGTCGCCGGCGCGGAATGCCTTGGCCAACGCGCGAATCTCCTCGACGAGCTCGAAGAGCGGTCGGCCTTCCTGCTCCACGATGGTCTCGCCGAGCGTGTCGCCGAGCAGGTGGATCTGGTCGCTGAGGGCGTCGCGCTCGACCGGCACGCCCGCATGGTACGTCGGACCCGCGGCCGTCAGGCTCGCGGCACCGCGAGTCGCTCCGATGCCGCTCTCGCGCCTTGCGCAGCCCACGCAAGCGCGCATACCATCGCGGCTTCGGACACACTGCGGAGGGCCGACAGGGACGATGAGCAAGGTTCGCAATCTCCACGACGGGCGCTCGGACGGGCTCGTCCCCTTGGAGAGCCTCGACCTCGACAAGGTGACGAGCTTCGCCGACCTGCTCAAGGCGATGTCGAAGACGGCATTCGGCGGCCGTGCCCTGGGAGAGGCCCTCGACGTGACCGTCGCGATGGTCAAGGACGCCGATTGCAGGGTCGTGCTGACGCTCTCGGGTGCGATGACCATCGCCAAGATGGGCAAGGTCATCCAGAAGATGATCGACGCCGATATGGTCCAGGCGATCGTCTCGACCGGAGCGCTGATGGCGCACGGCCTTTCCGAGGCGGTGGGCCTCACCCACTACCGCCACAACCCGGACATGTCGGACGAGGAGTTGTTCGACAAGGGCTACAACCGCGTGTACGACACGCTCGAGATGGAAGCCAACCTCAACTACGTGGAGGAGTTCTCGGCGAGGGCCATCGATGCCCTGGGACCGGAGCGGGAACTGTCGAGCGAGATCGTGTGCAGCGCCCTCGGCAAGGTCCTCGCAGAAGATCCCGAGGGGAGCGGCGTGCTGCGCAGCGCGTATCTGAAGAACGTGCCGGTGTACGTGCCGGCGTTCACGGACTCGGAGCTGGGTCTCGACCTGTCGACCTGGGCGATGAAGCGCGCCCAGGCGAAGGGGGAGACGGACTCGATGCGGCTCCTCGATGCAGTGCCGCGCTACAACCCCTTTCTGGACCTGAACAGCTACACGAAGTTCTGCCTGGGCGCGAAACGACTGGGCATCTTCACGATCGGCGGCGGCGTTCCGCGCAACTGGGCCCAGGAGGTAGCGCCCTACATCGACATCTCCAACCACAGGCTCGGCCTCAGCTTCGCGCCGCCGCGCTACCACTACGCCGTCCGCATCTGTCCCGAGCCGGTTCACTGGGGCGGACTCTCGGGCTGCTCCTATTCGGAAGGCGTGTCCTGGGGCAAGTTCGTCCCACCCGCCGAGGGCGGGCGCTTCGCCGAGGTGTTCGCCGACGCCACCACGGTATGGCCGCTCCTGATCAAGGGCGTGCTCGAGGAGCTGGAGAAGGGTTCCTAACAGGAAAATGGGCCAGAAGTACGACGTCGTCATCGTGGGCGGCGGCCACAACGGGCTCGTCGCCGCGGCCTACCTGGCGAAGGCCGGCAAGAAGGTCCTGGTTCTCGAGCGTCGTCACGTCCTCGGCGGCGCCGCGGTGACCGAGGAGGTCTTTCCCGGCTTCAGGGTCTCGGTGTGCTCGTACGTCGTCTCGCTGCTACGCCCCGAGATCATCCGGGACCTCGACCTGCCGCGACATGGCCTCGAGATCCTGCCCCTCGATGGAACCTTCACGCCCCTGGACGGCGACCACCTGTGGCGCATGAGCGATCATGCCCGCACGCGCCGCGAGATCTACCGGTGGTCGCCCACCGACGCCGAGGCCTACGACGAGTACTCGAAGTCCATGGCCGAGATGGCGCAGTTCGTGAAGCCGATCCTCTCGATGGTGCCGCCCGACCCGATGGGCTTCGACATCCCCGGCTTCCTGAAGCTCGCCGGCCTCGGCAAGCGCTTCACCGCGCTGTCGCGCGAGAACCAGCACAACCTGATCCAGCTCATGACCATGAGCGCGGCCGACATGCTCGACCAGTGGTTCGAGACCGACCCGCTCAAGGCGACGATGTCGGCCTCCGGGATCATCGGGACGTATCTCGGCGTGCGCTCGCCGGGCACGGCCTACGTGCTGCTGCACCACTACATGGGCGAGATCGACGGGGCGTTCCGCTCCTGGGGCTTCTCGCGCGGCGGCACGGGCCAGATCAGCCTGTCGATCGCCGGCGCCGCCCTCGAGGCGGGCGTCGAGATCCGCACCAAGGCGGCCATCGCCCGGATCAAGGTGAAGGGCGGCCGCGCCACCGGTGTGGCCCTCGAGAACGGCGACGAGATCGACGCGGGGCTCGTGGTCTCGAGCGTCGACCCGAACCGCACCTTCCTGAAGCTCATCGAGCCCGGAACGCTCGACGAGCCGTTCCTCGACGAGGTGCGCCGCTACAAGCTGCGCGGCAGCTCGGGCAAGGTCAACATGGCCCTCGACGCGCTGCCGGACTTCACGTGCATGCCGGGCCCGGGCGCGCACCTGCGCGGCGCGATCTCGATCTCGCCCAGCGTGGAGTACATGGAGCAGGCCTACGACGACGCGAAGTACGGCGACTTCTCGAGGAACCCGTACATCGACATGGTCATCCCTTCGCTCACCGACCCGTCGGTGGCGCCGCCTGGCAAGCACATCCTGTCCTGCTTCGTGCAGTACGCGCCGTACAAGCTGCGCGAGGGGACCTGGGACGAGAAGCGCGACGCCTTCGGGGAGGCCGTGCTCTCCACGATCGAGCGCTTCGCGCCGAACATCCGCAAGATCATCCTGCACAAGCAGGTGCTCACTCCGCTGGACCTCGAGCGCGAATGGGGCCTCACCGAGGGCAACATCTTCCAGGGCGAGCTGAGCCTCGAGCAGCTCTTCTTCCTGCGGCCCGTGCCGGGCTGGGCGCGCTTCCGCACTCCCGTCCGCAACCTCTACATGTGCGGATCCTGCACGCACCCGGGGGGCGGGATCATGGGCGCGAACGGCCGCCTCGCCGCGCTGGAGATCCTCAAGGACGTGAACGGGGGCGTCCAATCATGAAGCACGACGTCGTCGTCGTCGGCGGCGGGCACAACGGCCTGGTGACGGCAGCGCTGCTCGCGCGGGCCGGCCGCAAGCCGCTCGTGCTCGAGCGCCGCGAGATCGTGGGCGGCGCCGCGGTCACCGAGGAGTTCCACCCGGGCTTCAAGGCCTCGAGCCTGGCCCACACCGCCGGGCCGCTGCGGGCCTCGTTGGTCGCCGATCTGGGCCTGAAGCTCGGCACGATCGAGCCGGAGCCGCGCGTCGTCGCCCCTCAGCCGGACGGGAGGTGCCTGGCCCTCTACGGCGACACCTCGAAGAGCATCGCCTCGATCGCAGCCTTCTCGGCGAAGGACGCCCAGAGGTATTCCGCGTTCAACGCGGCGCTCCAGCGCATCGCAAGGGTGCTGGCTCAGCTCCTCGAGGTCACGCCTCCCGACCTCGAGACGCCGCGGCTCGCGGACGCCTGGCCGATGGGGCGCCTGGGCCTCGCGGTGCGTGGCCTGGGCCGGCACGACGCCCAGTGCCTGCTGCGCTGGGGACCGATGGCCGTGGCGGACTTCGTCAACGAGTGGTTCGACGCCGAGCCGTTGCGCGCCGTGCTCGCGGCCCGCGGCATCGCGGGGGCGTGGGCGGGGCCCTGGTCCGCGGGCACTACCGCGAACCTCCTGCTTCACGCCGCGGCGACCGGTGGCAACGCCGCCGGCTCGACGGTGTTCGTGAGGGGCGGCCTCGGCGCCGTCACCGGTGCCCTCGCCGAGGCAGCGCGACGCCTTGGGGCCGAGATTCGAACCGGCGCGGAGGTCGAGCGGCTCGCGACCAAGGACGGCCGCGTGACCGGCGTGGTCCTCTCGGGGGGCGAGGAGATCGCGGCGAAGGCCGTCGTCTCCGGCACCGATCCACAGCGCACGTTCCTGAAGCTGCTGGATCCCGCCCTGCTCGACCCCGAGGACGTGCGGCGTCTGCGCAACTACCAGCAGAAGGGCATGGCGTCGAAGGTCAACCTCGCATTGTCGGGCCCGCCGGCGTTCAAGGCGATGTCCGATGCGTCGCTGCTGAAGGGCCGCATCCACATCGGCCCGTCGATCGACGACCTGGAGCGGGCCTTCGACGCATCGAAGTACGGTGGGATCTCCGCGCGTCCATGGCTCGACGTCACGATCCCGACGCTCACGGATCCCTCCCTCGCTCCGGCGGGCCAGCATGTGATGTCGGTCTACGTCCAATACACGCCGTACAGGCTGAAGACGGGCGACTGGGACGCGCGCCGGGGCGAGGTCGGTGACGCGGTGCTGGGGCTTCTCGAAGAGTACGCGCCCGGCCTGTCGAGCCGCGTCGTAGGACGACAGGTGCTGACCCCGCTCGACCTCGAGCGCACGTACGGCCTGACCGGCGGCCATCCGTCGCACGGCGAGCCGTCGCTGAACCAGCTGTTCACGATGAGGCCCGCCCTTGGCTGGGCTCGCTACCGGGCGCGCATCCCAGGCCTCTACCTGTGCGGGGCCGGCTCACACCCGGGCGGCGGTGTGACGGGCGCCCCCGGCGCGAATGCAGCGCGGGAGATCCTCAAGGATCTGTAGGCGGACGGTGGCCACGCCGCGCTCCACCAGCGCGAAGTCCCTGCTGCTGGCCCTCGCGTCCACGCTGCTCACGCTGGGGGTCCTGGAGGCGGGGTTCCGTGCCCGGGCCTATCGGCAGGACGCACGCCGACAGGAGGCGGCGCTCAAGCGGCCGTCGCGCCTCAAGCCGGGCGACCCGGCCAGACTCGGCGACCTGGTGCGAGCAAGCCGCAGCGACGACATCGTCTACGAGCTTCGGCCCGGCCTGCACGTGAGCTTCATGGGCCGTGCGGTCTCCACGAACGCGGAGGGGTTCCGCGACCGCGACTATGCTGCCGAGAAACCGCCCGGCGTCGCGCGCATCGTCGGCCTCGGCGATTCGGTGATGTTCGGCTGGGGCGTCGCCGATGGCGAGGACTACCTCGCCGTCCTCGAGGCAAAGCTGGAAGCCGAGAGCCTCGGCGCTCGCTTCGAAGTCCTCAACACGGCCGTGCCCGGATACAACGGCGTGATGGAGCTGGCGACGCTCAAGGAGAAGGGCCTGCGCTTTCGGCCGGACCTCGTGATCGTCGGCTTCTGCGGCAACGACATGGGGCTGCCGAACTTCCTGCAGGAGCGGAACGACTATCTCTCGGCGCGGCGCTCGTTCCTGGCGGACTTCGTCCGCGAGCGCCTTTCAGCAGGCCCGACCGAAGGCGACGACGAGGGTGGCCTGGTTGGCCGGCCCGTCAAGGTCCGCTGGCGCAGCGCACAGGACGAAGACGGGTCGATGGTCCCACCCCGCTATGCCCACATGATCGGGGTCGCGGCCTACGATCGCACCCTCAAGGAGCTGCGCCGGCTCGCGGAAGTCGAGCGCTTCGAGCTGCTGGTGCTCTACTACCCGGCCGCGCCCCACGAGGTGAGGCGCCTCGTCGAATCGAATGGCATCGCCAGCTTCAGCGCGGCGCCCGCGGTGAGGCGCTTCATGGTGCGCCACGGCGGCGTGGAGCTGGGTCGCGAGCTCCTGCATCTCTCGCGATCGGATCCGCATCCGTCGGCCGCTGGTCACCGCGTGATCGCGGACGCGCTCTTCGAGCATTTGCACGCGTCCGGAATGCTCGCGCGCCTCGCCGAGCGAGCGTTGACACGTCCGTAGACGCCTTCTAGAATTTCGGTTTCGACCACCCACGCGTCGTGCCGGAGTGGTGGAATTGGCAGACACGCACGTTTGAGGGGCGTGTGGGGAAACCCATGCGGGTTCGAGTCCCGCCTCCGGCACCATCATTCAAACGCGTCGCGTCGCCGAGCGCCGGCGACGCTCCTGAACTTCGCAGAGCGCCACCGACGCTGTTCCCTTCGCAGCTCGTCACTGCTATCAGAGCGCCTGCATGCGGCGGCTTCGCAGCGAGACGACCAGCGCCATCATCGCCAGCAGCCCCGAGAACACGGCCAGCGTCAGCGGTGCACCGAAGGCGCGGACCAGGAAGCCGGCCACGAGGCTCCCGAAGGGCATCCCGCCTCGGAAGAACAGGCCGTAGATCCCGACGACACGGCCGCGGAACTCCGACGGCGCCGCTTCCTGCACGAGGGAATTGAGGATGGAGAAGGCGGTCACGAGGCTCACTCCGGCGAGGAAGAGCAGCACCATCGCCAGCGACAGCCAAGGGACGAGCACGGCGACCAGTGCCGCGGCACCGTAACCACCGAAGCCGAGGAGTAGCGCGCGACCACGGGCCGGAGCGGCGCCCCGGTGCGCCGTGAGCAGCGCCCCGATGATGGCCCCGGCTCCGAACCAGAAGAGCAGCTGGCTGTAGCCGCGCGCTCCCGCGC
>DATFEN010000338.1:0-4430 GCA_035251085.1 Vicinamibacteria bacterium | reverse complement strand
GGCGTCCTCGGTCTGCGACGCCTGCAGCTCGGCGCGGAAGACGTCGAGCTTGCTGGCCAGGCCCACTTGCATGCGCGCGTCGGAGGCCTCGCGCAGCCCCTTGGTCCGCAGCAGGCTCTGGCGCGACACGCCCATGAGCGCGCGCTGCCGCACCACGGCATAGTAGGCCCTGGCGACCGTGACCGCGAGGGCCTGGCGCTGGACGTCAAAGCCCCGCTCCTGGCGCTGGCGTTGGCGGCGCGCGTTGCGCAAGTCGTAGTACGTGGCGTTCGGCCCGAAGCCACGCAGCAGCGGCTGGCTCAGGGCCAGGCGCAGGTCCGTGGACTTGCCCGCCGGGACCGGGCCGACCTGGTCGGAAGAGCGGTAGCCGGCCGTGCCGCTGAGGCTGCCCCCCAGCCAGGGCACGCGTTGGAAGGCGTCCAGAGCGAAGAGCGACTGGTCGTCACTCCGCTGGTAGCGCGGCGTCAAACGCGGCAGGAACTGGGCCCTCGCGGTGGATTCGTTCCAGCGGGCGACCGCCACGCTGTCCGCCGCGTCCAGGAGCCCGAAGTTGCCCTCCAGGGCCATCCGGACGGCTTCCGAGAGGCTCAGTGTCCGAGCATCGGGCGCGGGACCCTCGGCCGCCGGCTCCTCTTCATGCGGAGGAGGCACGGCCGGGAGCTCGGGCTCCTGCGCCCGGCTCGAAGACGCGACGAGAAGGCTCGTGAGGCACATGAGCGCGCGGAGCGAAGCCACGTGGAAGCTCCAGATTATGCTACGCTCCGCGGTCCGTTCGCGAATGGACACGTCCTTCCTGATCAGCCTGGTCCTGGGCCTCGGGGCCGCCGCCGCCAACGTGCTGGGCGGCCTCGTGATCGTGTCGCGGCGCGGCTGGAACGAGCTGCTGCTCAAGCACTTCGTGGCCCTCGGCGCGGGCTTCATGCTGGCGGCGACGTTCCTGCGCATGCTGCCCGAGTCGATGGAGCTGTCGCCGAACGCGCCGCTCCTCGTCCTCGCGGGGTACTTCCTCGTGCACTTCTTCGAGCACACGATCGCGCCGCACTTCCACTTCGGCGAGGAGGTGCACGCCGACGTGATGATGGACCCGGGCGTCAGCGCCTCGGCGGTCCTGGGCCTCGCGATCCACACGTTCTTCGACGGCGTCTCGATCGCCTCGGGCTTCCTGGTCTCGGCGCCTCTCGGCCTCCTGGTCTTCTTCGCCGTGTTCCTCCACAAGTTCCCGGAGGGCTTCACGGTGGCGTCGATCGCGCTCGCCTCGGGCCGCGGGCCGCGGGGAGCGCTCGTGGCGTCGCTGATCCTGGGCGCCGCGACGCTCCTGGGGGTGATCTGCATGCACCGATTCGCATTTGCGGTCGCGTATGCACTTCCCATCTCCACGGGAGTGACGCTGTACGTGGCGGCCAGCGACCTGATCCCCGAGGTCAACGAGGAGCGCGGCCCGAGGATGGCGCTCGTCGTGTTCCTCGGCGTGTTCCTGTTCTGGGCGGCGGAGCGCGCCTTGCTTGCGGCTGGCCTGAAATGAAGCCATGGCTTCCGGCCTTGGTCGTGAGCTGGGCAGCTTCGGCCCAAGCCGCACAGCCTCCGCGGATCGAAGTGGAGGAGATTCGTCTCGCGAACGGCATGAAGTGGCTGCTCTTCGAGCGCCACGAGGCCCCCACGATCGCGGCCGGCTGGATGGCGCGTGTCGGCTCGGTCAACGAGCGCCCGGGCATCACCGGGATCAGCCATTTCTTCGAGCACATGATGTTCAAGGGGACGCGGACCATCGGCACCCGGGACATCGAGAGAGACCTCGCCTTGATCGAGGAACAGGAGCGGGTCCGCGAGTCGATGCGGGCGGAGCTGGCGCTCATGCGCGAGCGCCTGCGCCGCGGCGAGATCGACGATCTCGTCAAGCCGGAGAACCAGACCGAGCGCTACCGCGAGCTGGAGCGGGCCTTCGATGCGCTGGTCAAGCAGCAGCGCGAGACGATCATCAAGGACCAGCTCGACCAGATCTACACGCGCAACGGCGGCGAGTTCATGAACGCCGGCACCGACGAGGACACCACCGTCTACTTCATCCGGGTGCCCCGCAACCGTCTGGAGCTGTGGTGCTGGCTCGAGTCCGACCGCCTGCTCAACCCCGTATTCCGCGAGTTCTACAGCGAGCGCGACGTGGTGTTCGAGGAGCGCCGGCTGAGGACCGAATCCACTCCGCTCGGCAAGTTCGAGGAGGAGTTCCAGGCGCTGTTCTGGGAGGCCCACCCCTACCAATGGCCGGTCGTCGGATGGCCCTCGGACATTCCGGCCTACACGCTGGCCCAGGCCCGCGACTATTTCGCGACCTATTACGCGCCCAACAACCTCACCGGCGTGCTGGTGGGCGATTTCCGGTCCGCGTCGGCGAAGCCGCTCCTAGAGCGCTACTTCGGCCGGATTCCGCGCGGCAAGGTCGATCCACCCGAGGTCGTCACCCTCGAACCCCCCGCCCTCGGCGAGAAGCGCTACAGCGCCGAGGCCGAGACCTCTCCCACCATTCGCGCCTGGTGGCAGGGGGTGCCGTTCGTCCACAAGGACCGCGCGTCGCTCGATCTCCTCTCCGACGTCCTCTCCGGCCGCACGGGCCGCCTCTACAAGGCCCTCGTTCTGGGTCGCCAGGTGGCGAACCACGCGTTCGCCTTCGCGGACCTGAAGAAGTACGCCGGGGCCTTCGGTGTCGAGATGACTCTGAAAGACGGTCAGGACCCCGGCGCCGCCGAGGCGGCGTTGTACGCGGAGCTCGAGCGCCTGAAGAGCGAGCCGGTCCCAAACGACGAGCTGCAGAAGGTCAAGAATCAAGCGAAGGCAGCCGCGTATCGGCGCTTGTACCAGCCGATGTCGATTCTCCGGCAGCTCCTCGTCTACGACGGCCTCGGGGATTGGCGCTACATCAACACCGCCTCGGCCGAGACCGACGCCGTGACCGCCGCCGACCTGCAGCGCGTGGCCCGCCAGTACCTGAGCCCGGAGAGGCGCACGGTGGGGGTCTTCCGGCGCAAGGAGACGCCCGCGCCGTGACTCGCGCGCTCGCGAGCCTGCTCTTGGTGCTGGCGCCGGTCGAAGCCATCGCCCAGGCCATACCTGCGAGCCCCGAGGCCCTCGTCTTCGAGCCGTTCGTGTTCGAGCCGCCGCGCGCGAAAGACCACCGCGTCGTGCTCCGCGGCGGCATCGTCGCCTTCATCAAGGAGGACCGCACCCTGCCCCTCGTGAACGTTGCGGTGCAGGTGCGCACGGGGCGCTGGCTGGAGCCCGAGGGCACGCCGGGGCTCGTGGCGCTGGTCGGATCCCAGATGCGCCGCGGTGGCACCCGCAGCCTGTCCGCGGAGGCCCTCGACGAGCGCCTCGACTTTCTCGCCGCACAGATCGCGACCGGCGTCGGAGACACGGTCGCGAGCGCGACCCTCAACTGCCTCGCGGACAACCTGGACGAGTCGCTCCGGCTCTTCGTCGATGTGTTGCGACACCCGGGCTTCCAGGAAGACCGTCTCGCTTTGGCGAAACAGCAGGCGCTCCAGGAGATGAAGAAGCGCAACGACGAGGGCGGCGACATCGAGGCGCGCGAGTGGAACCTGCTGCTGCTGGGCGAGGATCACTTCACCAACCGCTTCTCCACCCAGGCGTCGCTCGAAGCCATCGTCCGTGACGACCTCGTCCAATTCCACCGGCGTCATTTCTACCCCGCCAACATGATCCTGGCCGTGTCGGGCGCGCTCTCGCGCGACGCGATGGTGCGCAAGCTGGAGGCGGCGTTCTCGGGCTGGGCCTCGCCACGGCTCGCCGTTCCGCCGGTGCCGAGCGACATCAAGACGGCGAGCCCCGGCCTCTACCGGATCCAGAAGGACGTGAACCAGGGCCGTGTGGCGATCGGCTTGCCGAGCGTCCTGCGCACGAGCCCGGACGTGTACGCCCTCGAAGTGATGAACGAGATCCTGGGCGGCTCCGGCTTCAGTTCGCGCATCACCAAGACGGTGCGCTCGAACGAGGGGCTCGCCTACTCGGCGGGCTCGGGCATCGGCTTCGGCGTCTACTATCCGGGCCGGTTCCGGGCCGGCTTCCAGAGCAAGAGCCGCAGCGTCGCGCTCGCGACCAGGCTCGTCTTCGACGAGATCCGGCGCATCCGCGAGGAACTCGTGGGCGACGAGGAGCTCGAGACGATACAGAGGAGCCTGATCGAGACATTCCCCTCGAACTTCACCTCGGCCGCACAGGTCGTCGGCACCTTCGCCGCCGACGAGTACACGCGGCGCGACCCTTCGTTCTGGCCAACTTATCGCGACCGCATCCGCGCGGTGACCAAGGAGGACGTGCGGCGCGTGGCCCGCGCGTACCTCGTGCCGGAGCGCATGATCGTGCTGGTGGTCGGCGATCTGAAGGAGATCGACCTGGGCGACCCGAAGCAGCCGGTCAGG
>DATFEN010000333.1:0-3726 GCA_035251085.1 Vicinamibacteria bacterium | reverse complement strand
TCAGGCCTTCAGGACCACGCCCTCGTTCCTCCGGCCGTTCATCTCGACCACCAGCGGACGCTCGAGCCGGAGATGGCGCACGCACGACGTCTCGCTCAGCGCCGGCTGGGCCGCCAGCCATTCCCAATCCACGAAGCCGTCGCCGGCGTCGGGATTGATCGTGAAATAGCCCACGTCGAAGGACGTGATGTTCTGGAAGAAGTGCGTCCCCTGGGACGGCGTGACCTGGATGTCGGCGAGACCGGCCTCGACGATGACCCGGGCGCCCGAGATCTGGTCCCAGCTCACGGGAATGCCGAGCCACGGGTCGGCCGAGCCCCAGCGTCCGACGCCGATCAGCAGATAGGGGAGGCCCTGGGCCGCCAGCTCGGCGTTGAAGCGGCCGAGCTCGAGTGCGGTCTGGCGGCTGCGCGCGCGGTCGAAACGGCGCTGTTCGACCATGATCACGTCGCGGATGTCCTCGATGCGGCCGTTGCCGAGAACCCTGCCGCTCCGGCACAGGATGCGTTCGGGTTCGGCATGCCCGATGACCAGCTCCTCGGTCTCGCGAGCGAGCGCCAGGGGACGCAATTGGAGCACCGCGAACTCCTTCGGTCTTCCGGAGGGGCCCGAGAGGTCCACCGCGAACTCGATCTCGACCGGCGCGCCCATGCCCCAGCCGCCGATGCCGAGCAGCCGGTCGAGGATCTCGGCGAGGGGGAAGAGGCCGTGCTTCAGGATCGGCGCGAAGCTCACCAGGCGCTGCCCGGCCCGCGACACGCCGTCGTACACGGCGTCGTTCTCCGCGGAGTGCGTCGACGCCAAGGCGGCCAGCGTCCCATCGGCCTCGGCGGCGTCGAGGCCGAAGGGCGTCTCGCCCGTATCGGTATCGTCGCCGAGCTCGTGGCGCGCCAGGTCCACGGCCCAGAAGCTGCGCTGCGAGTTCCGCAGCAGGTCCTCCACCGAAGAGAACTGGATCAGGTGCCGCGGGTGGCGCGGGCAGAAGCGAAGACAGTTGCTGCCCTCGACGACGGTGCGTCCGAGGCCCAGGCCCACGGCTGCGATGCCGTCCTTCGCCTCCAGCGGCGGCGTCGGGTAGAAGTTCCAGGAGCGCGCGACGCCGGCGAAGTCGGGGTAGAAGCGCCCTCCGTGGTCCGCCCCCACGACCCGTTGCACGATGACGGCCATCCGCTCTTCCTCGAGGCGGTAGGGCGTCGCGCGGATGTAGGCCTTGGCCTGCTGGGTGAACGTGGAGGCGAACACGCGCTTGACGGCCCGCACCAGCAGCTCCAGCCGGACCTCGCGAGAGGGGTTGGAGTTGGGGAGCATGTAGGTCTGGTAGACGCCGGTGAAGGGCTGGTGCTGCGAGTCCTCGAGGATGCTGGAGGAGCGCACCGCGAGCGGATGGCGGACGCGGTCGAGGTACGCCGCGAGGTCCCGCTTCGCATCGTCGGGGAACTCCGCGGCCAGGAAGCGGGCCAGCAGCTCCGCGTCGTCCCCGGCGGCGACCGCGAAGTCCCGCAGCTCGTTCTGATCGAGGAAGCGGTCGAAGACGTCGGTCGCGAGCACGATGGCGGGCGGCACGCGCAGCGCCACCCCGGCGAACGCGCGGCTCAGCCCCGACTCGGACAGCAGGCGGCGCACGAAGGCGAGCCCGCGCGCCTTGCCTCCCAGAGACCCGCCGCCGATGCGATACATGTCGGCGCTGGCGTCGAAGGTGTCGCGGTCGAAGTCGGCGACGACGGCCTGGTCGCGCTCGCGCCGGTAGTCGGCGATGGCGCGGATCAGGGTCCGTCGCAGGTCCTCGACGGTGGCGAAGTCCGAGACCCGGGCCGGGCGGAGCGCGTGAGCCAGCGCGAACTCGGTGCGCGCCTTGAGCCACTTCGAGAAGTGGTTGCGCTCGGCGTGATAGGCGAGGCTCTCCGCGGGCACGCGGTGGAGCGCCTCTTCGAGAGACCTGAGGTCAGTGACGCGCGTCACCGCGGTGCCGTCCGGATGCCGGAACTGGAAATCGCCGAAGCCGAAGTTGCCGAGCATGAAGCGGCGCAGGTCGTTGAGCAGGAGCGGAGAGCCCTTGAGGAGGAACTCCGCACCTGCGGCCCGGGCCAGCGGCTCGTTCTCGGGGCGCGACGACTGCAGCAGCACCGGGACGTCTGGCCACAGCACCTTGACCCGCCGCGCGAACTCGAGGCCCGCCTCGGCCGACCAGCTCCCATCCCGGGGGAACTCCACGTCGGAGACGACGCCGAGGATGTCCTCCTGATAGCGCGTGAAGGCCTGCCACGCCTCCTCGTAGGTGCCGCACAGGAGGATCTTGGGGCGCGCCCGCATCCGCATGATCTTCTGCGCGAGGTTGACACCCTCGGCGAGCAGGCGCTGCGAGTGGTGCAGCAGCTCCGCATAGATCGTGGGCAGGAAGGAGGAGTAGTAGCGGACGTTGTCCTCGATCAGGATGATGACCTGCACGCCCACGGCGCGCGTGTCGTGGTCGACGTTGCGCCGGTCCTCGACGCACTTGACCATGGCGAGCAGGATGCGGGCGTCGCCCTGCCACAGGAAGGCGCGCTCGACGCCGGAGAGGTCGCTGCGCGCGACGATCTCCTTCAGCTCCTGGGCGTCGAAGGCGAGCAGCAGGACCGGCACGTCGAGGCCGGCCTGGCGAACGCGCAGGGCCAGCTCTGGCCCCGTCATGTCCGCGAGGCGGGGCGCGGTGACGATCAGGTCGAAGCGCCGCTGCCCACGCGCCAGCTCCAGCGCCTCGGCGCCGGTCGATACGCCCGTCAGTCCCGGGCCGTAGTGCAGGTCCAGGTTGCGGAACTCGCCGAGCACGCGCTCGCTGAGCTGTCCGGCCTCCTCGAGGATGAAGGAGTCGTACGGGCTCGCCACGAGCAGGATCTCCATGACCCGATACCGCATCAGGTCGTGGAAGTCCTGGAAGCGGGTCTCGCGGAGGAAGGACGGCCGCGCCGCCTCGCCTTCGGTCATGGTCGCACGCCCGTCGCTCGTCGCTATACGAGGCCCTGGTCCATCATCGCGTCGGCGACTTTCAGGAAGCCCGCGATGTTGGCACCGTCGACGTAGTTCCCCGCGCTGTCGAAGCGATCCGCGGTCTCGACGCAGGCCCGGTGGATGCTCTTCATGATGAGGCGCAGGCGGTTGTCCACCTCCTCGCGGGTCCAGGAGTAGCGCATGCTGTTCTGGGCCATCTCCAGGCCCGAGACCGCCACCCCGCCAGCGTTCGCCGCCTTGCCGGGAGCGTAGAGGATCTTTTCGTCGACGAATTGGACGATCCCCTCGCCGTCGGTCGGCATGTTGGCGCCCTCGGCCACCAGCGTGACGCCTCCCTTCAGCAGGTTGGTCGCGTCCTTTCCGTTGATCTCGTTCTGGGTGGCGCTCGGGAACGCGCAGTCGGCCGGGTGGGCCCAGAGCGGGTTGTGGTCGAGCTTTGCGTCCGCGAGGACGTAGACGGCGCCCTTGAACCGGTCTGCGTACTCCTGGATCCGGCCGCGCCGGACGTTCTTCAGCTCCATCACGAACGTGAGCTTGTCGCGATCGATCCCCGCGTCGTCGTATATGTAGCCGCTCGAGTCCGACAGCGTCAGCGGCTTCGCGCCCAGGTCGACGAGCTTCTCGATCGTGTACTGGGCGACGTTGCCGCTGCCCGAGACGAGGCAGCGCTTGCCGTCGAACGTCTGGTTGCGGCTGGCGAGCATCTCTGCGGCGAAGTACACGCAGCCGTAGCCGGTA